>DATFCN010000033.1:0-5546 GCA_035253045.1 Nitrososphaera sp.
AGTTTACAAGAGGCACAATGGCAATCGACAAAGACGCTAAGGACTTTGGAATGCCATGGGAAAAAGAGTATGGCTACTCTCAGGCGGTCAAAGTTGACAACACCGTCTATGTCTCTGGACAAGTGGGTCACGACGATAAGGGCAATATCCTGGGTCATGGAAACATGGAAGTACAGATGCGCCAAGCTTACGCCAATATCAAAAAGGTGCTCGCACAGTACGGCGCAACTATGGACAACGTTGTAGATGAGGTGCTCTTCGTAACAGATATGGATGCAGCGTTTGCTGCAAGGGTTAAATGCAAGCAGGAGGTCTTCTCGGGCAATCCTGTGCTGACTAGCACTATTGTGCAGATTGAGCGTCTAGCATTTCCTGAGCTTATGGTCGAGATTAGATGTATTTGCAAAGTATAGAATCTAAAGAGAGAATTTGGAAACAGAGGTGCTTTTACCCGTACCCTAGTGCCAGGTTTTATTCTAAAGAAGCAAACCAGTATCAGTCAAGAGACAGATAGATCTAGACATTACCTTAGTCATTTTGCAGTACTACGGTTAATAGCATTACATGACCATGTTGAGGGGATAAGAAGGGCATGGGAAACAGGAGCTCCATAGACAATGCAAGTGATGTTTTAGATGCAGCAAACTGGGGTGCTAGCAAAACCCAGATAATGTACATAGCACTTCTTTGCCACAAGCAAATAAAAGAGTACGGCAGTTTTCTGACTGAAAGAGCCATTATCAAATAAAGTGTTCACATATTGTCTGGTTAGAGCAGCGTTTAGAAATGCTCTATACATTATCTGACTCTTTGAATAACTGTCCCCATCATTTACTGCCTCAAGTATCTGACTCATAATCTCGACACGGCTTCTATCTCCCATTCTCTAGCTCAAGTTTAATGAAATAAGATTAATACCCACTTGAAGCAAGATTATGAGATGTCTGCCAAGATTGTTCCACTATACTTCTATTATGCAGTATGAGATCTAATTTATCTCGCATTTCTTGAACGCAAAGCTGTACTAGACATATAAGGGCAAATAACTGGATTTAGAGTTTGTTTTGCCTGTATTATTGCTACACACACTCTCATCAGGGAATTTCAACGCAGGTTTACAACTACCTACTAAAGCATAATCTAAACACAACACCCTAGAAGGGTAATTCAGTACAATCTTACAGAATGAAGTAAAAATTTACTTATCTGCCCATAACGCGAGATATTCTCTACAATGGGACTAGGTTAACATAGAAAATGGCAAACGACGATGTAAGAGCACGGGTTTTTATCTTTACTTTCTTTCCAGGCTTGATCTTGATATTCGTTACCATGGTCACCTTGAATATCGGGGCAATGATCTTTGGCACTTTACTGTTTGGTGTGGGTGTGGGGTTGATGACTTGGGAATTGGGGTCTGGTGATGTTAAACATGGTCATCGCCATACTCGTGAGAGCAGTCGCAACGACTATTAATATGACAATAGCAGTCTCCGCGCAAACGGCGGGGAAAGTTCAAATGCGAAGCTGACATAAGAAGAAGAAGGGACACGGGTACTCCAAGAGAGGGAAGGGATGACTGCATCATTCATGATAATAGATATACATTAGCTGAGTGACATCTAGCTTAAAGAAAATCAGAAACAAAAGAAGAGTTATGAGAAGATTAACATTTAGAGCGGGTTCAGTGTCAGTTTCTATATGGTGTTAGAAATTCCCTGGACGATGTTTTGGTCCAGACGGTACATACTTCAACAGTGGGTCAAGCCAATATAATTTCTAGTAGTACGCTTGATGACACAGCATGTTAAGTAACTAGGGAGCTGGTTTTAACAACTTAGATCTAGAGAGAGGTGGAGAAGGAAGTCTCTCTCTTCTCAAATTAAAGAACCACCGGTAGATGTTGAAATCGTTGCAAAGTTGCCACTGCTGAAATTCACTGTTTGGTTACCGGTATTTACAATTAATATATCTGTTACCTGCTGATCTACATCTAGTGGTAATTGTACATGATATGTACACTTGCCAATTTCTGGTCGAGATAATCCATCTACATATTCGGGAATAGCAGTTTCTAGGTCAGGTGCTACTCCTGCCATTATCTTGATATCTGAAGATGGTCCTAGAGTGGAATTGGTAGTAGTACTTGTTGTAATGTTGTTGCTGTTATTACCTTCTTCTGCTCCTGCTACCGCTACCTGACATGGTACATTCATACTTACATGGGCTGATTCAATTGGAACTGGTGTCGAGTCTGCCAATATAAGGAAATCACCGGGAGCTAATGAGAGATTTTCTAGTGGAACCGTTGAAGTAGTCAGCAATTCTTCAGGAGGTGGTAGAGGGGCTCCTCTTCCTCCATGAAGACTAGTAAAAATAATTCCAAAAACAAAAAATCCCGCTACTATTGATCTCACACGTAGTATAAATTATCGGCACAAGTCGATTTAAGCATTTCCGGCATAATCATGTATTTAAAGCCTAACCCAATTTATGACTTCTCTCTTTATAATTCTGAGAACTGAGGTTCTTGATCAGTTATTTGGATCAGGTAGAGAATGCTATTGTCTTACAGTGATATTAGCACCTTATCTTGTGACACTAGGTTACGTCGTGTATTTTTTGCTGTTATCTATTTTGCATAGGGATCTCCTAATCAATTGAGCAATGACGAGTATGTATGACCTTTTCCCGTAATCCAGTTATTCCGCAGTTATACTATTTGCCATATTGAGGAATAGACTTACTTTAGTGTCAAGTGTGCGTCACGTCCCAGACATTTACGATGAAATCCATAAAAGCGATAGCTTCGAATCGATACAAAACCCGCTAGCTGATCCCGAAGAAGACCAGCTGGCGAGGATGCGATCACGTGAGTGTCTCTGAGTTTAGAGGCTCACGCAATCTTTCATTTGCACCTTTTGATATGTAAGTTTTTAGAAAATTTTTATTTACACTGAAATTGATCGTCTACTACTATAAATTGAATTAAGAATTTACCGATGGAGAAAAAGATTTGCTCAGTTTATCTGTCGCAGCGTCCGGCTTACCAAATCGGGTCAGACATACCCCTCGATGATGCAACGCCCTATAAAACGTGAGAGTAGAGACATGAAATAATAATAATATCAAAGGCTGTAACAATGATATGATGGTTTAGTGTTAGTTGCTCTCTCGGTGTTTGAGTTGCTTATGGGAATTCTGTTATTGCAGAGAGGACATCTAAAATCCAATAGCTAAAAAGCTAGCTATAAAGCTATAATAGTGCCTAGCCTATGACTCAAATAAACAGAGGAAATTAAAAACAGATCCTTCTTGGCTCTTTCAATAAGAGGAGTAGAAGATAAGTAGGTGGAGAACAGTAGGGAGAGAAATGACAGCGTTATTACTATTTCTCCAGCAAACTTGAACTTACAAAAACAACATAGATTATAGAGAATCGGTATTTTTCTAGATACTTACATCAAAAAAGCCTAGTTGTCCCCTTAGAGGAATTGGCTTGTCAAATCTCTTAGGGTCAGAAAGTATGAATCCATACTTACGATCCGAGAATTTTGACGTTGCAAAATGTTTGCTTTGATCAGCAATAAACTCATCTTTGCTTTGATATGATTTCACATCACATAGCAGAGCAGATCCTACAATAGCTCCTGTAATTAGGGAAGATATGTTGTCAATATTGTATAGTTCGCAAGCTTCTTTCTCTATTGTCTTAGACGCATGTATTAGAAATACTCCTCTAAACTTCGTGTTCCATTTTCTAAGTTCAATTGTTTTCCTGCCAGATACTATCAGCTCTGCATAAGGTTGTCTAAGAGATAGACACTTTTTTGCCATAGTATTTCTTGGCTCCTTGATCAACCGTATACTATTTTTGGAGGTAGTATTGCTGCTGCTCAATTATGACTATACATACACATTGGTTATGGTTATGGTTATGCGTAAAACTTGAACTATTGACATAGTATGTGAGCATGATATACCTCTATCTAACTGCCTTATCCTTTAGATATATGCACTTTAACATAATGATATTTCATTTTTCGTGTTATTTACTTTCGGTTGCAAAAAAATTTTTAAAGTCATAGAACCATGAAACTAATTGGGATCTATATGATAAAGAAATGCAATCGTAGTATACTCCAACGAGACATGAAAACGTCATTAAGAAAAATGCTATTAACATCAATAGTAGTAACGGTTCTCATGGGGGTGACTATGACTATTTCATCAACGGTACTTTCTCTATCTGCTGCTGCACCAGTGGCATATGGGGAGTCCACAGTGCTTGACTCTGAACAGTCAGTCACAGTAACAACAACAAATGGTATTGATCAGGATAACTCTTCTAGTGATAGACACACAAGCTCGCTAAGGATAACTCAAAGTCCGGAAAATGGATTAGATGTAGAATGTGGGGGTGACTTGAAATGTGAAATATTTGAGAACAATACAGTTTTGTCTACTACTGCGGGGGAAAATGCTAGTACTATGATTAGTGATGCTTTTAATGCACTCAATCAATCACTCAATCAATCAAACATAATACTGCCACCATTTGTTGGTAATGACTTTGATATCTTAAACGAACAAGAAGATCTTGACTCTGAGTTAGATGAATGGATTGACCGAATACTCAATGATACACTGGGTGACCTACCAGCACCTTTGCAAACCCCGCCAGATTTACGGTCTGTATCTGTTTAAAAAGTCTAGCTGCTATTTTTTGTTGTATCTTTATTCTCTTAGCTGTTCTCAGAGTTTCTCGGTACCATGTGTCTATCTATCGTTGAAGTTTTTTCGATATTGAACACTTTTGCCCTCATGGTGAGGATTTGCTCTTCATATATAACGCCAGAATATGACTATTATTAACTACAATAATTCTTGTCATGACGTGGTTTCAGTAGCAAGTGCAGAAGCTTAAATTTTCTTTGTTTATCCAGTTTAAAACTTGAACTATCGACTCTGGAAAACGCGCCAGACTATCCATCCCCCGCTTATAGCCATAAGCAAAGAGCCTGTAGGCTGCGTCGGCGGACTGCTACCGGCAAATAAAAATCCATACATGACACCAGCCACGTAAAACATAACCGCCCATGCTATCCATATAATACCAGCCCACTTTGGAAGTGTCCTTGAGCGCCAGATGGCTATACCCAAGAGCAAGTTACCGAGGAAGGCAAGCGGAATGGACAACAAAAAGATCACTATAAAGTCAATACCTGGATTAATTTGCATAGCCTCCTCTAAGCCGGATAGAAAAGCACGTCCGATAGCAGGTTCGCCGAAGGCTGCCCATCCAGTAATGGGCAAAAATAACATGTTAGCAGCAATAGTGATGACCATTGCTACCAATGCTAGACGTCCAGGTTGTCCTCCCTTTGCAATATACGCTCCAAGTGCAATGACACCAAAGATCAAAAGGATAATGCCAAGCATAGTACCCAACAAGTGAGTAAACATGAAGTAGGAGCTAGTAACGAAGCGAGACCATGCCTCAAACTCTGTGCTTGGGTTGGGTTGGGGAGTTAGGGTTGCCCAGG
>DATFCN010000034.1:0-18772 GCA_035253045.1 Nitrososphaera sp.
GACCTTCGGATGATTTCTCAACTAGTATAAAATGCACTTAGATGTTGAGGTTACTAGCGCATTTTAAATGCTCGCTCGAAGTTTGCTTGAGGTGCTAAACTCGTCGCACAGCTTGTTCCTAGCGCATAGGCGCAGAAGGAATCTGCTGCATACCTGTGACTTTCTGAATTTGCACCTCATGCTGTCCTTGTGGAACAAAGAAGTCGATATAAATTGTCTTGCCGTCTGCTCTTATGTCAGATTTATGCAAGTTGCCATCTAAGGTCACTGTCAACCTTGGATCCTGTGATGATTGTGGTATCATCAGGCTTACTGTTCCACCTGCGGGCCCGTAAGGTCTTACTGCAAATACTATGCTATCCGTTTCATTTTGATATCGCATTGAGTTTACCTGGGCGGCCGCATACAGATTATAAGCGATAAACTCACCGCCACCGGCATCAATCGTTGTTATGGGAGCATCAAGATCAAGTCCTGCGCAACTATAATAGTATACCTTTGACTTGATCGCAGCATCTGGAGAGGCGATAAATTGTTGCTTCTCATTAGCCCTCAGAACTGGAATTACATTACTTCTGACACTATCAAGTTGGCTGGCATTCTCATCGCGCACGGATGCAAAGACACTGACGTTATAAATATCAAAGGGAGCATTATTTGTGACCGTTCCAATGAAAGCCTTTTCATTTCCGATGGCCATGCTAGTGTAGTTAAGGATGATCATATCCGTGATGTGTGTTGTTGCAACTTCCTTTACACTTGCAATGAATGGGAGGCCTGCAGTTCCGGAATCGATTACGAACTTGAAAGGCGAATCGTTCAGTGGCCAAATGGTGGAACCAAATGTCTGCTGATGTTCAATCCTACTTCCGGTTTGATCCTGTACTTTTAGCCCTATCGTAACGTGAACCGGCAAGTTGCCTGTATTCCTGACTGTTCCAACAACGTTTAGTTTTTCCTCAGAGTCAAGGAAGGATGAGTGGGCAATCATCTTTACAGAGTCCTTATCAGTCGGAAATGCACTCGTATTAAAAGAGAAAATTATTACAAGCGCCACTGCAAAAGTAGATAGCGTCTGAATCCTGTATGACATTACGTTTGAAATGTAGCATGACACGCCTATTAATTTTTAGACCGTACTGGCTTCCACTGCAAAGAAAACACTTCTGATTTCAGGACAATTCAAAAAGGCAGGCAAGGTTCATCCTCAAGCCTATGCTTCAGCGCTTTAAGTTTGGTTAACCCCCTGCGTTTTCTCCGCTTAGGGCCAGACGTTCCTGGTACACGTCTATTAGTTGGTTTATTACATCATCGTAGCTAAGGTTGCGCCTTTCCATGTGCGCCATATCGTTCATAATCGAGGATAACCTTCTATAAGTCTGCAAATCGATACTCAGAGTATTCATTATCGTGGTGCAATTATTACCGATATTTATTGTTTCAAACCAGCATCATGTCGTCGGGCTTGATTGCATATCTTCTTGTAAGTATGGCCACATATAGTCCTGTGGTAAAGTGGACTTTGCTTAAGCCGAAGATAAATTTCCAGAGGCTGCTCAAAAGTAAATAGATGGAGAAATGAGATGTTATTGCAGTTGTCAGGGGGGACTTCTTGCCAGAAGCAAATAGTACGTCCTATAGTCTGGGCCATGAAGCAAATTTGATGGACCTACCTTAGGCAATTATTGTAAGATTAGCTACCATAGGGTTTCATTTTTGTAGCAGGAAGATACCATTATACTGTATGAAACGGTATATGTTGCATTTACAGAACACAATGCCGTATACATCAAAAGACGCCACTCCCCTACTTCACAGGGCGAGGGGACTTGTTGAGCCCGACGCTAATGTCCGGGATGCTCGTATTTCAAATAAATACATTGAGTTTGATACTAGCATATCTGACAATATAGATATAAGAACAATTATCGAAAGGCTTCAGGCGATTGCTCCGATGGCGAATTATGAGGAGATTGTAGAGCGTCACATGATGAAGGACAAAGCTATTATTCGTGCAATTGAACTATTCAACGAGGAAAGGTATTGGGAAGCTCACGAAGCGCTTGAATATGTATGGAAAAATGCAACAGGGAGCGAAAAGCAAATCCTGAACGGAATTATACTCGTAGCCGCTGCATTTGTGCATGACGAGAAGGATGAGAAAGATATTTGCATCTCTATACTGAACAGGGCCAGAAGAAAGCTTGACGGGACTATTGAAAAATATTACGGAATCGACACAAACAAAATTTTAGTCATGATTTCAGAAATCATTAAGAATGGATCTGTTACCCGGTTTACAATTTAAAATTATGAAACTCCCGAAATCATATACATGCAATTACAGTTCCTGAACAGCATGATTGAAGGGTCAAATTATTCATTCGCAAAGACAGGAAAAGAGGAATTACTACTCACCTACAGCCGAGATAGGGTTTGCAGGAATGTATCATCAATGAATGTGTGATCTCTCTCTTCTCTGATTCAGAAAATAATGAGATTTCTGAAGATCGCTGGGTATTTGGAACAGTCGTAGTCCTTGAGAATAGATATTTAGGATGCAATGTTCTTCTTGTCTGAAACATTGAATGGGATATCCGTGATAACAGGGCCAGGATCTTTTGATCTTGCCAATAATATCGCAAAGAGACTTTCCGCCGAATTGGTTGTAGCCAGCCTACGAATATTTTCTGATGGTGAGAGCAGTATTAGACTTGGCAAGGTCAGCAGTCATTGCGTTATTGTACAATCAACCCATCCACCGACGGACAGGAACTTGATGCAGCTTTTGATGATGGCAAAAAAGTGCACGGACGATGGCGCACGTGATGTGTGTGCAGTGATTCCGTATCTTGGCTATGCTCGTCAGGATAGGGCTTTTGTGGAAGGAGAGGTAGTGAGCATTGGTTTGGTGGCGAAATTGTTTGAAGCAGTAGGGCTTAAGCATGTCATCACGGTGGACATACACAGTCAGATTGCCATGTCATATTTTGGGAGCATTCAAAATGTCTCCTCGGTTCGATTACTTGCAGACTATGCGACTAGGATGCAGTTGCATAATCCCGTTGCAGTCTCACCCGATGCGGGCGGAATCCACAGAGCAAAGGAATTTGCTAGACATCTTAATATAGATTTCATTTCTTTCAAAAAATCTCGTCACAGAGTTACGGGTGAGGTAAGCATAGATGAAAGGGTTGACCTAAACATTTCTAATCGGGATGCGATATTGATAGACGACATAATAAGCACGGGCGGCAGCATCATTAAAGCCGCAGAAGTTCTTCACAAGCTCGGCGTACGCAATATATATGCAATGTGTGCTCACGCGCTATTAATTCAGGACGCGGCTCAAAACATCAAGTCTGCAGGCGTTCATGATATCATTTCCACAAATTCAGTCCCAGGAGAACATTCGAGGGTTGACTTGAGTCCGGAAATAACATCAGCGCTCAATTCTCGGTATTAGCATAAATTTGGTCATCATTATTATAAAGCGCGCCAAATGGTTGATATGCAGCTGATTTTTCTTGGAACATCGTCAGGTTCTCCTACTATTAGGCGGGGGTTGTCTTCAATTGCGCTCAGTAGAGGCGGAGAGCTTTTGATTTTCGACGCCGGCGAAGGGATGCAACGTAATTTTATCAGAGCGGGCCTTGGAATGAATAAGAAGATGAAAATCTTCATTACCCATATGCATGCGGACCACTGCGTAGGACTGCTAGGACTCCTACAGACAATGGACCTTCAAGGAAGAGAAAAGAGCATTGAGATCTATGGCGAGCCGCGAGTTGAAGAATTCCTCAGGGAGAATATGCGTATCATAAATTTCAGGCTCACATTCGATATAACCGTAAGTAAGATAGAGAAAGACGGAGTTATTGTGAGAGAAAGGGACTATCAGGTATCCTGTTGCGAAGGTCACCACACTGTTCCTTCTTTGGCGTACTGTTTGGAGGAATATGATAGACCAGGTCTATTTAATGTGACGGAGGCTAAGAGGCTCGGAATACCCGAGGGGAACCTATATGGAAAGCTTCAGCATGGAGAGGACATCATTTACCAGGGCAAGATGATAAGATCAAGTCGTGTTGTCGGAGCGCCACGCAGAGGTAGGAAGATAGGCATATCGGGAGACACAAGACCGACGGACAAGCTAGCTAGGTTCTTCAAAGAATGTGATGTGCTGGTCTATGAATCCACTTACAGCATTGACAAGCAAAAAAAGGCGATTGAGAATGGTCATTCCACCGCAACTGAGGCTGCGACAATAGCAAAAAAATCAAGGGTTGACAAACTAGTACTCACTCATTTCAGTGCGCGATATGACAAGATTTCACCCCTAGTCAAAGAGGCAAGGGATATTCATCAGAATGTAGAGGCAGCAGAAGATCTCAAAGTTGTTAAGGTATCATATGGTGCAGACGCAAGAGGCTCAAGAAAAGATCTAAGTTAGAGAGGGGGGAGTAGCAAAGGGCATTTCGCGTGAAAATATCTGATCTAGCATACTGCAGATAATCTATCCACATGGTCGGACCTGCCGTTTTCATATCCAAAGGTGCACAAGCTGACCTGATAAGTCATATTTGCTAATAACAAGATCAAGATATTCTCACTTGTTTACAACGTAAAAATCATAGATGTTTATTGTTTGTGACATTTGTTTTTTCTTAACGCTATACTCTATTGTGGCCCAAAAAGCTGGAAATGTTTCGATAAGTCCTAAAACGGGGCACAGAAATAGAGTTTGTAAATGTAAAAGGATTTTTCTAGATGTCTTCATATTTGAGTACCTCAAGTTTAGAAACAATCCCAACTGATATGAACCTAGCCAGACTAGTGATGCGAAGAGCAGGATTGCAGTAGTCGCAAATTCAATAGGCATTATAGTTAGAAATGACGAATCCATCATCGAAGTAAACGCCGAAACGATTGGAAGATTGCTGGGAAGCAATGCAATCACAGAGTTTATCGTCCCAAGCTCGTACATCGAGACAGAGAAGAGTGGAAGAACGTAGGATTGTATCATTAGAGCGGTTGATGCCACTCCAGATGCAAAGCCGAGGAAAAGAGTAACTGATTTGAACATGACCTTGTACCTGTGCCAACGCGGGAATTTGTCAAGATTTTGCATTGTTCCTAAAAACCACCTCCTCCTCTGGAAGAAATGATCCTTTAGGTTCAGCGGGGGTTGCTCAAGCAATATACCACCATGCCACCCCATTGATCCTTGACCATACTTTTCATAAACCTTATAGCCAAACATTTGGTCCTCGGCCAGCGTGTGTCCAAATTTCCATCCAATATCATCCTCAATGTCAGCTCGAACAAGTAAATTACTTCCATGCATGTGTAATGGTGGAGGATGTGTCATCTGAGAAACACAATCGTAGCATGCAAATGGTCTCACTGACTCAGCTATTGCAGTAAGCCTGTTTGCTGATTCAAATTTAAGAGGATAGAATATGGGTCCTTCAGACACAAGACCTTTACGCTGGTCAATAGATTTGAGCAGAGCAAGTATCGTTTGTGACGTCACATAACTTTCCTCATCCATATGAAATATCCATCGGTTGTCTGTATTCTTCCCCGTCCGTCGTCGATGTTCGACTGCGTACTGAAGCGCTCGGCCTTTTTTTATGGCATCAGTGTGATAGTTTTTCTGTACTACTACCACTTCACATTTTTCATTTTTGAGCGTCCACCGATCGTCTGGATCATCTGTCACGACAGAGATCTGATAATTGTAAAAGTTCACTTCCTCCGCTGACCTTGTTATTGACCGAATGCCACGCTTTACTACCGAAGTCTTAGTCGCAGAACGGGTCGTTATTTGGAAAATTATCGCCGATTGATTGAACAGCGTGGAGAGACCTTTCTCTACGAACAACTTTCTATTCTTGAGGGTTTTCCAAACCGAAATCATTGCTACTGGAACATAAGAAAGCCAAAAAAACATCGCCACCGCTAACAATGCATTATCTATCATGAAGACGTTGCTGGATTATGGTTTTAATAATCAATGGATTCTAGAATCAATTTCCAGTCTTGAGGCATTATGACAAAAATATATAAGATGCCCCTCGAGATTTCTCTAAAGCTCACTTAGTGATTTGGGTTTCTTGACTATAAGCCCTAATAACTATGAATTTTCTGTTTCTAGAAAAACTAGAATTAATAGAAGAGCCTAATACCTAGTTTCGATGGAACCAGCTGAACAACAAATACATTCCAAGGATAATATGACATACTGTAAGCAGTGTGAGGGTGAGACTGTAATATTTGATATGGTTTCAAGTGAGTTTGTATGTAGCTCTTGTGGGTGTGTTGCAGACGATAGGATTTTTCATGCAGATAATGCGGCTGGTGTCGTAAGTTCATCGGAGTACGGTGATAGGACGAGGACAGGGATGCCTGAATCACTTGCAGTTCATCATAAGGGGCTATCAACACTAATTGGTTTGGATGACACCGACGCAAGGGGAAAGACTCTTGAGCCTGCTCAAAAACTGAAGATGCAAAGGCTGCGTACTTGGAATAACAGGTCTCAGCTCAATGACTCTATCTCGAGGAATCTTGAAAAGGCGTTGAAATTTCTGAACAACTTTGGTGACAAGTTATATCTTAGTCAAGCAGTGATGGAAAGCGCAGCCTACATATATCGTAAAGCTGCTCTGAAAAAACTGGCTAAGGGTAGGTCAACACTAGGTCTGGTCGGTGCGGCACTTTATGCAGCCTGCAGGGAGACTGCCACCCCAAAAACTGTGGCCGATGTTGCAGCAGTCTGCAACATTTCGAGCAAGGATGTTATGGCCCATTATAAGCTCATCCTTAGGGAGCTTTCGCTTCAAATGCCTGTATTGCATGGTCCGGACTATGTTACGTTGATAGCAAACAGGCTTGACCTGAGCGAAAAGACGAAACGCGAAGCCCTTCGTATTTATGCAAAAGTGCAGCAGAACCGCATTTCACTGGGAAAGAACCCCAGGGCTCTTGCTGGAGCAGTAATTTACCTCGCATCCCAAAATTGTAGCGAATTCCTTCGACAGGTAGAGATATGTCAAGTTGCTGATATATCTACTGTTTCGCTACGGAAAAGGTGTAAAGAGATCAAGGCCACTTTAGGAATTTGACACACGCACAAAGATCTTTTGCATCCTTGATGGTGTTTAGTGTGGCTTCGTCTAACGCGAGATAAGCGGCCGCAGAATTAGGATAGATATCCATACAGGAAAATAGTGTCATGATCATATTGTCGTGATCGAGTCTAAATCCTTGGCAGGGCTCGTGACCCCTAACTATTGCCTTAGTACCTGTCGCCTGCAACCAAGTACGAGTGATGTCGGGTCCGAAATATCTGCCGAGCCCACGTTTTGACCTCCTATATCCCTTGTTTCCCTGAAAGCCCCGGGGATCGTTCCACAATATCTCTTCAAGGACGCTATTGAGGAGCTGGCTTTCCTGAGCGGTAGCAAGAGATTGTCTGAAATTTGTTGCTGTCTCGATGTTGGTAGGAAGCCCTCCATGCACTAAGAACAAAGTCTCCCTGATCACTGTTGCAACGGTCAGCATCTTGAAGAGTGATAATGTTTCCTTATAGATCTCTCGCCAAGCGTTGCCAAAGCGCTCTTCTATCTCATAAGGAAAATTGTGTGGAGAAAAAGGAAACTCGGCAGGTGCCTCATGGTTTCCTCTCATTAGGATAACCGATTGAGGAAATTTGCTCTTCAGATAAGATAACGAATACAGTATACTGAGGGAATCGCTCCCCCGATCTATGTAATCTCCAAGAAATACAAGTTTGTTCACCTCATTCAATAAGAATTGCTCGTATTTTATCTCGGAGAGAATTTGGAATAGGGATTTTGAATCCCCGTGTAGGTCGCTTATTATCACCAGGTTTTCTAAGTCATAAATCTCTAACAGGTCGCCAGTTATTTGACCCCCCGCTATCCTCTTCTTCCGTCTATCTGCTTGCAGGGTATGCTCTGCCTGCCTAATTACGCATAAGAACTCGGTAGCGTCAGCATTTTTTGCAGACTCTGCCAGATGCAACGATATGATTATCTAGATTGCAGTTAAATGTATTTCATAAAGGAATTGTCAGTGAAGAAGATTTACAAATCGCATGATTTTGGTATAGAATTTCTTTCGCTGGAGGCTCCAAGGGGTCATCGCATAAACCCTGGCTCGCAAACCGCAGGCCTGATCTGCAGTGTATAGTCATGAATAAACACCATGGACAACATTGAGTCACACTTGGACGTCCTTGACCAACAATCTATGGAGATAGTGTAAGAACCTGATGAGGGATGAAGGATTGAACTGAACCTATTGTTTCCATAATAGCGACCTCTTCCTTCTCTTGGCTGAAAAAATCTATGTTTGCGCGCATGCTGCACACTTGGACATGTCTAAGTCACATAGCGATCAGTGGACTCTGACAGAACGGAGAGTAGCTGACAGGCTTTATTACTTACGTCAACGTGCCTCCTCACTCGTTACACCAGAGAAGGCATATGAAGCTGAATTGGAAGGAACTGCATGTGACCAATTTTTGGAACCTGTTTTTGCTATCACAATCGGTTAAGCAGACCTAGGAATCTTCTAGGTTCTTGTTGGCTTAGAAAGTATGTTTAAGATTAAATCCAATAGGATTGAGTTTCTGTAGTAAGTTGCCATTAAATGCTGCAGGGTGGAGTAATAGAGGATGGCTGGAGATAATTGAATTCATACTATTGATGTGTGAAAATGGGGCCAGGAAGACCCATGTCATGTACAGATGTAATCTAAATTCCAAGCAGATAAACCAATATCTTGAGTTTTTGCTTGACAGTGGGATGCTTGAGATAATACAAGAGCGTCCAAGTTCAAAGCGGTACATATACAAGACAACAGATCTAGGAAAAAAATTCATTGCTCATTATAAGCAATTGGCTGCACTCTTTGCTAAGCCTCCACCCCCATCAATTGCATGACTGGAAAGCTATATCTTAGGACAATTGTATCAATAAAATAAAACTTTGATGTATTACATACTTCTACTATAAAGAATGAAAGTGATTATATGAAATGTATGTGTGGTTGACTCCGCTTAAATGAAGAATCGCAGTCGCTATGAGGTCATAGCCGCTATATTAAAGTCTGTGAACAAGGAAGAGACCAGGACTAAAATAATGTACAAGGCAATGCTTAGCAATGACCAGTGTAAATTATATCTAGACTCACTTATCAAAAGCGGCCTTGTCCATGAGGTAAGCAATGGTGAAAAAATACTCTATAGGATTACGCCAAAGGGAAGCAGATTCCTATCCTATTATGACCAAATGAAGGAATTGCTACCTGTGGGCATTGAAGAGAATTTGGCAGATGAATACTACCACCTAAGTACGTGATCAGACGACGGCTTTGAGGCTCATATGTGAATGCCCATCAAAGACTACCGAATACACATTGGATGAAGGAACAAGTGATTGTAGAAACAGCGTATCGTTTATCATAGTAAAACGCATATGAATACTCGATAATTCAGAAACGAATGCTAGTAAATCCTCCTGTGAGCGCGTGATGACCGCTATTGAAAGATCGGCATGAGTCATTATGCGAGAAAGAATGTTCTTTGTTCCATTTCTCAAATTCTTGGGTCCAGATAAATTTTGTAGTGCATCCGTCGACATTATGTTTAAAAGAATCTTATCGCGGTACCTTTGTTTCGTCTTGATAAGCGCTCCAAGCAGTTGATCGGAAACCGGATTTTTGCGTGTCCACAAGATCTTTAGAAGGGTCTTTTTGCTTTCAGGAAGAGACGCCTCGAAGAACCGCGATATTGAGGACGATTCCATCCAACTAACAGGTTGGAGCACAACAGGGTTACCAGTCAAAACAAAATTAGATACAATCCTTTGAAGAAATATCAATGCAATTATCATGTTTACATGTGTATCCAATTCCAGCAAAACCATACCTTTCCGTGGAAAGCCATTGCCAAGTGAAGCATCCAATATAGGATACCCACTTCCGATAATGTCGCGCCTGAGCGTCCTTACGCTGTCTCCTCCGTTTCGCTTTCGTGGCGCTAGCTGGATCCCTCCATAGGGCGCAAAACTATGGAATATGCTATTTTCCAGAGTATAAATGTAGGATAGACGATTTATACGTGTACCACGTAGTTTCTGAAGAAATATTTGCCTAATTTTAACGTCATTGGAATAGGTCTGTTTGAGCTCAACTATGCCATCCACTAGAAAGTCAAGTGTAGTGTCAGCAGGCTGTTCGCTTATAAATATCAGCTTGGCACCTGCCCTTTCTCTCCACGTCTGAAGTACCCTTTCGTTGTTAAGGCGCGCCTCTCTATCCATGAACGATGCAATGGCGTCCCAGCTGTCAATTATGATTATTGGAGATTTGATATCCATCAGTTGGTTTGTAATGCGTTCAAAGAGCGACTCGGGTTCATCGAGTCTGGCGTCCTCAAAAGTAGACATCACTCCACGATCTCGAGGAAAATATGGTCCATCAGTATTGGATTGTCGAACAAACTTGCTCAGCCATGGATAGTATTGGAAGAGTTGCTTTGGGGATAGTCGCGTGGAGATATAAAAAAAATTGTTCTTTATACCTAGCACCTTTAAGATTGTGAGCGCAAGCGTCGTCTTTCCTGTTCCAGCAAATCCCTTTATTAGAAGAGAGTATGTATCGCGTCGTATAAAATGCAACAAGTCGTTTGGTATATGGGGAGGGCTGTTGCTACAAGGGTCAGTAATACTTAGATCGCTTTCTGCCATGTATTAGTTACCACACTCGTTTTCTTTCAAGCTCCTTTGATACGAAGTAATTGTTAGTGATTTAGCAATCCTATTAAGGATTGAGCATATCTTTGCTAGACCCGAGATCTCTTAGTAAGATAGGGCATAGTTGCCGCAGGTAATTCGGCATTTAGCAGAATAGTGGTTCCTGACTTGGGGATTCAAGCTACAAGAATCTAACCTTAGCGGCAAAAGCATGTGCGATCGTTATCCGGCGAAGGGGACGTTGTCTATATCTTCAAAAGATTGGTCAAATTCTAATAGCAATCCCTTATCCCTAAAGTCGAAAATCGTTAGCACTAGGATACTGCGCTGCAATTGGAAACCTCCAAAGCTTCGTTTTGCAGTCGCTTCTCAGGTTAGAGATTTGTTTTTCTTTTTCAGAGATCACAGCATGAAGCATTAATGTGGCAGATGTTTTAGCAAAATCTCCAAATACTGCTGGAATTTGCTGTCAAAATTTTAGAAACGAGTAACATATTTATTGTAATCGAATTAGAATCTTCTAAGTAGAGTTATGGTCATTAATGAGGAGCTGCTTGCAGCCAGGAGAAAGGTTGCAGAAAGAAGACCCAAGTTTATAAGGCAAGAGAGTTGGAGGTATGACCGACTCGCCGAAAACTGGAGGAAGCCTAAGGGTAAAGACAACAAGATGAGAAAGCAAAAGTCAGGAATGCCAGCCCTCGTTAAGGTGGGCTATAGGAGCCCCAAGGCGGTTAGAGGTCTTCATCCATCAGGATATCGGGATAACCTTATACATAATCCTGCTGAGCTAAATGTGCTTGACCCGACAAAGGATGCAGCCAGGATTAGCCACACAGTTGGAAAGAAGAAGAGGATTGAGATAATTAACAAGGCTCTTGAAAATGGTATCAAGGTAATCAATCCAGGTAATTTAATACCCAAAATGCAAAAAGAACAGGAGAAGAAAAGCGAGTAACATGGTAGTCAACATTGCGAAGAAGCGTGAGCTAGTCGCAAGGATTCTCAGAGTCGGAGCCAATAGAGTTCGGTTCGAACCGGATCGACTGGAGGACATCGCCGACTCGATTACGAGAGAAAACATACGCTCACTTGTAAAAAGCGGCGCCATTTGGACTGTCCAGCCCACTGGAACCTCGAGAGGAAGAGCAATTAAGAAACGCTCCGTGTGGAAGATCCATGGCAAGGGTCCGGGTTCAAAGAAAGGTAAGAAGACTGCAAGAGTAGGGAAAAAGGAAGTATACGTCGTTAGGACAAGATCGATGCGTCATTACCTGAAAGTGATCAAGGAAAGGAAGGACGTTAGCAACGATGTGTATTGGCAACTATATAGAAGAGTCAATGGTGGTCAGGTTAGATCACTTGCGCACCTACGAGAGCTTGCAAAAGAGGGGAAATCCTCGTAGCGCAATTTTATCAAAGAAACCCTATAATTTGCAAATTCTACTGCGTTATCTCCGATAAATAACAGACCCTCTTTTTTTAGCAATCCTTTTTTTCTCATCTTGCCAAAAGCATAGCCGCCTATTTTGCCATTTGACTTGATGACTCTATGGCATGGAGTTACAACTGGGTTCGGGTTGCTATTCAAGATCCTTCCAATTGCACGAGATGCACGAGGATGACCCAGAGCTCTAGCAATATCTCCATATGTTGTAACCTTACCTTTGGGAACTTGAGCAACAATATCATAGACGTCGCTTGCTTTTAGTTGCCGCATTTTCATCTCGTACCTGGTGGCAGGTGATATTTAAAATACCCTATCAAACTCTATAAACTTCAAGAGGCGTCTTATCAAGGATCTTGAATATTCTATCCTTTTCGCTTCCTAACCCTTTGATATCGAGCACAACATGCGTCACCTTCTCTGCACTTTTTTCAATCATCTGGTATAACATTGCCTGATCAATTGCTTCAAGGTTATATTTTGACACAACTGATGCAAGAGCAAATTTTGAATTGAGTAAGAGTTTATTAAACTTTTGAGGGTAATGTGTCCCTCCAAGTGCTATACCTATGTGATGGGATCGCTCAAACCCATTTGCAAGTGTGTCAAGTAGGGCATCGCATATTACTCCAGCAGCGTTTTCATCTCTCCACTGCTTTTCAGATGATCCCAGTTCTATAAACATTAGAGGCTTATTGAGAGATGTTGGCCCATGATGGGTAGCTTCTATAGTAACCTCATACTCTGGAACCTCATGTCTTACAGCAACTATGGCGTTCAGATAACCTTTCAACAGACTTGGATAGGTGGTACCTAACTGTCGAGGGTAACCGCCATAAGAGTCATCTGCAGAAAAGTTGCCTGTGAAGTGACATGTCAGAGCGGGGATAGAGCTCTGAGACATGTGTCTTGAAAGAAAAATGAATGCATCTGCCTGCGGGAATATAGCAGAAGCATGTTCAAACGTGAGCAAATTCCCGTCGAACATATAAAGATGAATATTTTTATGGCGAGGCGAATGGTATGATTCTCCGTAGGAATCCCTCCTATCCTCACGTTCAAATCCAGCGCTCCTTAATAGATATTGACTCAGGGTCTTGCCAGCCACGTCATGACCCGAGGTCACTAGCACCCACTCGTCGGTCATGTAACAGCTTCTAGAGATGATGTTTATTTAGCCCTTCTCATACATAGGCTAAACAAGCAAAGTAGGAAAGCAGATATCATCGCAAAGAGATGAGATGGTTGTTTCACCGTGACCAATAGTGCCTGGAGATGTCAGCCTTTGCCGTCAGGTAAACAAGTTGTGTTAATGAACATATAGAGTGAAAAGGTTCAACGAACGAATTGACTACTCGAGGTAGGATATTTCCTCATAGCAGAGGGCACGATGGCGAAATTGACAAACAGCTAATGAAATCACTGGCTGTCTTATAACTTATGTAAACAACAACAGCGATTGTTTCCATTCAAAAGTATTTTCCTTGAGGCGACCCTGACGATGGCTACACCCGGAGAGGCTAGATCGGAAGGCACAACTATTTGTATGACAAATTCGATAATCATTATCAATAGAATCAGGTTGAATACGTAAAAGAATAATCAAAAATAACCCTGGAGTACAAATACATCACTGACGAAAGTAAGCGATGTCGAATACAAACATCACTGACAGCATAATTTTGTTGGGTAAGAATACAACCCGCCATCTTCTGCTCGAAAGCATGGTGGTCTAAATCCGGAGACTGATACAAAATTACTTTCCTTAAAAATCCTCAGAATTTTTCCACCCAAGGTGCCAGTTTCCCATTATACTGAACCTAATCTTGATATAGGAACGAATAGAGCAATGTGAGTTTCATTATCCGACGTCGTGTTTTAGAATAGTTTGAATAATATTGGCTCTTTATGACGAGAGATATTTCTCCTGAAGGTTCTGAACATAATGTAGCGGTCAGGACATACAAGATCCGCTCAGAAAACAAGAGATAACTAAGATTGTAATATAAAAAAATCTGAATCCTGTAGGAAAGAATTTGAATTATGTTGCCATTTGCCCGAGTAAATTTATTAGATGCATGGGGCCTTTGGATACCAAACACGATGAACACAAGAATAGAAGAGAGGCAAGAGGGTGACACCGACGGGGACAAACTTGAAGTTGAAGATGATATTAATGGGAGTTCTAGTTTTGCTGAACCAGATATAAACCCCGAACAGAACAGTGTCATACCTTCTAAAGAACATCAAAATAAAAAGCAGGTATATGGAGAGGAAGATATAGCTTCAAATGCCGCAGAGACTAGGAGTTCGCCTTCTTTTCCGTCCTTGGACGCATCAACAGGACAAAATCAGTCGGTACAGTCTTCAAGCGACTCCAAGTTCTTCGCCATTCGTACCACAGGAGGTCAGGAGCGGGTTGTTGCCAACCTTCTGCAGACAAGGGCACACACCAAGAAATTGTTAATCCGCTCGGTCATTGTGCTTGATAGTTTTAAGGGTTATATCATAGTCGAAGCTCCTGATTCAAACGCTGCATATGAGGCACTCGCTGGCATAAGACACGTTCGTGGCCAGATTAGAGGAGATCTACCCTTCAAAGACATTGAAGGATACCTAGTAAAGAAGCCCGTAGTGTCAGAGCTTAGTACAAACGATACTGTTGAAGTGATAGCGGGCCCATTCAAGTCTATGAAGGCCAAGATAACCCGTGTTGATTATGAAAAGCAAGAAGCTACGGTTGTTTTGCTTGATTCACCGTACCAGATACCGGTAACTGTTGACGCAAACTACCTCAAGAGATTGGCGCGCTAGGGAATTTATTGCATCAAACTGAACGATTAAATAAAGAAATGTAACCAAAGTCATTGCTTAGCTTTCTGGTGTTATAATTGATTGTCGATCTGAACATGAAGGGCAAGCATGCAGTAGTTATTGGGGGTGGCACAGAGGGAATCAGAAAAGTCCGTGCGCTCTTAGGACAGGACTGCAAAATAACAGTAATTAGTAACAGGTTTAATCGTTTTCTGATTGACCAGGCTGCTCGAGGCAGTATCGAGCTCGTTAAGGCAAAGCTACGTGATGCTGATTTGCTTGACAATTACCGTGACGCATTTATGGTGCTAGCAGCGACCAACGACAGAGCGCTAAACCGCAAGATCGTAGAAAGGGGGCGCGCTCTGAGAGCTTTTGTTTACGCAGCAGATGACCCCGTTGTGAGCGACTTTTCCTATGCATCCATCATCAATATCGAGGGAATTGTGCAGGTCGCTATTTCGACTTCTGGTAGGAGCCCTCTAATGGCGCGCAAAATAAGGATAAGGGCGGAACGCATACTCCGCAGGATAATCAATAAGACAGATATTGAAAATGCGAAGCTTCAGGAGTTTGCTCGACAAGCGGCGAGGCCGCATATAAAAACCGTCGACGAGCGTAAGCAATTCCTGTACTCTGTGATAAAAAACAGACAAATCCAGAACCTTATTAAGGAAGACAGGATTGAAGATGCTAAAAGTGCCACGTTAGAGCTGTTACATAGATGGGAGAAAAAAGATAGGACATGACAACTATTGTCAAACCCGAATCTGAAGAACGAGTGGGTCTGACCGATATTATTAACGCAAGGGTTACCTATCGTAACGCCCCCATGCATCTGCTAGAGAAATTTACATTCAAGGACATAGACCAGGCCTATAGGATGTTTCTTGAGCGGGCAGGCTTTGAAGAATGCGTAATCATCCAGACCTGTAACAGGGTTGAAATTTTTGGGGTTTCAAAAGACCTTCCTGAGCACAAATTGCTCGATGAGTGGGTTTGTGCCTCGGGACTGTCGGAAAAAGACCTAGACAGCATAGAAGTCAATAGAGGCAAGGATGCAGTTATGCATTTGATCAGACTTGCTTCAGGTCTTGAATCACTTGTTATAGGTGAAGCCCAGATTTTGGGCCAGGTAAGACGCGCGTTTGAGTATTCCCACGCTCATCACTATGCAAGCGTAAACCTGTCCATCGTGTTTGATAGGGCTCTAAAAGCAGGAAGCAGAATTAGGGTCGCGACGGGGATAAACAGGGGCAATGTCTCAGTTGCATCAGTCGCTGTCAATCTCGCTGAGGAATACTTTGATGATTTGAAGAATAAAACTATCCTATTGATAGGGACTGGAGAAGCCGCAAGCTTGGTAGCTAAAGTACTTAAAAGATGCAATGTGAACTTCATGATAGCGAGCAGGGCGCCTGAAAGGGCACATGCGTTTGCTGAAACTCTCGCAGGAGTTCCGATCGCTTTTGATACGGCTCTGGAAATTCTCGGAACAGTTGACGTAATATTTACAGCAACTATGGCACCCTATCGGCTGATCACTTACGAAAGAATAGAAAATGCGATGAAGAGCAAGAACTGGAAGAATAGTATGATGATCTTCGATCTGTCTAATCCAAGGACCGTCGATGAGAGGGTTGCAACGATCCATGGAGTCAAACTGATAAATATGGATCAGATAGCAGAACTTGTTGGTAAGAATATGCGATCCCGCATGAATGAGGTCAATGCTGCAGAGAAGCTAGTAGAAGACGAAATGAAGTCATTTGATACATTCATGAAGAGAAGGAAGGCAGAGCCACTTGTAATGACAGTGTTTAGAAATGTTGACAGGATAAGGGATAGAGAAGTTAAAAAAGCGCTAGCGATGATAGGTAAAAAGCTGGCCCCGGATGAAGCAAAGGTTATAGAGCAACTATCTTATGCTATTGTAGAGAGTATCCTTTCGATCCCTATGAATAATCTGAGAAAGGAGGCCGAAGAGGGCAACAATGCTGAGCTAATGAAAATGGTGGCAAAGTTGTTTAGGTATGAAGAAGAGCAACATCAAGAACAACGCTAATTTTTTTCCAAATGTAAGGCTTCGGCGACTAAGGACGACGTCTGCAATAAGGGGTCTACTGCAGGAGACTCGCCTTTCAGCAAAAGACCTGATAGCTCCGATATTTGTCCAAGAGGGGCTAACCAAAATACAGGAAATATCCTCTATGCCCGAGATCCAACGCATTCCGCTCTCCAAAATAGTTGAAGAGGTTGATCGCTCAGTGGAGCTTGGGATCAACGCAATCCTCTTATTTGGTTTGCCTTTGCATAAGAGTCCAAACGGTGAATCAGCGTTTGACGGCAAGGGGATCGTTCAGAAGTCGATTGAGATCTTACGTAAGCATTTTGGTACCAAACTAGCAATAATCACTGATGTTTGCCTTTGCCAATACACTTCTCATGGTCATTGCGGGCTAGTAGTAGATAAGAGAAACATTGACAACGACAAAACCATAGAGGTTTTGGCGAAGGTGGCTGTTAGTCACGCAAGGGCAGGTGCAGACATCGTGGCTCCTTCTGCAATGATGGACGGCCAAGTACTCGCATTGCGGACCGGCCTGGATGACTCAGGATTTGCAAACGTGGCAATAATGGGATACTCCGCCAAGCAGGCGTCCGCACTTTATGCTCCATTTCGCGATGCAGCTCACTCCTCTCCCGAATTTGGTGACAGGCTGAGCTATCAGATGCCGTTCTCTAATTCGAGGGAGGCAATGCGCGAAATCGAGACAGATATAGCAGAGGGAGTTGATATCGTCATGATTAAACCCGCTTTACCATATCTCGACCTTGTATACGCTGTCAGACAATGCACCCGACTCCCCATATGTGCTTATAGTGTTTCTGGAGAGTTCGCTCTCATCAAGGCGGCGGCGATGAACGGATGGATTGATGAAGACTCAGTAACGACTGAGTTGCTGACATCTATAAAAAGAGCTGGTGCCGACATTATAATCACATATCAGGCAAAAAAAATGGCACAGATACTCAATAGGTAGCACTGTGACTCATCTTTTTAAATCAGGAAGGGACATTAATCTTATCAAAATGTTTGCGACTGATTCAGGTTCTGAACGGGCTACAAGCATTGAGGATTATCAGAATACATGTACGGAGTTCATTAATGACATTAGCCGTGACTATATGGACTGGATTGAGCGCTATCATTTGGGTGAACATGAAACTGCAAGAAGAAAGGCAGTAATAAATAACATTGTCAAGACTACGAATGATTGGATTGTGAAATACGGCAATACCATAAAAAAGATTGACATTGTCATGAACGATGGTGTTAACAAAATGGCTGAGAACACCGCGGGATACCCTTTCCAGGTGGAAGCCGTTGTAAACAATATGAGACGCTTTACGATTCACCCGGTAGGCGAAGTAGAAGTCAACGTAAAGGCCACGCCAAGGGCCGGTAGACTAGTGCGGATTGGCAGCTATCAGAAAGATCAATTGTTGCTTATGAATTCAAGTTCACCGGTTAGATTCACTATCAGTAAGGAAAGCATGAAATCCGCTGACGTTCTAGACGACTACATTATAATTGACGCCAACGATTGCCAAGGCTCCGATCTCATTTCCCTTACATCAGTGGTAGAAGAAGTCGTTGATGAGCATGTAACGGAGAGCAGGGGCTATACGACCCTTATATTGCTCTTGTAAACGCGTACGCTTT
>DATFCN010000035.1:0-2288 GCA_035253045.1 Nitrososphaera sp.
AGGTCTATAAATGCAAAAGCGGTATTTTGGATTTATATAAAGATTGCAGTCAGGGATACGAATTGTCTTTGTGGGAGAAAAAAATGCCAGGATCACATTTCTGATCATGATAAGGTGATCACACATACCGGTTTACATTAAGTGGTATCAAAGATAGGACTTTTCGAACCATCATGATGGTCCTTCAAAAAGTCTGCTATATTCAGTGTTCTAACCAGGCGACATATCTGGGCCACAATAACATTGCTATTTATTCTCAACAGCACCTGATCGCGCTTTTATATCCAGTTGGTTTCAGCTAGGTGCTTGGGCTTTGGTTTGTAGAAACCTGTGTCAGCGAGTCGGAGTACGAGGTCATAATGGCAGTCTATATAACAAGGGAATGAACTATTGCAGTAGATGCACTGTTTACTTTCATAATGAAGGGGCAACTCATTGTTTTTGCTGCGGTAGTAAGCTCAGGTACAAATCAAGAGGTGCGAAAAAAAGAAAATATCAGGAAAATATCATGCAGCATGAGCCAATAACGCGCGTTTGATAACGCAAGATCCTGCATAATTGCCACCGAGTTGCTTCTACTGCAGACTCAAGTATACAATCATCATACCTGGAATGATGTGAATGCTAGCCGATGTCAATGTAACAGGTTCATTTGAGGCGATACGCTGACAGATAATACCCTCTAGAACTTATTTATCACAGCCCTCAGTCCGCTATACGTTTCAGTGACCTTTATAGCATTTTCAATTTCTGAAAGTGAATATCTATGTGTAACAATCGTGGAGAGGTCTATTGTTTTTTCCGCTGCAATTTTTGCAGCCTCCTTCAGTATTTTGGGTGTAGAGCTAAAAGTTCCTGTGATAGATATTTGGTTATAGTGTAACCAATTAGCATCAACTGAAAATGTCTGTCCGCTTGGCATCCCTGCAAAGACATTTATCTTGGAGTTTCTCGCAGAGACCTTTGTCGCAAGTTCAAATGCAACGGGGTTGCTCGTTGCAATCACTACAATATCTGCACCGGCGCCACCACCACCACCACCATCATACGAGGGCCCAACAAAGTCAAGAATGTCTGCAATTATTTCGGGAGTATAAGCAAAAACTCCATCTGCCCCCATTGCCCTTGCCTTCTCCATCCTTAATGGAATCCTGCCGACGATAGCTACTCTTGAGCGTGATAGTCTTTTGAAAAGTTGAAGGTGTATGAGCCCCATTGGTCCATCCCCTATTATTACAACAGAGCTTTCCTTCGCAACAGGGTGTATGCGCGAATAACTGTTCAGACAGCAAGCAAGTGGCTCTAAAAGTGCGGCCTCTTCGTTAGTTAGGTTGTCTGGCACTCGCACCAGGCCGCCTATTCTAGTCAAATGCTCCGGTATAGTCACATATTCTGCAAAGCCACCATCAGAGGTAGAGCCTATCTCCCTCAAGTTGACGCATAGGTTGTAATCAGCTGTCTGGCAATATCGGCAGCTAAGACATGGGATAAGAGGGCAGACAGCAACCCTAGAACCTGCTTCCATATCCATGCCCTCGCTTGCTCCAGTGTCTTTTTGTATTTCACCGCAAAGTTCATGCCCCAAGATTACTGGAGGGCGCACCTTTCGATGACCATTTCTAAATACACGAGCGTCATAACCGCACACCGCACAGGCACTCACCTTTAGCTTGATGTGCCCTTGAGCGACAGGTACTTGCTGCATAGTAATGTTGTTTGGTGCATGAAACACGGCAGCCAGCATATTCTGTTGATACTGTAAATTTGTTCTACAACCTAAAAAGGGTTACAACGCATTTTGTCATATCATGGAGAGAGAGATATAGAGATATGACAAGACTGTTTGAACCTCACATCCATATGTACTCTAGGACCACCGACGACTATGAGGCCATGTCCAAGGCGGGAATAGAGGTAATAGTCCAGCCATCATTTTGGCTAGGGAGTCCCCGGACTTCGGTTGGGACATTTGAGGACTATTGGGAACATATGATAACGTTTGAAACAAAGCGTGCAAGAGACTTTGGAATAGAGCACTTTGTATGCATCTCAGTAAACCCAAAGGAGGCCATGGAGCGGCCGCTTGCCTTAGATGCTTTGGAAGCAATGAAAAAATATTTGGATCGAGAACGGGTGGTTGCTGTAGGAGAGTTAGGCTACAATCTCATAAATGATCTCGAAGAGGAGGTATTTGTAAAGCAGATGGATATTGCAGCAGAAAAAAACATGCTCATGACGGTTCACCTGCCTCACAATAATAAGCCAGAAGGTATGCGCCGGATTGAGCT
>DATFCN010000036.1:0-7877 GCA_035253045.1 Nitrososphaera sp.
CAGCAAGGGTCAGCGATATACCAACGGATGAATTTGAAGGATGGGACAGTATGACTGGCGAACCACTATCGTTGACATTGGGCGAATCTGTATCAGAGGTTGTTTCATTCAAATTAGACCCAGTCTTTGGAGGAGAAGGAGGAGGAGGAGGAGGAGAACGAGAAGAAGAAGAAGAAGAAGGATTGGAAGCTGTATGTCTGACACACATAAGGTCAGCGGAAGAGGAAGTGAACAGTGAGTAGAGCCCATACTACATAGCTGTCGACATCTTTATAGAAACTATATACTCCTTGCTGTTAGTTATTTTGCATAGAGAATCTCTAATCAAGCACTAACTAGTAAGACGTTATACTATTTGCTATATTGAGGAATTGATCTACTTTAGTGTCAAGTGTGCGTCACATCCTAGACAATTACCATGAAATCCATAAAAGCGATAGCTTCGAGCTGCTGCCAAAACCCGCCAGCTGATCCCGAAGAAGACCAGCTGACGAGGATGCGATCACGTGAGCCTCCATGAGCTTGGAGTCCCACGCAACCTTTCAGATGTACTTTTTGATATGTTAAGTTTTTAGAAAATTTTTATTTGTATTGAACTTAATTGGCTAGTACTGTAGAGTGAATTAAGAATCTACCAAAGGAAAAGATTTTCTTCGGTTTACATATCACAGCATCAAGGCTAGTCAAGAAGTGGGATTGGTAGATGATAGCTGAAGAATCACTTTCAATCGCAAACCGAAGGGCAAAAAGTTATCCTTCTATACCTCTTTCTGAATCAACCCTTGTTTGTATAGCAATTCATAGAGTTTGGCGCGCTCCTGCCTTTCTTTTTAAGCTCCATTTTTGTGTCCAAGTGCATCTTTTTCAGAGTATCTATATCTGATACTTTGGTCTTGAGCTTTTACACCTGATGACATAGATATTTTTCTTCAGAGATTGTAAGCAGATCTATTCCCTTAGCATATTCTTTCAGCAATTCGGCTTCTGATGGTCTGAAATACGAGCCTTCGTCCAACGTAATGCCCCATCAGGACTTCTTTCATTGCAGGCTTGACTCCTGCCTTTGCCAAGCAATTGTGGAAATGCCTTCTAAATGAATGGAAGTGCGCCACTCTCTGCCGCTTGTATTTGGTATCGCCTTCTATCCGTATCCCAGCATCGAAAAGAACACGATTTGGTAATGATATAATGCTATTCAATTTTAGTGACCTTGGTTCGTCGTCCAATGTTGCAATGAGTGGGCTGTCTGGTGTTATATCTTCACCCATTCGTTTTCTAAGTTCGAAATATAAATCGAGGCGCAAAATAATGATAATGATATCGTGAACAAGAAGAACAAGATCTATGTAACTAGAAGGATATTAGGTCCTGCCCTTCCCATCCTCTCGAAGAAATGTCAAATAACGTTGAACAAAAAGCCCAGAGCTCCAAGCAGGAAAGAAATATTGAAAAATGTCACGGGCAAAGAGGGCATCCTGTGTATGTTGACGGACAGGATGGATGCAGAGGTTATGGATAAAGCGGGCTCAAACCTTAAAGTCATCAGCTCCTACAGCACAGGCTTTGAGCATATTGATGTAAAAGAGGCGACGTCACGGGGTATCTATGTCACATCTACTGCAGATATCCTTGCAGAAGCTACAGCAGACTTGGCATTTGGTCTTATCCTTGCCTGCGCGCGCAACATTGTAAGTGCAGATGAATATATGAGGAAGAAAAAATGGAAGACTGCATGGAGTCCAGACCTGATGCTTGGATACGATGTCTACGACAGCACACTTGGCATAATTGGCCTGGGCAGGATAGGAGCGGCAGTAGCACGCAGAGCAAGAGGATTTAACATGAAAGTCCTCTACCACAATCGTAATAGAAATCAGCAGCTAGAATCAAAGCTCAAAATAAAATATTCAGAGCTTGATGAGCTACTTGCTCAAAGTGACTTTGTATCAATCCATACAGCTCTGAATAGTGCCAGCCACCAGCTTATAGACAAGACAAAGCTAAGGTTGATGAAGAAGAATGCATTCTTGATAAATATGGCAAGGGGACAGGTCATAAATGAGGTCGATCTTGTCAGGACTCTCAAGCGTAACCAGATTGCAGGTGCTGGTCTCGATGTATTTGAAATTGAGCCTCTGCCAGGCCCAAGTCCGCTTTTGAAAATGAAAAATGTAGTTTTACTACCGCACATTGGAAGCGCAACCTATCAAACACGCTCCAAGATGGCCGAGGCTGCAGCAAGAAACTTGCTTGATGTTCTCGGAAACAAAGATCCCGATCCTAAGTTTCTGGTAAATCCAGAAGTAAAGAACGTGCGCCCATTATGAGCTCATTTTGCGTGCTTACAGGGAGTTTTCTAGAGTTCTTCATTATAATTATTTCTTTGACTCCCACTCTCTCTTCTTCCTATCATACTCTGCGCGACTGTATGCGGGCCTGGCAGGATGACCCATCACTACAGTATCAGGCAACACATCCTTCGTCACGACTGAAGCCATAGCAACCACGCTATTCCTTCCCACCCTGACACCCGGTTTGAAGACAGACCTTCCTCCTATTATGACACCATCCTCCACTATTACTCCAGCCATCTTGGGGCTCATTGGGTAAGGATCGTTTGTGAACGCCGCTGACGGACCAATGAAAACATTCTTGCCAATGACTGTTAGAGGTGGAATATAGACTGATCCCTCAATTCTAGTATTGTCGCCTATTTTGACCTTGTAATCTACATGCGTCAGCGAACCTATCATGACATTATCTCCAATTTCAGCTTCTCGTCCCACATACGCAAAATGCCATACCTTGACGTTCTTGCCTATCTTAGCACTTCTGTCAACATAGTTTGTTACACCCGGCAATGCAGTATAGTTGTTGTTCATCCCTTCACAAATGCCACGGATTTCCCTGCCTTATAACTTTGTCAGGAATCTTATCTTGCCATTTTCTCAAAAACTCAATATCTTGGGCTTTTTGCCTTTTTCTAAGCTCGTCAGGCAGCATAACAGGTATCTCATCAATTATTGGATAGTAGCGGCCGCACCTTGTGCAAAATAAAATGCCCTCTTTTACAATCTGGCCTTCCGAAACGATCTGGAAGAGCTCTAATGGATAGTGCTTGTCTATGGGACATGCAAGGATATCAAGCATCGATCTGTTCATTTCAGATCCAAATAAACAGGTGATCCAGTATCGCTTGAGAGTATAGCAGCCTCTGCCACTTTTGTCACATTTGTTGCATCTGTAGCAGTCACGACTATCTTTGCTTTACCTTCTATTGATTCAACAAAATTCTTTAGCTCCAACGTTAGCGGCTCTTGGAATTTTCGCCGAGGCACTATGGTGGCTTCGGCATGATCTATTCTGATCTCCTGTGTTAAAAAATCACCGGAAATGATGCCGTCAGTGCATACAGCGCTAAAAGTCCTCACCTTTTTTGGAGTCAGCCAGTTGGATGCTATGATGGCCACCTGCTGTCCCTCAAAGCCAAGCATGATAGTTGCAAAGTCCTCATGTGCGTGAAAGCGTTTGCCAGCACGTGCAAATATCACGTGAGGAGGGCTCCCAAAGAGAAATATCGCTGCATCAATATCATGCACAGATGTATCATATATTATCCCCACATCTGTGATATGGGGCGGCATCCTGTTTTCTCTGTGGAACTCGATCATCATGGGATCGCCGTACATTTTATCCTCTACAAGTTTGCGTGTATCGCTAACAGCAGGGTTAAATCTCTCAACGTATCCAGATGTTAGAATTAGCTTTTTCTTTTGCGCCATCTGTGTCATCTCTTCACATTCTATGGAAGAGAAGGACATCGGCTTTTCAACAAATACATTGATGCTATGTTCCATAATCTTCTTGGCCACAGTTGCATGAGTGTTTGTAGGGGTACACACTAGACAGCCATCAAGCCGTTCCTTTTCCAGCATCTCGTCGATCACAGAATAAGCCTGAGCTCCGTATCTGTTTGCAACATCCTTAGCCCTTGCAAGGTCAAGATCGCATATAGCGGCCAGGCAATCAAGCTCTCTCAAGACTCTTGCATGATTTTTACCCCAACCCCCAACGCCTATAACGGCAATTCTAGTGTCACTGCTAGTAACTACCACACAGAGGTCAACCACTCCATGTATTCCTTGGCTCCAGCAGATACTGCCTTGGCATACATTTCTCGAATACTCATTGTCAACGGGCCTTCCTTTCCTGTGCCTACGTAGTGGCCATCTATGCTGGTCACCGGGACTATTTCTGCTGCAGTGCCAGTTAGGAATATTTCGTCAGCCATATACAGCTCAGTTCTTGCAATCTGGCGCTCAATGACGCCATAGCCCAAGTCCTTTGCTATTGTCATGACAGTTTCACGTGTTATCCCTTCAAGGGCCGAATCGGCGAAATAAGGCGTATAAATCTTGCCGTGCCGAACAACAAAAATATTTTCGCCAGAAGCCTCACTTACATTACCGTACAAGTCAAGTAGAATTGATTCATCATAACCGTTGCGCCTGCTCTCTTGTGTTGCCAGAATTGAATTGAGATAGTTACCAGCAGCTTTGGCAAGCGGAGGGGTCATACTGTCATGGATACGTCTCCACGAAGAAATACATGCACTGATACCTTCGCCCTTGAAGTATTTAGCAAAAGGGAATGTAATTATAACAGTATGGGTTGGTGAATCTTTTGTCACGTTAAGGTCAATACCGTGCAGGCCGACAAACGTCAGTGGGCGAATGTAACACGACTCTTTAACGTGGTTCTCCTGCAACAGCTCGACCGTAGCAATCGCAAGTTCTCGGGCAGAATATTTGAGCGAAATTGAGTAAACTCTAGCAGAACGATGAAGTCGCTTCATGTGATCTTCTAACCGAAAAATGTAGACGTTGTTCTTGGTTGCATAAGCACGTATGCCTTCAAAGACCGCAGTGCCGTAATGGAGGGCGTGTGTATAGATGGGAACTTTGGCGTCTTCCCATTTCACGAGCTTGCCATCAAGCCAGACAAACTCGCCGCCTTTTTCCTTCATGTGTAAAGGCACAATTCCTCACTGGCTTATAAAAATCTTGAACTACTTGTAACCTTCCTTGGGGAATTTCATACCCATCACCCTCGTCGTGCTATCTTCCATTCTTGCAAAGTTGTCCACAATGTTCCAGTTCTTCTTAATGATTCCTACTACAGCTTCAGGCACTTTTCCGCGCCATTCTTCGTCACTGTCACCTTCAAAGACCTGCCTATAGAGCTTCGCCCTTATGGATGATGCAGAAACTTCAAGCCTGTTGGCTTTGAGCGGGTTGAGCCTGTATGCCTTGAGCATAAGGCGCTCAGCTTTGTCGCCTGTGTATGATACGAACTTTTTTTCATTTATCTGTGTGACTATCTGGTTGCGAAGTTTCCAGGATCGGGATGAAAGAAGGGGAGGCAAATACTTGCTGTACGGTGCATAGAATGCATAATCTGGAAGCACTACGACAGAGTCGCCAAAGACAGATTCAACCATCTGCTTGCGCAGATGGTATGAAAACGGGAGACTCTTTGTGTTTATCTCCTGCCCATCTTTGACAAAACGCACAGGGAAAACGTAGACACGATAGTTCTTTTTGAGCATCGAGATTATTGACTTATGGGCTGTAGTCATCGGGTTTAAGTGCACAAGATAAATTGCAGCAGTGGTGGTAGTAGCAATACTCATGATTTAACTTGGCTAGTGCAAGAAAGAGACATTAAGAAAAAGTAAAAGAAGCAGCAGGCCTAGCTCTTCCTTATTTCGATTTCAATTGTAGAGACGTTTCTTGTCCTGCCGTCCTCCGATTGGACTGTCTCTGATCCAATCCTTACGTCGCCTATCTTGTATCCAGCATTTTCCATCCTCTTCAGCGTGATCTGCGATACGTCTACCGCTCGTCCAATGCTTAGTCCTCGAGCCTTGATTGTCACGGATGGCTGGTTGGCCAGTTGGATCAGAGTAGACGTTACATATGTCATAAGCGGTTTCTTGCCAATGTATATTGTGTCATGTGGTCCTTCTCTGCGTTGGGTTGTCTGTTCTTGTGAGGGTTGTGGTGGTTCTGACATGTATCGGTTAAAGCCTTAGGGATAATTTAAGTCAACGGTCAGCAGAGTATCTTCAAATCCAGTCATATCTTTTAGACTATCACTAGCGATACTATAGAGAGAGAAATATGTAAGGCAAGCATGCATACAAATAAGTTGCATTTGTTTAGCAAGCGGGGAGGCAGTAACAACTGGAAGGCAGAATATGACGATATGCTCTATAAGATCTATGACTCGAGTGGCAATCTTGCAGGCTACCTGTTTCCAACATACGGCGATACAGAGTCAGAAGACGAAGAGACCATTGTTGAGTTGAATAAAATTCATGCTCAAGTCACTGAAGGAACACTCTTGCTTCCAATGGTTAAGCTGAACTTGCTTGATAATAATAAAGGGATGGAGATCGACTATGTGGTTTCTTCTCTTCAAGCAAATATGCAGAGAACTAACAGGTGGAAAAGGTGGCTACACGAAAACGCCGAATTATTCAAGATTGCAGGTTGGGCAGTATATACTGCAAGGGAAGATCGCAACATGCTTTCAATAGCGATTGGCATAGATAAAACATTCAATCTAGGCGATAAGGAAGTGCGCGACTTTTTATCACCATTGCTTGACAAGCTGCATGAGGATGGGCTTCTCTGATTTTATATATGAAGCCGTCACTGTGATATGCAAGCATGAAGATTCAGTTTGCGCATCACCTTGTCTGTTTACAGCATACTGATAAGCAGCTGCGCCTCCAACTTGAGAGCTTGGAAGTGAAGGAGCCAAGTGAGTGTATTGAGGGATTCCTCAGATGCGAAGAGTGCGGTACAAGATACCCCATAATACAAGGTGTGGCGATAGTAGTCAGAGACTTCTTTGCTTATGCTGCAGGTCGACCCCAAATGTACGGCAGGTGGCTTCTAGATAGCAAGACGAAAGAGATGAAGCAATTTTTGAAGGAGAGTAGCTCAAAACTTTCCTTCGACTCAGTATCAAATTACAGATACGAAGAAGGAGGGAGCTGGTTCATCCCTTACAGATGGACCCAGTACGAACATTCTGTCGAAGACAGGTTACTCAAGTCGCTTCGATGGCGGTTAAAGCCAAATGAAGTTTATAACAGGATAGTGCACAGCATCAACCCAAAGATGGATGGGGTTGCACTGGACATGGCGTGTTCAATGGGTTATAGCACTATGCTCCTTGCACAAAAGTATGCTTTTGTAATTGGCTTAGATATTTCCTTTTCATTCATACGAGAAGCTAGAAAAAAGATGTACGAATTAAAACGTGGAAATGTTGAGTTTTGTGTATCAGATTTACTGAACACACCATTTAACCCAGGCAAGTTTGACTTGATACTTGCTTTGAACCTGCTCGAGCTTGTGGATCCTGAAAAGCTTTTGGCATCAATTCATCGGTTGCTTAAACCACACGCCGATACGATAGTTGCTGATCCGTATGATTATAACCGGGACCCCCCGGTGAAAAAGATCTATGATGCACAATCCTTTCGCAGGCTTTTGGAAAACTCAGGCTTTGAGATAGGAGAAAAAAGTAGTAGAAACGAGTCATTTATACCCTGGGTTCTCAAGGTAAATGAAAGAGCATACCTCTTCTACTTTGTGGATTATATCAAAGCGAAAAAGCTGTCCAAGCAGAAATTTTAATAACACAGCCAAATCAAAGATACCCATGCCAACAGCATATGTCCTTATCAATTGTGACTTGGGTTCTGAAGAGGAGATAATTCGAGAAATAAGAAGATTGCCAGAAGCCGTTGAAGTATCAGGTGTATATGGTGTTTATGATATAATTGCTAGAATAAGCTCAGA
>DATFCN010000037.1:0-5803 GCA_035253045.1 Nitrososphaera sp.
ATCAAACAAGCCCTTACTCAACCAAGTTAACTATGTTCTTCTACACCTTCATTTGGCAGGCAAGCATGATGCCAAGCCAACACATGATGAGCTGAAGGATTGGCTACACAGTGGTCAAGTAGACGTGCTCAGAATGAACAAGTAGAACCTGGTATCTAGGGGTAAATGCAAATATGTGCTGTGTATTACAGCACAGCATCATTTCTTTTTTCTATATTTGGGAAGGTTAGCAGATTGCGTGAGCTTGACTACTTGATAGAAGAATAGTAGTTTACAATAATGTAAGGTCATTCTGCATTCAGACAAACATTCTTTTCAGAATGACCAAAACGTAGGTTAAATCATATAGATGCAGGAAGTTTATTGCCACCGCTTATTTGCATTTTTATTCTCATAGCTCTCTGATCGTGCTCACGTGACCGCGCCACCTACACTAACCAGTGTTCACCTAAGGTTGGTGAAACCGGCTCTAGAGCACTTATCCTGTGATTTTACTTCCTTATCTATAGTACGAGAGTGCTCTCGTTTCTTCCGGCTTCCTCTCTCTTTGAGTTCTTATCTTTTTAACTGCTTCATCAAAGTGACGCATCATAACGTGTGCTTCTGATGCATGCTTTGCCGCTTCTTCTGGGGTGGGATACCTTGCAAGATACTCATGTAGCACAAGAGACACAGCCGTATTTACTATAGCTGACGTGTCCGCTCCACTAAAGCCATCTGACACATCCGCTATTTTCTCCAGATCTACATCCGTTCCTATCGGCTTATCGGTAACATAGATTTCCAATATTCTCTTTCTTGTTCTTCTGTCCGGGTTTGGCACAAATACTATTCTATCAAACCTTCCCGGCCTCAGCAATGCTGTATCAATCATATCAGGCCTATTCGTTGCAGCGAGAACAACGACTCCATGTAATTCACTAATCCCATCTAGCTCAGTCAGAATCTGCGATATCACTCTGTCATTTGTGCCGACACTGCCGCCGCCCATTTCGCCTCCCATCCCTCCGCCTCTAGCCATGGCAATGGAATCAATCTCGTCAAAGAATATAACACAAGGGGCCGCCTGTCTTGCTCTTCTGAAGATCTCTCGAATTCCGCGTTCAGATTCACCAACCCATTTGCTCAAAAGTTCAGGTCCCTTTACTGAGATGAAATTGGCTTCAGACTCAGTTGCTACGGCCTTTGCCAACATAGTTTTGCCCGTGCCAGATGGTCCATGCAATAAGATACCTTTTGGAACAGTGTGACCGATTTTTGCATAAAGATCAGGGTATCTCAACGGCCACTCTACTGCTTCTTGTAACTCTCTTTTTACTCCCTCAAGGCCTCCAATATCTTCCCATTTTACGTCGGGAGATTCCAAAAACACTTCCCTCATAGCTGAAGGCATAACGTCCTTTATCGCCTGATTAAAATCGTTTTGAGTAATAATCAGTTTGTCGAGAGTTTCTGGTGGCAATTTCTCATCTTCTAGATTGAGGTCGGGCAACAATCTCCGAAGGCACTTCATAGCTGCTTCTTTACAAAGGTATTCCAGATCTGCTCCGACAAAACCATGAGTAACTGCTGCTATCTTCTTTTGGTCTACGTCCGTGTCAAGAGGCATGTTACGGCTATGAATTTGGAGGATTTCCAAGCGTCCATTCTTGTCTGGTACTTTAATCTCAATTTCTCTATCAAATCTGCCTGGCCTTCTCAAAGCAGGGTCTAGTGCGTTTTGCCTATTTGTTGCAGCAATAACGATTACTTTGCCTCTCCCTTCAAGGCCATCCATCAGTGACAACATTTGAGAAACTACCCTTCTCTCAACTTCTCCCATTACCTCTTCTCTTTTGGGAGCAATTGAGTCGATCTCATCTATGAAAATAATGGTTGGTGCTTTCTCTCTAGCTTCCTTGAATATCTCTCGCAAACGCGCCTCCGACTCCCCGTAAAATTTACTCATTATCTCAGGTCCCGATATGCTAATAAAGTGAGAATTACTCTCGCTGGCAACCGCCTTGGCTAGCAAAGTTTTACCTGTGCCGGGAGGACCGAAAAGAAGTACACCCTTGGGGGCCTCAATACCGAGTTTTTCAAATATTTCCGGATGTCTTAGAGGCAACTCGATCATCTCTCGAACTTTCTGCATTTCATCTCTCAGTCCACCAATATCCTCGTAAGAAACCTGGGGCATCCCTCGTAGCGCCTCGTCCTTTTCAGTTATGGTGAAAGTAGTCTTGTTAGTAACTAGCGCAGCAGTATCAACAGCTGGGGGCGGTGTAATAGCTATTATTTGAAAAGTTAGTCTTCCGCCAAAGTAGGGAACCATGACATTGTCGCCCTTGATCAACGGCACGCTTTCAAGAGCATCGGCCAGATAGCGCTCATCAATAGGCGGTATGGCCTCAAGAGGAGAAATTACTACTTTCTCAGCAGGAACTGCCTTGACCTTTCTTGCGTTTATCGCATCTCCTATGCCTATTCCAGCGTTATTTCTCACTAATCCATCGAGTCTGACAATCCCTTTTCCCTCATCAGACGGATAAAGCGGTAAGCATTTGACAACAGTCCTCCGCTTGCCCTTTATTTCGATGATATCACCTGTGCTTACACCCAGAGAACCCATCGTATCATAGTCAATTCTAGCGGTTCCCCTGCCTACATCTCGGGTATAGGCTTCAAGGACCTTTAATGTAACGATATTATTCTGGCTCATAAAATATTTGTCTGCCTACCTTGTACTGGCACCCAACTCCTAATTAGTCTTTTCAATCCGTATTATCACCAGTACAGCATATATTTAATGTCCCTCTTTAGTACACGAGTTAGGATTCTTGACAAATTGTTTGCGGACAATATAGGAATAAAGCCTGAATCTCATTCCTCTCATGCCTTAACTAAATTCAGGGAAAGGTTAGAACAGACGTCTATCTGTTTTTTCCCATGTAAAGGATGGATCCTTTCTCCCAAAGTGCCCATAGGTGGCAGTTTGACGATAAATGGGGCGCTTTAGGTCAAGGGTTCTTATTATTCCTGCAGGTCGCATATCAAAGTTCTTCCTAACCAACCCTTCTATCTGCTCCTCGGGCACTTTACTTGTTCCAAAAGTGTCTACCATGATAGAGATAGGTTCTGCGACTCCAATTGCATACGCAACTTGAACCTCGCACTTTTGTGCCAGCCCAGTTGCGACTATGTTTTTAGCTACATATCTTGCCATATAACAGGCGGATCTGTCTACTTTTGAAGGGTCTTTACCAGAGAATGCTCCCCCGCCATGCCTTCCCATCCCACCATATGTATCGGCAATTATTTTTCTTCCTGTAAGGCCCGTATCGCCTGGTGGTCCTCCTATTACGAACCTGCCGGTCGGATTGACAAGAAACTTTGTTTGTTTATCGATCCACTTGTCGCAGACGGGTTTTATGACCTTATTGATGACCTCTTCATGCAGCTGGGTCATACCTATTTCAGGTGAATGCTGTGTAGATATGACTATAGAATCGATTCGTTTCGGCACCCCGTCCTCATAGACCACGGATACCTGTGACTTACCGTCGGGGCGAACCCAGCTAAGTTCTTTTTTCTTCCTTACCTGAGCAAGGGTCATTGACAGCTGATGCGCAACTGTTATCGGAAGAGGCATTAGCTCTGGGGTTTCATTAGTTGCATACCCAAACATCAATCCCTGGTCGCCTGCCCCTTGCTCCTTGTCTGCGCTTGCACTTACACCCATTGAAATGTCAGGGCTCTGTTCATGAAGTGCTACAAGGATCGAACATGAATCATAGCCAAAACCATATTCTGGCTTATCATATCCGATTTCCCGGATAGTTTCCCGGACAATCTTATGCACGTCAACCTTGCCCTTTGAGGTCACTTCGCCTGCTACGAACACAGTTCCTGAAGTGATCATTGATTCTACCGCAACCCGTGAATCCGGGTCTTTGCTCAAGAATTCGTCAAGAACTGCGTCTGATATCTGGTCACATATCTTGTCAGGGTGGCCCTCAGTTACGCTTTCAGAAGAGAACAACAGTCTTTTTACCATTTGTCAACTGACACCCACCACATGAACAAGTTATGGCTAGAATTCTTTTTCCAGTTTGATGAATAACACATTGTTGCCCCTGATGACAACCTTGCCATAATTGGCAAGCACAACAGAGCCATTAAACTCCTCAGCATCTGTCAATATTAGATTCATATAAGAATCAACATTGTTCATCCTGCCTTTGTACTCTATCTCATTTTTCAGCCTGACTGCAACTTTTCTGTTAATTGCACGCTGTAGCGAAGAAAGAGGACGTTTTGGTTGCTGTTGCGATGACGGCGAAGAAGACAATCTAACTAATCACTTTACGGTTGAAAAAATCGTGGCTCGAATAAAAAGGTTCCTTTACGTACAAATTCATAAGCCGGCAATACAACAAAACAACGGCTGAGGGGGAATGATTCCCAATATTTCGACGGGATCAAAAGCACTAGACGCTTTGCTTGGAGGAGGAATACATGGAGGGATGGTTACTGATATATACGGAGAGAGCGGTTCAGGCAAATCGCAGTTATGCTTTACTCTTTGTGCGAACTGTGTAAAAGATGCAGCCAGGGTTTTATTTGTCGATACCACAGGAGCCTTCAGGCCTGAACGAATAGTGGAGATCTCTGGTTCTAAATTGGCCCTCCAAAAAATCACTTACATAAGGGCATTTACAACTATGGACCAGATTAATGCAATAAAGAAGCTCCTCGAACTACGACCTGCACTTGCTATCGTTGATAGTGTGACATCTCTCTTTTCTGCCGAGTATTCAGGACCAGAAAGACACCGTGCAATCATGAAACATCTGCATGAGCTTGCAATTTTAGCAATAACTTTAGGCTGTGCTATTGTAGTCACTAATATGGTGAGAAGAGCTCCCCCCCTAACGCTAATAGATCAAGCAGGCAGGAATGTTTCACAAGCAATGGTCCCATGGCAACAGCGAGAATATTTGGGCAGCAGTGTATCAATGTATTCTCATATGAAGTTGAAGCTGGAGATAGTAGACGACACAAAATCCTCATTTCAGGCAGCGCTTGTACAACCACCAGGTAAAGAACAAATTCCGTTCGTGATCACACTACGGGGGGTTTCAGATCGACAAGGGAATCCCTGAGCAAAATGTGACTAAATGGTCATCGCTCTTATATTTGGATTTGGCATTCTTAATAATATGAGCAGCCTCCATTGATGAGTAAATGAGGGAGCATAGAAAGAGTGAGAACTAGTTTTCGTGCAACTGGAGCTGCTAAATAAAGATGCTTTTTTGAATACTTGAATCCTTTTGTACCTGTTTCGTCTTGATCTATGCGATCTACCATGATTTGAGAGTACAAATCACCAAATATTTTATATTCCTGCCCACTTAGACACCCTCGTGGATCTGCCAAGGCAGAAGGAGATGATCAAGCCGAGCAAGGCAAAACTGTCAATAGTTGTTCCAACTTACAATGAATCTCAAAATATAGTAAGAATGCTTGACTCAATAGCTGAAACTCTATCTCCATACAAGGGGGCAGAAATAATAGTGGTCGATGACAACTCCCCGGACGGGACTGCAGAAATCGCCAGATCACATGCAAAGAAAATATTCAGTAAGAAGGAAATCCGCGTAGAGATAATACGACGAGATGGCAAATTTGGGCTCAGTTCTGCGATAGTTGAAGGAGTACAGTCCGCGACAGGTGATTATTTAGTCGTGATGGACGGTGATTTATCTCATCCTCCTCAGGTCGTTCCGTCAATAATTCAAGCATTACAAGATTCAAACTGCGA
>DATFCN010000038.1:0-8387 GCA_035253045.1 Nitrososphaera sp.
TATTATTTCAAATGTGACAATTGCGGCGATATATCTATGAGAGAGGAGAATAGAAAATAAAAGAAGAAAAAAAGAAAAACACGTACATTAAAATTAGAATTTCATTCTGTATTGTTTAGATGTTATCATCAGTTTCCTCTCTCTACAAGTGGGGATCAATAGGTAAATAAGCATCCTCTAATGGGGCGCTCGACGTTGCACATTAACTATTCATTCATCCATTACTTGACGCAACTCAAAAGTCTCGATTGCAACACGCAGGGCGGTTGTGTTATAGAGTTTGGTGTTAGAGTGCATCTCTATTTCTCTGTTCATGACTTTGCAATCATATATGTCTAATATAACTGGGAGAATAATCCAACAATTCTTTTTAAAAGAATGGATTGTTAGTAAGGACTGATCACCTTGAGGGAATTACTCGAAAATATCCTCTAATAAGGGTATTCATAATGATATGTCAATTCGGTCAATAAACGGATTAACATGAGAAGCAGTCACAGAGACAGAATCAGCATTATCATTGACATTTTAAAAGCTACAAAGGTAGAAGGAGGCACTACAAAGACAAGAATAATTTATAATGCAAGCCTTAGCCATTACCAAATGAAAAACCATGTGAGGAGTCTTGTTGAAAACCACGTTCTTTACGATGACTTACACGCTCCTAAAGTCAAGACTGCTGAAGAAGGCCTTAGAGTAATTGAGGCCTACACGCGGATTGAGGACATGATTAGTTCACAACAACTAGCATCTCCTCCATCTACAATTCTACGGCAACAAGTAAAGTTGGAAAGATGGAAAGATGGGGTCTTCAGCTACAAGATGATAGCAAACATCTATACTTGTAAACAGCCGGCTAACTTGCTTGCCTTAGATGATAACCCTGAGGCCGCTAGAGTTTTGGCGCTTAGTCTTTGCAAGCATGGAAATTGAAGATGCATTTTTTTCAATTGTAACAAATAAGGAAACATTATATCGAAGTAGTCTAAAACTTAAAGAATTCCTTATAAGGGATACCTTTTTACACATTTTACCTAATGATAACTTCATCACGATTGGTTTTCATGATGATGGTTGGGATGACTATATTGGGCTCAGCTGGCCCAATAGCAGCATTTGCTACCGCATATGGCGGGAATGCGGATTCACTAGCAGACAAGATAATAGAAGACGTAAACAGGATACTAGATGGAGTCATGACTGAACTACCGCCAACTATACCTCCGTCAATACTCCCATTACCATCTCCTCCTACTGTTGATGATGCTGATTGCATGGGAAGACTTGCCACTATTGTGGGTACCGATGGTAACGATAATTTGATCGGGACAGAAGGCGAGGATGTCATCTCAGGTCTTGGAGGAGATGATAAAATAATAGGTTTAGGTGGAGTGGACTTTATCTGTGCAGATGAGGGTGATGACTCTCTATACGGCGATGATGGTTCTGACTGGATGAGCGGTGGCGCTGATGATGACGTCATGGATGGCGGCGCTGATGATGACACCATGGGTGGCGTGCAGGGTAATGACGGCATGGCAGGTGGCAATGGCCGTGACTATCTAAACGGTGGCACTGGTGATGATATAATGGATGGCGGCGCTGATGAGGACTCGATAGTTGGAGACGATGGTTCTGACTCTATGAATGGCAATGATGGTAATGATGTCCTTTACGGAATTGACCAGGTGGCGGACAATGACAACCTGGACGGCAGCGCAGGGACCGACATTTGCAGGAGTGACCCAGATCCTGAAATCAACTGTGAAGCTTAGGGTTCAGAGAAATAAGAATAATATCGTCACTCTGTTTACTCCTTTTTCAGCGTCCTCCTTAATTATTCTGTTAACTTGATAGAAGAGCATATACTCTTCAAAATGTTCTAAAGGAGTCAGTCGCCTATCATTATTCTCTGGTTATATCGCGTGCAGTCATCACCAATTCTTCTTTATCTTCTTCTGTGACCTTGCCAGTTCTTCAGCTACTGTAAATGAAATCCCCATAAAGGCAAAGAAAACTTGGGAGAAGAGGTACAAACTCTCCAAATAATGGCATAAACCCTTCTTATGCGACCGTAAATTTGAAGAAGCTATTCATAATTTACAGTTACATAATGCTAAATATCATTCTAGTCAGGTGAATGGTAGAAGAAAGGCGTGATGAATGAAAACACGATTAATATATTGCATCAAACTTTTAGAAGATATAACGCATTGAAAATTGAGCGATGTCAGAAGTGTGGTAGATTAGTCGACGATTGGGACTTGAGATACCACATAGACGTCCTCCACAATAACATGACATCATGTCAAGAGGACCTGCTGTATGAGTCAATGCCCTAATAATGATAATTCTATAGATACTCAACATACTCTGTCGGAGTAATGAACGCTGTGCGACGGTTTAGTTCTCAGATGCCATTATCAGTTTAATCTTTATTGTATTGCCTAAAACGCTTCTACCCCTCCACAATCTAGCTCGAAGGGTTGTCCTCCTCAGCCTCATGTTGAAGTAGTTTGCTTGACACTTGTTTGAACTTTTTATCTCATCTGCAATGAATTAGCACAGATAATGCTATTACAAAAGGAAGATATCTAATTAGGTAACCCGATAAAGATGGCACAGATCTGCTCAGAAGGGATCAACAATGGGGCAAGCTCTAAACTGGATAAACCAGATGACTGAAGCAATCCAGGAAATCATATGTGTTCATAGAAGAGAACGAAAAGGGCTAGATGAACTGTTGGTGCCAAGATCAAGCAGTGCAGCAATACACATATCACTACTATCTTTAACGATGACTAAATTCTATCACAATTTGATGCTGGAATAGAACTGAAATAAATTATAGAGTGACAACCAAAGCAAGTGATGTTCTAGTCTAGAGTGGACAATCTGGAAGATAGGAAAGATAAATTGTACCTCTTCATTAGAAGTATACAGTTATCCACACGTAACCTTGTATATATAGTGTCATTAGTAAGAACTATTTGATATTTTTAGAACAGATTTATTCTGCTCATAGACACCCTTTTTACCAACATAAAAGAATTGACCTGTCCTACATAAGAAGGATGGAGAGTCAGAACAGCAGTTACTCCCTGCTCCTAGACGACGCTCGCGGAAGGCTCAATCCGATATTACATCGTCAGTTTGTGCTTTTAGCTTATCGGCTTGAGTTGTTGTTAAAGTATCACATTTTCCGCAGCATTTCTCTGGCATTTGAAGCATCCAGCTTGCCACATACTGGTTCACCATAATTTGAGTTGTCGTCAATCGAGACAATCGATGTTCGTTGCAGGCGAGCACTGATGCAGGTCTCTCGCTCTTGCTCCAAATCCTGGTATTCAGTATTCTTCGACAAGATATATTGAAGTTCAGCGGACTAAGCAAGCTTCAAATATAATCTCGAGTCCGTTTCGGTATACAATTTTTTCAAGCCAATCCTCTTAAAGACTATGCGTGTGCCAAATTACGGGCACTTACCGAAAAGCTGTCTTGCAAAATTTTACCGTATATTATAAAGATTATATAATATCCATGAGACGCTATATCGTATCTTTGAATCTTAAAGAAGTAAACGAAATCTTTCGCCGAGCCATAATCAGAGCTTACTTTGAACCGGAACTGTTAAAGATGGATTATCGCAAGTCAAGCGTCAAGCATCCGTTAATTCTAGACGACGGCCTGACGGTAGAAGACATTTTACATCTTTACTTTGACATTTCAACTGGAATTGACTATCCTGATGGCGATGAATGGTTTACAATAGAATACTTACTGCCCTTCAATGTCAAGTTGCCAGACAGCCTCAAGGGACTAGATTATTTTACCACACTATCAGTTCCAGATGGAAGACATTTTTGGCGCCACCGCGAACTGATAAGATTCAAGGCGGGCAAATCAAAAAGGTTAACGGAATCCCTGGAGTTTATACACAAGAAGTACAAAGAGTTAAGCAAGGCGATCCATGACTCGCCTGTTATAAATCAGATCAAATGAGACAGTAAAAGACAGATAGAGAGCCATACACGATATACATAGACGGATTGTGTACCTCATTATCGCAACTACTTTTATTTTGCTATCCATTCATTGTTTTTGAACAGATAATTGAGACTGCTCGTCTTAGCAACATAGGGAGTCCATTTGTAGCTGGCCTCATCATAGAAATACCATATCTCTTCTGCCCCCGGCGGGATCCTCTGCAATTGGACTGGCACAATGTCAGCGAGATATTCTATCTTTTCGATACCCATTTCAAATTGCCTATCGCCTTTGCTCTGCAAGGGAAAAACAATACCAATTTCTGTATTGTTATTGCCAAAGCCTGAAAATTTAATGAGCGCTTTGATACCCTTTCTTCCACGTCTTTTTTTTACATCCTTTATGACACCTTTGATCTTCAACCAGCTATCCATGAGGAATTGCTGTTGAAAAAATAGCTCATTGTATGGGACAGGAAATAGGATTTCAACCATGCTGACAAAGTCTGGATCATCTGGAACGAGTTGCTTTTCTTCAACTTCAAAAGACCGACTCAACGTATCATAAATAACTTCAATTTCCCAGGGCGATATGCCATAATGATAGAATATAGCCGTTTCTGGCACTCGTGCCGCCATAGACCGTAGAAATAATAAAGTCTTTACTGAATGATGCCGAGAAACTTAGCCAGATAGATAAGTGATAGTGTCACCACTGAGCCAGCCATAGGCTTCCATGGGATAGGTGGAAGCCTCGGAGCACAAAGAGTTATCTGGTGATTGTCAATGACACTTGTGATATATTGACGCATCTTGGCATGCCAAATCTGGTATTCAATTTTGTGTTTTTTTAGTATCGACTCTATTTCGTAAATGACGGGGGCCCTCACGGAACGAATGTGTTGAATATACCTTCGAGAAATTTCGACTTCTGCCTGGATTGCTATGAGACCCTGCTGCATTTCAAGCAGCCTTACATGAATCTCCCAGGGTCTAATCAGTTTTTTCGAAAAGCCATGCCCTATCTGAGTTGGCTTTCTATTCTCCAGCTTGACACGCTTAAAACCCTCTGAGATCAAAGCGGTGATGATTTCGTCCCGTTTTATCTTGACCATTATACAGAGATGGTTAAGCTCAATCTCTTCTTTGCGAATAAAATCCTGCAAGTCCTTGATGACGCTAATAGTCCTAGGATAGCTTGTTAGAAATTCGGACATTAGCTTTTGTATTGATGACTAAAATTAAGGGCATATTAAAACTATATGCAGGTCTGTTAAATATCATTTCTCTGGCAACTGCTCATACTCCCTCGCAAGTAAATGTCCTGGGATGCCTCAACAGCCATGTCTTTCCATGAAAACTTCTTGTCTGTCCAGAGCACATCAGCTCCCCTCACTAGGGCAGCAGGCGTGGATTCATCACTCTCGCCCATGGTCGCGACTCCCATTGTGGCAATAGCGTCCGCAGTTGCCTTAAACGTAACTCTTAGGACATTACCGAATAGATCTCTCTTACCCCGCTGATCCTCCACTGGTTCGAAGCCAGCACATCCAATTGCAACACCAGTTGTACCTATACGAGTAGGCATAAGCCGACTGTCAGCTATCACGATGCCCACTCCTATGCCAAGCTCTGCAAGGAACTTGAGTCTCAACTTCTCTGCAGTTCCAAAAGGATCACGGGGATAGAGGATGACGTACCCTCTTGGAACATTTGATTTATCTATGCCGGCGTTTGGCGCGATCATGCCGTCTCGAATTGCAAGCAAAAATCCAGGCACTCCACTTATCACATACTCAGATTCTCGAAGCACAAGTTCAGTAAGTTTCGCATCCATATGGTTTTTAGTCGCAAGAGCTTTTGCCCTATGTGTTACCTTCACCGTGCTCAGTTTGACTATAGAGCCTTCACTCATGGATACAAACTTGCTTGATATAACTACAATGTCCTTATGCTTGTAAACAGAAGAACCGTGCAGGCTCCGAAACAAATCAAATCTACTTCTCTGAGTTTTAATAGATATTGGCAGAATTTCGATGACCAAACAGTGTCTCTCACTACAAGGCGGCCCTTTCTTTTGTGCTTTATGATTCACGCGCCAAACGTTTTAATCCATCAACAAAACATAATCTGTCATATATTGTGTGAACTGTTTTGGTTGGTATGACAATTACCGAAAAGATACTTGCTCGGGCATCAGGTAAGGAAAAGTTGTCACCTGGAGACGTCATGTTTGCTAACGTGGATAAGGTTATGTTACATGATGTTTCTGGTCCAGGAGTAATCAAGGTTTTTGCTGAGTGGGAAAAGAAGAGAGGGCTAAAGCTTAATCGAATCTGGGACCCAGATAGAGTATGGGTGACAGAGGATCATTTTGTTCCTTCTGCTGACAGAATCTCAGCAGAGAATATCTCAAATCTTTCCAATTTTACCAAACAGTATGGCATCAACAAACATTTCAAGTATGGCCTCGGTCAGTACGGGATCTGCCACACCCTTTCACATGAGGAGGCCATGGTTCTCCCTGGAGAAGTATATGTTGGGGGCGACTCGCATACTAATACCACTGGAGCTTTAGGTGCATTTGCTGCTGGCTTAGGCCATACTGATATTGCGTACGTCCTCTTGAACGGAAGGATTTGGTTCAAGGTACCAGATACAATGCTCTTCAAGCTCGAGGGTATCAAGCCTGATCACATCATGGCAAAAGATATCATATTAAAGATAATTGGCGACATTGGGACAGACGGCGCCAACTATAAGGCTATGCAGTTTGCGGGAGGCATAATGAAAGATCTGCCTATGGAAGAGCGACTGACACTTACAAATATGACAACGGAAGCAGGTGCAAAGAACGGTATAATTGAGCCAGATGAAATAACTTTTGAATACTTACGTGAAAGAACAGGCGAAAAATATTCGCCAGTTCAAGGCGATCCAGATGCGCACTACTCAGAAGTATTCACATATGAAGTTGAAAAGCTTGAACCTACGGTTGCCAAACCATTCTCGCCAGCGAATATTTCTGCTGCCAGAGAGCTGCAGGGAACTGAGATTAATAAGGCGTACATTGGCTCATGTACTGGCGCAAAGCTAGAAGATCTCCGTGCAGCAGCTGAAATCCTCAAGGACAAGAAGGTCAAGATAAGGACGGAGGTGCTACCGGCGGCACAGTCAATATACATGAGGGCACTAAAAGAGGGACTAATCAATATATTTATGCAAGCTGGTGCGGTGGTGGGTCCCCCTACGTGCGGTGCTTGCTGTGGAGCCCATATGGGGGTGCTTGCCAAGGATGAGGTGTGTGTCAGCACTACTAATAGGAATTTTCCGGGTAGAATGGGCCATGTAGAGTCAAAGACATATCTTGCGTCTCCAATAGTTGTCGCAGCTTCAGCGGTTACGGGCAAAATAACAGATCCAAGAGATGTAAAAAATAATTGAGCAACAGAAATACTGACGGCCGTAACATAAGGGGCAGGGTTCACAAGTATGACAAAGATAACATTGATACTGACGTGATTATTCCTGGCCCATATCTAAAGATACACGACCATAAAGAGCTTGCAAAGCATGCGATGGAGGGAATTGACCCAAACTTCCCTCAAAAAGTATCGCAGGGGGATTTTCTAGTGGCTGGCAGCAATTTTGGATGCGGATCTAGCCGAGAGCACGCACCCATTGCACTGTCCGAGACAGGGATAAAGGCAATTCTTGCACAAAGCTTTGCAAGGATATTTTACAGAAACGCAGTAGATGGAGGCTATCTGCTTCCAATAGAGATTGACAAATCAACGGTCAAGAAAATTTCTGATGGAGATGAAATAGAAATAAACATAGCGACGAACCAGATAACCAACATAACAAAGAATGAACAGTACGTCATGAAGCCATTTCCCGAACTAATAGCAAAAATCGTCCAGGCAGGGGGGCTAATCGACTACAAGCCAGACGACTAGTCTTTTTTTGGTATCCACTTGTCACCCTTTTTCTTGTATTCTTTTTTTATAGCACACCATTCGACCCTGGGGGGCAACTCGTTCTTCGCCCTGGTGCACCCCTCCTCGTATCTTTGAAGCGCTTGCATACTGTTTGAGCGCATTTTAGAGCCCTTACGGTATATTTTCTGTGCGTGGGATGGAAGTCTATCAATTATCATTCTTGTCCTCGGAGAGAGTACTTCCTAACTGCTTGGACTGCTACTAGAATTGTTGCCTTTGTTCCTCCCCTTTTGCTTCTATTACCATCGATGCGTTTACTCCTCCTCGCATTGCTTTTAGTTCGCCTGGCAACATTAGTGCGGTATCCTCTTGTTGTTGTACCCCTGCGGTCAACACGAGAGGAAGAAGAGGAAGAAGAAGGTTTTCTTGACATGTCGAGTTGGTTCGACATAATATATAA
>DATFCN010000039.1:0-8282 GCA_035253045.1 Nitrososphaera sp.
AGTATGAGTTTTTATATTCCTAAGAATAATATGTCCTATATTCCTGATATATCCCTAGCACAAACATATGTTTAAAAATTTATTTGACCAGGGTCGATTCACTAGGGGAATAGGAGAATGGGCAGGCAGGAGATTCTGGGAGTCAAGACAATTTTATTCAGCGTATATTGCACTATTCATAGCAGTATCAAATTGGATAACGATTCAGTACAGACTACTTCTTGAGAACATCCCTATTTTCAACACGCTTTTTTCGCAATTATGGGTATTTCTGATTGTCGCAACAATAGTGTTCACAGTGATAAGTATACTTGGCGGCCATTATATACATAGAAAAAGACAGTTTAGGTTGGAGCAGGCAGTGGCAACTGAAGAAAATCCATATCTGTACAGGTCTGCCCCCGGGAAGGAAAGAGATTTGATGATACCGCTGACGATATTGCATTTGGAGGCGATAGAAGCAATTTTGAGTTCCAACAATCGTATGACGGAGGAAAAGAAAAAGCAAGTGGAAGCCTTTAAACAAGACCTGATCAAGCTTTGGCAGGGCTCTTCGATAGGGGACTTCAGAAAGACAGGCACTAAGACCATCACAACTACATAGTAGTGTTATTGGTTATACAATTATGAGATTACAGACCTTGGAAGATATTGTCCATAATACCCCCTAGGTTGGGAAAGCGAGTATATGAAGGTCCTTATGGTGTCTACAGAGTATCCTCCAATGAAAGGGGGTGTTGGGCGTTATACCTCTAATTTAGTTCAGGCGCTGAGGAATACAGGAGAAGGAATTGAAGTTGACGTAGTCTGCAATGAAGAAGGGAATGGTGAGTTCACGGGTCTATCCCCTACTAATGAGCGGAACTCCGATGTTCTTCTTAAAATTGTAGAAGAACAGTCCCGGCCGGATGTCATTCATGTTCAATTTGAGCCTGGCCTGTATGGATTGATTCTAGACTCTGCGAAACCTTCGTCTAGCCGCACATTTATAGATCAGTTTTACAATGATTGCAAAATCCCAATTGTGACTACCTTTCATTCAGCCTATACATTGAGAGAGTGGATGGGACAGTCTATGATCGTCAAGCATCATGGGAAAATTGGAAGGTTTGGAATCCCGCTTAGAGCGGCATTAACAACATGGAAGCGTTTGGTAACCTATGAAGCTTTTCATGATATAAACAAAGAAAAACTGAAGTTGAGTAGCGCAGGGATTTGCTTTTCGAAGTATATGGCAAGGCGACTTGGGGGAGGTAACGTAATCTACCATGGAGCTGATCCTGCTATATTTCCCCCTGTAGCAAAGGCGGAAGCAAGGGCCAAATTCTGTCTGCCCCAAGATAAAATGGTAGCAGTTGCAATTGGATTCGGTACGACCACTAAGGGATGGGATATTTTGAGTAAAATAGAAATGCCAAATGGTTGGTTGATGGTGTTAAATTCATCTAAAGGCCATTTCAACAAAGAGCAAGACGTACATTACCGAGTTGAAGATAAAAAAAATAAAAGTAGGAATGCCCATGCAACCAAGGTCATAGATTTACACAGAGGATTCCTCACAGACGAGGAACTTTCATTGCTTTTTTATGCATCTGATGCTGTGGTCCTGCCGTACAAGATAACCTCTGGGTCAGGTGTTATGTTTGATGCTCTAGCCCATACAGTACCCTTTGTAGCATCAGATTTAGATTTCTTCAAGGAATTTGAGGAAATGGATCTTGGAATTACCGCAAAAAGAGATCCTGTATCTTTTGCTAAGGCAATAGACAAACTTGGCAAAACATACGATATCTATTCAAAAGCTGTTGATAACTTCAGACCCCAACTTAGATGGGGATTTATTGCAAACAAACACATAGAGATCTATAAACATGCAGTAGGAGAAAAAAACGGAAGATAACTTGTCAAGAGTAACTCTCAAGACAAACCATACATCTATAAGCCAAGTCACTGAAAAGGTAACCTTAGGATTTGAGCGAAGCATTCCCCATTACATGCATCCATCCATCCCTTCATCAATTTGTACACGGTATATGATTATCAGGGCGTGAGTACAATTTCGTTATTTTACACTAGCACTGAAACTAACTGCCTAAACAGCCTAACCTCGACGGTCTCAGACTTGGAATGTTATTGGGCATCATAATCAAAAATAAACTGACCAAAGAAAAACCAATTTTACTTACGTATGGTCCGCTAGCACTTCTCTATATGTAAAAACTCGATATCTATACAAATTGATTTTCAGCAGTTAAGGTAAATCACAAATCTTGAAACTATCTGGGAGTTTCCAGGTACATAAAAAACACATGCCTATTGTTCGACCTCTAAAGTACCCTGTAATCCCTTTCGTCTACTCGCCACCAGGAGTATCTTGTTCGTTACTACGCTTTGAGGCACGAAAATATGATTTTCATGAGATCGTGTATAGGTCAGACTTTGTAACAGTGGCATTTAGCCCATATTTTGACAAAAGAGATTCTATGACTTCCTCAAACCAAGATTCTGCATAGGGTGCAATGTAGACCTTCTCGATTAATATCTCAAGGTCGGCCCTGACATATTTTCCTTTATCGGTTATATCTCGAGGATTTATAACACGCGGCTTAAATGAAGAAATTCTTTCCTTGTTTGCTATATTTACAATCCACTCTCTGCCCAGATGGTTGTCAGGTAAGCATGTAATTGCTCTAATCTCATTCTCGTATTCAAATGACTTACGCTTTGTTACAAATGCTTGAAAAAGACTGCTCCATTCGTTTATCCAATCTTTTGAAAAATCCAAATATTGAACTCTTCCTATCCAAATCACATCTTCCTTATTGTCGCTAAAGGACTCACTTAATTTTCGCGTGGTGGATTGTATAGCGATACCTGCATTTTCGTGAGAATGCAAATTCCACATGGCTGCAGATTCGTATTCATTATAGTGCCATGGATTAATCAAAACTAATTCCCGATACAACTGAAACTGCTGTACCTTGGTTTTAGGCAGTGCCTGAATAAAGTGGTTGAATTGCTCTTGACCCCGGGAATTTCGTTTTTGTTCTTTTCCCTTGTGCGCTGATGATCTGATTAAGTTGTTGTTAAATTTTGGAACTATGCCTTCGTAGGGATCGCGCAGTTTGTTTGCTTTTACGAAGAATAATGCCTTTCGGTGCAGCATACTAACAAACTCAGCTAATTCCATATACTGCCATATCTTGCCGTCTAGGTCAGGAGGAGCTCTAAATGTGCGGTGACGTTCATGCATAATTTTGAAGTGTATGAAACCTCTTAGATTTTAATAGTTCGTGTAGTGGTCTGTAACTGTTTTTACAGTTCTAGGTCACATGTTGTTTGCACGCAAATGTCATTAACTAATTAGCTTCCTGGATCGTAGGATAAAAGAAGCCGTACGAAAAATAAGATGCAGGTTAAAATAAAAGGGTAAGAGTATTTCTGTTTAGGATATTAAACAGAAATACTCCTTTTCGTCTTTTCTATTGAGCGTTGGTCATCTATGGTTCTATTTCTCTCACTGAGAGGTCAGAGAATTGGAACTTCATGTTGTCTACTCTGAATGACGCGCGGGTTCCGGAAGGGATCTTGTCTGTGGCATCTCTACCGCAGTCATCACCTCCTTCAACGGCAAGGTTTCCTTCGTCTACTAGCTCTGTGACCTTCTGCCAGTTGTTATTGGCATTCTCATCTACATAGAGTTCTAGCTTAACATCGCCGTTTGGTAGGTCGTATACTACAAATTTCATGCCGATCCACTTATTCATAACATCGTCTAGAGCGTCGATTTGTGCAAGTCTCTTTGTGTAGCCATTGTTGAAATGATATAGTTTCTTCTTGAAGAAGACATTCCCATCTACTGCAGTCATGCCATAGTATCCATATGCGTCGCAACCATTATTATCATTGTAGCTGGGTCCATGTCTTGCAATCATTGTGAATTGGTCGTCTCCTGTTAGAGCCATAAAGTAGCCTGTCATCTCTGTATTCTTCCATTCGCCAGTTGGAGAATCTACATGCATTCTTATTCCATGCTCTTGAGTGCCTGATTCCGCATTTACCTCCCATACTCCATCGCCGAGGTAATCAATCGTTGTGGTTCTGTACATTCCGTAGTAAAAGTATCCGTCCTCTGTTGGATCCTCTTGCTCAAGTATCTTCCAAGTAGGACCGCCATCTGCTGTGGGATAAAGTTCAGTTATTTCCCCTCCCGGTCCTTCAGCACCTGGTGTTTCTGTACCTGGTTCTTCAGCGGGTGGTGCGGTATCTTCAGTCGCATTGATTTCCACGGTGTCAGTTGCCTCCTGTTGGTCTGCATCTGTCACAGTAAGAGTCACCGTATATAGGTCAGGATCCTCAAATGTATGTTCGACGGTCTGCTCTGTACTGTCTTCAGTGCCGTCACTTTCAAAGTCCCAGCTATATGTCCATGGTTCTGTTCCGCCTTCTGCAGTTGCATCCAATTCGACAGTGAGTGGCGCCTGACCTTCTGTAACACTTGCATGGATCTCAGCTGTTAGTTCAGTACCTGGGTCTTCTGATCCTGGTTCTTCAGTATCTGGACCTGTACCTGGTTCTTCAGTATCTGGTTCTTGAAGCGCATTCTTCAATAAGTCTTCTATGGGCACTCCCACTATGTCCGATAACTGAGGCACGTCATCGGCTCCTGCTATTGCATCCACAGCGTCAGAGTCTGTAACTTCTGGTGTAGCCACTAATGCTTCTGAATCTGGTTCTCCTGCTACCTGTGCTAATTCATCGGAATTTTCTGCCTGTACTATCTGTCCTATTCCAGTCCAGTTCGTCATACCCATTAATTCTGCTATTCCCTGCAAATTTGCTAATGCTAAAGGTTGGCTTACTTCTGATTGTGTACTTTCTGTTGACCCTTCTTCTTCATCTTGGTCTTGGTCTTCATCTTGGTCTTGGTCATTTGCCTGTTGACCATATGCTATAGAAAATGGAGAGCTATTCAGGTTTCCCAGTGGTATTACCACAGCTGACGCAAACAATAAGAAACACAGCGCTAGTACTCCAGCACGTTCTGATAAAGCTCGAGAAGAGATATTGTCTCTTGTGCCACGTAACATATCGATGCGCAGTCTACATTTAAGTAATTTAATAGTGTTGGAATAGAATTCAGAATAAGTGTATCTTATTTTACAGTATTATCAATGTAATATATAATAATTTATTAACAGTAGCTAGTAATAGTCTCTTTACGATCGTAATATACATAATGACTTGAAACATGTGAAGAGCTATTTATCAATAACAATTCGTGACCTCGATGCATTAACCCTAATTATAGTTAGAGATTGCCACAGTGAAAGGGCACGATTACCTATTTTGAAAATTGATTGATCGTTCAGTCAAAGCTTTTCGAACGTAGTTGTCTATGTTCTTCATCATTTCCGGGTCGCTCTCTACCTTTGACTGCAACTGTTTATCCGTATATCGCACATCGACGTAATCTATAATCCCATTCGAGGGATAGTATTGATATTCTATGACGATTTTTGACGTCTTACTGTTGAGCTTAAAGCCAATCGACATCCGTCCGCGTATAAACAGCGCTGGTGAGCTCCTGGTTGCAGAGATGCTACATAGCATCACCTTAGAATGATTGAACTCTTTCTTGTGATCTTCGACGTCTGAGTGAAAGAGAAAATTCCGACTGCAATCGCAGCACAGCCATATAGTCTTTAGGTCATCCGGATGCATCTGCTCAATGACAGCTGGTAACTAACCAATTTAAAGGCTAAACATAGATTTAATATTCATTTCATTCATAGTAATGTTTCTCTAAAGCCATTCTACAGTTTTCTTGTTATGGCGACAAACAGTCTATTGGTCAGAAATAGCTTTAGCACAAATGAAACTTCGAATGATTATTCTACTATCCAAATTTGATACATACAATCAGAAGTCAAGCTTTTTAGAACAACCGCTACGACCTAAATAAGGTGTGAGAAAGATCGCGCGCTTATCACTGCCTCTCGTATATTACCATAATCACACACTGACAACCTTCACCCATGCAAAATTCTTAGCGTACTGACGTTTGTCCTGTTCCCTTCATTGCTAATTGAACGCGCTGTTCTGCGGTGTCAATGCAGGCTAGGACGGTATGGCTTTTTGTATTCTTTCGCGCGCATTTTGTGATATTATCAAGACTTCTCACGCAGTCATCCACCTTAGGAAAAGTCCTAGAGTCTATAGTGGCTTTTCAAATTGGCCAATGATAATTGACAATCCGATAGAAATTATCTAGCCTTAGAATGAAGAGGGGAGGGAAATAAAGACCCTTCTAAACGAGGGCATATGGTAGACTCCAATCAGAGTGCTTTGACGTCTAGGGGCTGGCAGAGATAATAATTAAATCACAAAAATGTGGACGTTAAACAAAGATTGACGTCAATATTTCCAATAACGGCCGAATCTGCTAGGTTATCTGCGAAGTATGGCTACGATGAATGGCTAGTAAGCCGTTTCATACAATATGTTCCAGATGTTGGGAATTTTTTGTCAAAGATGGAAAGGGTACCCACACAATATATCCGCGTTAACACTCTCAAGATTAGTAGAGTAGATCTCATAAGAAGACTACAATCAAAGGGTTTCGAGTTGAAAAGTACGGTTCTGCCAGAAGTGCTTGCGGTCGAAAGAGCACCTATTGTTACTGGCGCGACGACAGAGTATTTGCTCGGATACTATTACATTCAAGATCTAAGTTCGTGCATAGCAGTGGACACGCTGGATGTTGCTCGAGGTATGGGCGTACTGGACATTGGTGCCGCACCAGGTGGAAAAACCACATACATTGCTCAAAAGATGGGTAACACTGGAGTTATAGTTGCAGCTGAACCAAATGGTAAGAGAGCAAGATCGTTGTCCTTTAACCTTGCGCGGTGTGGTGTATACAATGCATCTATAGTCAAGTCGGATGGTTTGCACGCAGCCAAGCTTGAGATGAAGTTTGATAGGGTGTTACTTGATGCTCCATGCAGTTGTGAGGGAGTAATAGCAAAAGATCCCTCAAGGAAAAGAAGTCATACACCTGCGGATGTAGATTACTGTTCAAGAATCCAGGAAAGATTGATTGAAGCGGCGGTGAGACATGTTAAACCTGATGGACTGCTGGTTTACTCCACATGTTCTTTTGCTCCAGAGGAAAACGAAATGATAGTAGATAGACTCTTACAGAGTTTCACCAACATAACGGTTGAACCAATACGTTTTGGCATAGGTGGACTTACAAGGTTTGGTGATTTTGAATTCGATGACATGCTAAAGAATACTTGCCGACTTTATCCTCACCTCCATGATAGTACAGGATTTTTCATTGCGAGGTTGAGAGTAAGATGATATATTGCGAGCCTTCTCGTAGTGAAAGGACCAAGCTAAATAGGGTGTTAGACAGGTGGGGTGTTTTTGAGTTCTTTAAGGACAAAAGCCTGGTCATTCAAAAAGATGACAACAGCAAAGCTATAGTATGCCTTGTCACCGAGAAGATAAAAGAGCTGGGGATTCACTCACTTGATCCCTATGGTTTGGGTCTTGCTATAGGGGAGCTTAGGAAACAGTTCATTCCAACGATATCAGGCGCAGACCTTTTTGCACGCTATGGCAATAAGAATCAGTTTTACATCGTCGTAAATGAGAGGGCAGAACAGCTAGTGCTTTATGGTAGAGATATAATGGGAGAATCCATAATTGACGCTGCTAGTACTCTTGATGAAAATGAACTCGTGATTGTTCTCAATACATCATTTGAGGCAATAGGGATAGGCAGAACTCGGTTTGCAGGCAAATCTCTGCTCCAGAAGGGCCGGGTGACCGTCACCGTTATCTCAGATGCGGGCTACTATCTGAGGGAGGAAGGTTAGTTTCCATAGCTGGATATTATTAATGTTAGGAGACTATGGAGATGCCACAACACTCGTGCTTGTAAGGCATAATAGCCCTCCCCGGTCCTAAAGACAGACGTAGCCGCTGAGCAAGCTCAACAACAATAGGATGTCATAATGTTCATACTGATTTCTTATTTTTGTGGCCCTTAGCAGTATATGAGCTGATAGTGATAGGCTCAGTACTTATATAAAAAATTCTCCTTGGTATTATCATATTAGCAATCTCTCTAATGCCAAACCTATCGTTTGTAAAAGGTGATTACGTTGGCGGCCAGATTTTGGCTGGTTTTACTTCCTCGCCTTGAAGAGAATGAAGACAGCTATTGCTCCCATCATGCCGCCAAGTACCAAAAGCACTTGGATGGGGAA
>DATFCN010000040.1:0-13347 GCA_035253045.1 Nitrososphaera sp.
TCATCATTTGAGAAACCAATCAGGTTTGGTTAGCATTTACCCAGTCCTCCTAAGAAAGACAATTGGGTCAATGACCATCCATGGTATGGGGGTCACAGTGTAAATAGCTAGATAGTATTCCTTGCATGAGAGCAAAACAAAGTGTCGAACTCTTGTTTTCTTATTGCATTGTTGTTGTCCTCTTGTATTCAATTATTGGCCGCTGTGCCGCAACCCATTCAGCCCTTGAGTTCATCTAAACAAAGATATACACGCAGGTTTTACTATCGACATTCGCACGATGGACTTTAGCACCAGGTTCGATCCGAAAGGAATCGAAAGAGAAGTTCGCAGTTATCTAGGCAATCTAGATTTAACAGCTCAATTAGAAAGGGAGCTGGCAGGCAAGGAGCTTATCGGCTACATCGAGGGTCCACCAACTATGAATGGTGAACCCCATATGGGCCACATTCGAGGAAGAATCATCAAAGATCTATGGTATAGGTTTAACACCTTACAAAAAAGGAGAGTAGTTTTCCGCGCTGGATGGGACACTCAGGGCCTTCCTGTCGAACTTCAGGCAGAAAAGGAGCTCGGACTTACAGGAAGCAAGACAGAAAACCTTGGCAAAGTCGGGGTGGAAAAAATTGTAGAAACCTGCAAGAAGATAGTCAAGGTGTACAACGAAAAATGGATTGCGGCCGATAAACTATTGGGCATGTCTTTAGATTATAAAAAAGCATACTGGACCTTCGACGATAAATACATTGAGCGTGAGTGGAATTATTTGAAGAGGGCATGGGAAAGTGGAATACTCAGGGAGTGGTTCAGAGTAGTTGCGTACTGTCCGTCATGCCAAACATCTCTTAGCAATGCGGAAGTGAATCAAGCATATGAAACCGTCGAAGACCCATCATTCTACTACAAAGTCAAGGTGGTGGAGGAGAATTTATACCTAATAGTCTGGACTACCATGCCTTTCACACTCATTACAGACGAATTGGTAGCAGCCAACCCAAATGCCGATTATAATTACGTGCGTGTCAAGGATGAGCTGTGGGTTGTCGGTGCCGATAGAATGAATGACCTTATGAAAGAATTGCATATAGAAGGCTTTAGAGTTGAAAAGTCAATAAAAGGAAGTGAGCTTGAGGGTTTACATTACATCCACCCTTTGCTTCATAAAATACCGAGCCTAGCCGAGATGGCACGAGACGGATCAATCCATTTCGTGGTGACAGATGATTTCGTTGACACGGCCACGGGCAGCGGTCTCGTGCATCTCTCTCCTGCAAATGGTGAGCAAGACTTTGAGATCGCTGCAAGAAGGAATCTTCCCATTTTCGTACCCATAGATGATAGAGTGATATTTACAGAAAAAGCAGGAGCCTTTAAGGATCTTTTTGTCAGAGATGCTGACTTTAGAGTGGTGGAGGAGATGAATCAAGTTGAGGCATCCGTCAAGGTAGGGAAGATAAAGCACCAATATCCGACATGCTGGCGTTCTCATCATAAAGTTGTCTGGCTAGCCCGACGAGAGTACTTCTATATTATTGAAAAGTTGGGGGAGAAACCGCTAGTGGCTGCAAAGGATGTGGAATACTTTTTTGATCCCCCTAAGAACCGGTTTATAGAAATAATCAGAGAGAAACACCCCTGGTGCATATCAAGGGAACGAGTTTGGGGCACACCTCTTCCCATATGGTCATGCGGAAACTGTTCTCACAAAGATTTGCTCTTCTCAAGAACTGAGATTCTGAATAAGGCGATCGATCTCCCCGATGGCCCCGACTTTGAACTGCATCGACCTTGGATCGATAGAATCAAAATAAATTGCGAAAAATGTGGAGCAAAGATGCAGCGCGAACCCTTCGTCCTTGACACGTGGCACAACAGTGGAGCAGCGCCTTATGCTTCCCTCACAGATCTGGAATACAAACAGTTGATCCCTGCCTCCTTTTTGACAGAAGGTATCGACCAGACAAGAGGATGGGCCTACACACTCTTGATGGAAAACGTAATAATGAAGCAGTCAGCACTGGCGCCGTTCCGCTCATTTCTTTTCCAGGGACACGTTCTCGATGAAAAGGGTAACAAGATGAGCAAAAGTCTAGGTAACATCATCGAGGCTAGCACGCTTTTGACAGAAAACCCGGTAGACCTTGTAAGGTTATATTTCATGTGGAAATCATCCCCAATTGAATCGCTCAATTTTAGCCTAGATGAAATGAAGACTAGACCCTATCAGATACTAAGCACTCTTCATAATCTTCATGTATACTTCAAACAGAATAGTCAGTTTGACCATTTCCACGAGAAACAACACACGCTTAAGTGGGCCATTGATGATCAGCTTTTGGGGCTGGCTGATGTTTGGCTTCTCTCTAAACTACAGAAGTTAGTTGTAGAGGTAAGTCAAGCCTTCAATCGATGTCGGTTTCATGAAGCCGCTAAAGCAATTGATGCATTTATTATCAATCAGCTAAGCCAGACTTATGTACCCATAACAAGGAACATAATATGGGACGATAATCCTGAGAGCCTAAGCAGGCGGCTCTCAATATATTCAGTGATAAGCCATGCTCTGTTACAGCTTATCATAATGCTCCACCCTATCTCACCATTCATTACCGAGTACCTCTATACGACCTGTTTCAACAGAGAGAAAAGCATCCTGCTTGAGATTTGGCCCAAGCAAGATGAACAAATGGTCAACCCAAAGGTTGAATCTGCTTTTGAACAGATAAGGGACATAGTCTCCGTTGCCAACGCTGCAAGAAACCTCGCTGGCCTTAAAAGGCGATGGCCAATAAAGGAAGTCATTATCTGCGGTCAAAATTTGAAGTCTCTTGAGATGAAAGGAATTTCTACCCTGTTGGAGAATCAACTTAACTCACACCAATACAGTTTGGTCGAAATAGCTGGCGGTTCTAGGCTTGAGATGGTAGCTAACCTAGTTAATAGCAACATGCCGATCTCTGCCACCCTATCCCTCATTAGAAAAAACATTGCTCCTAGAGTCAAGGCAGACATCAACAATGTTGCTCGCGCCTTTGAGACAATTGACAAGCTGGAGCTCATGCGCACATTGCAAGAGTCTGATGGTTACTTGCTTCAATACGATGGGAAGACAATCATGCTTTCTTCTTCAGATATAGAAATTGAATATAAAGCCGCAGAGGGATACTCGTCTGCAGAAAGAGACGGTTTGGTAGTCTTCGTTTCCACCACAAGAGATAAGGATCTGATTACGACAGGACTGCTAAGAGATCTTGCAAGACAGCTCCAACAGCTCCGCAAAGAGCGCCAATATAACCCGACTGAGACGCTCGATACTGCTTACATCATGGGGCTAACGGAAGAGGAAATTGCAAGCCTATCATTGATGAAAGAAGATTTACGCTATCTTGTGCGAGTGAGAAATATTACCTTGTTGGGAATAGATGCATCGATAAATGTGAGCTATAAAATTGTAGAAATCGATGGAAGAGAATTCAAAATATCTGTTGAATAAATTTGCATAGGAAGTGCCAACCCTACATCATCATCGTCATCATTTAAAACTTACATCGGGTATTTCTTCAAATTCCCCATAAGAACAAAAAACCAGGCTGACCATAGAGTCGAGCTGACAAAATACGTCATACTTCCACTTTACATTTGGTCAGTGAACGCAGTGAAGGAATGAGTTGAGTGGCACTTCATTGTCATCTTGGTAGTCAGATTACGGATAGAGGACCTATCCCAATAGTCGAATTAAATCTAAATAGAGCCAAATAGTCATCATGGTAGAAATGGTCAAATTTGATGGTATAAAGGGACAGGAACTGCTCGACGTTGAGGAAAAGAAGGGTGAGCTTACTCTCATATTCAAAGATAATCGCTACCTCTTTGTGAAGATACAAAATGGTCAGCTAGTAGCAGACTCGGTGCCAGAATAGAAGGGGCTTATCACTGCGTCATTGCTTTCTAAGCCGCAGATATTTTTCATACATTGAGAGAGCTGTTTCCTGAGTTAAAGACTGTACGGAACCAGGCCTCATAAGCCTTATCTTTTGTATCGCTTGCTCTGCAGGAAGATTCTCTTTTTTTATCATATAGGCTGCTAGTATTGCACCAGTCCTTCCCTTGCCTGCAGCACAGTGAACCAGAACTGGCTTGCCGCTGCGAATCTTCTTGTCTATGTAATCCACTGCTTCATCCATGCCCTCCATGCTTGGCGCCCCATAATCTTCTACCATCAGATGTAGATAATCAACATCTCTACCGTCAAACCATCTGTTAGGAAGAGGAACCTCTCTAACCGTGACAATAGACTTAATACCTCTATCAACAAGCCATTTGAATTCGAGCTCAGTTACAGGTAACCCCGAGCCAGCGAGCTGCCCCTCAGAGATCCAGCTAAAGTTAGTAGGCCTGTCGGATATCATACCATGGAATCGCCTATAGGCGTTACCTATCTTTGTCAAACATCGATCTAAATGCCAATACAGTTTATTAACGCTGTCGTGTTATTGAAAGGTTAAATGCGCTGGGCACTTTGACCCAGATCGAACCTAAGATATTCAGTCACCCTAATGGTGGGGCAAAAATCCAAAGGAAAGGTAGCTATCCGGTGCAGTTGAAGAATATTGTTGACAGAAAAATCTATGTTTCTTATATTTGTATTCTGACTCCGAGATTCTTTGCATTTTTATGTAATTTTTATTATCTTGGGAAAAGAAGCTACCTCACTTATGTTCCGCCATTAACCTTAAAAGCTTACAATGCAACTCTCCAGACAGTTTCATTTTAGAAATATCAGCTCACGCAATGTGCAATTAGGACAGGCATGCAGGCGCTCTTCTTTTGAATGTAAAACAAAGATGGCAAATGTCCCTAAGAAGCTTATGACAACTCTATAAGTTATCAAAATCGATTATGATTTGCTCTGCAAGATGTCGCTCCAACTGAAGGCCTTTGTAGCAAGAATTATTTATTAATAATGCAGCTATAATGCACTATCACGTAGAGAATATGCTTGAAGCAAAATGTCCCGAGTGCGGTAAGACAGCAGAAGTGAACGATGAAATGAGCCAAGTAAAATGTAGACATTGTGGATTCTTTGCATCTTATGATGATTATATAGAGATAATGAAAGGCAGGGCAGTTGATATTTCAGACAAGTTTCAGATGGACTGGGATAGAAATCCATTTTGACTACCAGGTTAAACCCTTCTCGCTGCAGTCCATATGTCCCCCACAATTAGGACATATGACGTGACAGGCTTGCATATACTTCATTTCAAACCCGCATCGTGGGCAATTGATAGCCTCTCGTTCTTGTGTCAATGGTAATTAATTCTCAAGGACTACTTTTAACTGTTTTACTCCCCCATGTTCAGGAGGAGTAGCAAGTCAATGATATATGATGCGTAATATGATCCTCAGACGCCTCAGATCGTAAATCAGGTTAAGATCAGTTATTTGAAACTGTCACTACTTGGTTATAGATCATGGCCATGAACAAAACAAATTAGGATTCATTCCTCCCTCTCTTAGAAGGGCCATTATTTTGGCCAAAGATTAATTAAACCTGAAGTATGCGTAATTTTTAATTTGGCTCAGTTTAAGCTGACGATCTCCGATAAAAAGGGAAAGACGATAACCCAGGAGCTGAAAGATAGGACAGCACAGCCACTTTTGGGCGCAAAGGTGGGTAGTGTCATCGATTCTTCTATTGTCGGAGTAGCAGGGGGTAAGCTAAAGATAACAGGGGGCAGCGACAGGGCTGGTACTCCAATGCGACCCGATGTCCATGGTGGTGTCAAAAAGTATGTCCTACTTTCAACAGGTGTTGGTAACAGAAGCGAAGCTCGAATCCGAAAGCTCGTTAGGGGCAACATGGTCACAGAAGAAATCTATCAGCTTAACTCTGTGCTAGTTGAGGGATTGTTACCGGAAAGACAAGATGATGTCAGAAACAGCGGAACAGATACAGAGGCAGCTAATAAAAAACAGTAATGGTTCCGTACCTTAATATCTCCGGGAATTTTACGATACTAATTGTTGCATTGGAAAGAGACCCTGCCAGATTGGTATATCAAAGAATATGGATATCAACCAGCCATCAATATTGGCACTTCGGGCCATGTAGACCACGGCAAGACGACTCTTGTTGAGGCCATTACAGGAGTCTGGACCAGCGCCCATAGTGAAGAACTTAGAAGAGGCATCACCATCAAGATTGGATATGCCGACGCGGCATTTTACAAATGTCCCCAATGCCCTCCACCTATATGTTATAGCACCCAACCCCAGTGCACGAACTGCGGAGGGAAAAGTGAACTTCTGCGAGTAGTCAGCTTTGTAGATTCGCCAGGCCATGAAAGTTTAATGGCAAATATGCTCTCTGGTGCAGCTTTGATGGATGGGGCAATTTTGGTGATGGCAGCTAATGAAAAAGTTCCGCAGCCGCAGACAAGAGAGCACCTACTTGCTCTCTCGGTGCTTGGCATACAGCAGATCGTTCTAGTACAGAACAAAGCAGACCTTGCAGAATATGAAGAAGCACTTGACAATTATAGGCAGATCAAAGATTTTGTCGGGGGAAGTATTGCAGAAAAGGCGCCGATAATTCCAGTATCAGCCCAACATAAGCTTAACATTGATGTACTCATAGAAGCCATTGAAAAAACCATTAAGACCCCCTCTCGCCTAAGGAATGCTGAACCGGTAATGCATGTGTTGCGTTCATTTGATGTCAACAAGCCTGGAAGCCCAATGAAGGAGGTTAAGGGAGGCATAATTGGCGGCGCACTAATTCAAGGTCAGTTTAATGTCGCAGATGAAATCGAGGTCCGTCCCGGAGTTTTGGATGAAAAAAAGGGTAAGTACGATCCTATCACATCACAGGTATCAACCCTAGGTACTGGTGCGGGCCTTGTCAAATCAGTCAGACCAGGGGGCCTTGTTGCCATAGGCACGAAGCTTGATCCGACATTTACAAAAAGTGACTCACTCATTGGCTCCGTGGTAGGCAAGCCGGGGACGCTGCCAGATGATGTAGAGGATATCAGTATAGAAGTAGTTCTTTTTGATACAGCAGTCGGCACGGCGGAAATGGTTAAGGTCGACCCTCTTAGAGCAAAAGAGCCAATCAGGATCAACATAGGGACAGCCGCAGCAACCGGATACGTTACAAATGTAAGGGACAGCAAGGTTGAAGTAAAGCTGAAAAAGCCAGTATGCTTGATGCCCAAGAGCAGAGTCGCTATCAGCAGAAGAATCTCTGAAAGATGGCGTCTGATTGGTTCAGGAATAGCCACTTAATATATATGCAAGTCATATGCGACACAAGCTTTTTAATGGTGCTTGTTTCCAAGCCCATAAAGCGGGTTGCAAAGATCGAATCACAATTTGGCAAACTTGACTTCTTTGTGCCGGACATAGTAGAGGAGGAGTTGGAGAGGCTAGCGCAAAAGGCGGGTCCTAAGAGATCCCTTCTTGCAAAAACGGCGCTCGAGCTCGCAAGGACACGATTTAACCGAATATCCATTTCACGCGCAAGGCATGTTGATGATTCTATAGTCGATTATGCGATAACACGAAAGTGTGCTGTAGCAACAATAGACACGAACCTTCGCCGTAGACTGATAACTAATCAAGTATTAGTATTTAGCCTCAGTAACGATAATCTTATTGTTGCCAATCCAAAAATTAGTTTTAAGGATCACCTTTAAATAAAATTCTCTGTGAAGAAATAAACCAGTGTATTAGTATGCTGGACTTTAATGGAGTCAGGATTCACTGGCTTGGTCATGATGGTTACAAACTGATAGTTGAAGGCAAGATTAATGTATATATCGACCCTTACCAAATCTCCAGATCCCATCACAACAAAAATGATGCGGACGTTGTACTTATTTCTCACAATCATTTTGATCATCTAAGTAGAGACGACTTAAGACATATCGTTGGCAGTAATACCGTGATTGTGGCCGCGGATGAATGTGTCGAGCAGCTGAAGGATATCGGCGCACGTGAGACAAAGGGAGTTCGTCCCGGTAACAAACTTACGGTTCAGGACGTCTCAATAGAGACCGTGCCTGCATATAACACGAACAAACATTTTCACCCAAAGGCAGATGGAAAGGTTGGTTTTATCATCACTTTGAATAAGATGCGCATATATCATACAGGGGATACTGATGACATTCCAGAGATGAGCGGCACGGAACCAGACATAGCACTGGTACCGGTTTCAGGAACGTACGTCATGACTGCAGAGGAAGCAGCCAAAGCGGTAAACGAAAAGATCAGGCCAAAAAAGCTTGCAATTCCGATGCATTATGGATCAATAGTAGGAACCAAAAAAGATGCTGCAAAATTTAAGGAGCTTGTCGAGACATGCGCTGTCCAAATTTTAGAGAAGGATTAAGACAAGTAGCCTCTATTAAGAATTCTTGTCTAATCTGGCATGCTTGAAGCTATACGCTCTCTATTTATTGTAAATATTGTCAGCATATCTAACCTTTCACAGAGCTCTCATCTGAATGTGTTAAACAGTCGGTAAACTTGATCGTATCTAGGCGCCACTCGACTGTGCATCCGCATGTGAATATCCTTTTATCATTACTTGCGTTATTAATGGAATGCCACCTCCTCTTGTTTTTGATGTTCTTGTTCTTTATTATTGGCCGTCTTGTGCTCAAAACCAATAGTAAGCAATTTGCTGGTTTGTCTAAATAAGTTCAGAAACTGAATACCCCTCTCTGTGATAGCATATTTCCTATTTTGAACCTCGTATGTTAACAAACCTCCTTCTAATAAAAGGCCTGTGTAATCAGTTACCTGTTTGAAATTGAGGATTGCCTGATACATGATCCCAGAGCGTGTAAGGGGTTTGCGTTCAACAGCCTGAAGGATTAAACCAATAATCTCGGTGCTACCTCTAGTTTTCAGACTTCGCCACCTCAAACCTAGGAACGGTAGATCGATTGATTTGATAGAGAGGGAGATATTCTGGCTTGCATGCACGGCGATCTGTATATTGAATGCCACCTATAGAAGCAAATGAACGGCAGATGATACTGTGAGACGAGTTGTCATTTCGCTCAATACTTAAAGGCATTCTAGGAAATCGCATCATGTTTCTATTTAGTGTGGTAGTTTTTCTCATACATAAAGCTAGATATAGCATCTTCTAGAAGCTGTTCTTGAGTATTTTTATAAATCAGGATGTCAGATTCAGACGAAGATAAACGATCTATCATTTTTTACTTTATTGAGTTTGCATCTCCGCCTTCGAGGTTTAAGATCGATAGAAGATATCAGTCTATGCTATAGAGCATTTAATACAATACTATGTGTGCGAAAATAGAAAAGCAGGGTCGATAGCTCCCTCATAAGATGAGCTTACAGATTAATGGCTTATTTCATTTGCTACTGTCCTTGCTAGTTGGCTTCGCCGATCCCTAATAATATCAATGGTTTCAGCAAACTTGACATTCTGTACAGCGGGCATAGAGTGAATCTTTGTCATCATATCATAAATCTCGGTAGTTGTCTTGAAGTAAACCAAAACTGCCAGGATTATGGTACCGTCAATCTTCACTGAGATGGAAAGAATGTTATTTGGATACTTGGAAAAAATCTCACCTATAATTTCTTTGCTATAACCATTTTGGGGAAAGACAGTCATCTCCCCAAGCCGAAACCCCTGCTTTTTAAGATCAATTTCATAGCGTCTAGTCAAGAGGGTATTTTCTAGATATCTTCTCCTTCTCTGAACGGTAGAAAGAGGAGCCTTATGCTTCTTTGATATATTTGTAGAGGAGATAAAAGCGTCATTTAATAAATCTTCGATAATTTTTGCATCAAGGGAACCGTGAACCAATTTATGTCCCTGCCGATTCGTTTTGCTTCTTTTTTGGATATTCTTGGTCTGGTATTTTTTCAAGGTAATTGGTGTCCCAAGAACTAAATGGTTAACTCATAATTTAAATCCTATGCTAGAACAGATCCTATTCAATTACCGACCATGTTGCATTGAATCAAATTATTTATCTGTATTTTCCTTTTATCCGCTCAACAATTATCCATCTGTTTTATCCTATAGGGCCATAATTTTTAGACCGAGATATGTGCTACAGATGATTGTAATGCCCTAAAGAGAAAGTGCGGCAAGAAACTATGACAAGAGGTTCAAGTACATATGATAAGATTCAAAGGGGCTACACATTCATGGCGACCTTCAACAAACTACGACTACCTAGCAGTACATGAAATAAAGTAATAGATTGAAAGAGGTTAATGATTTAATATTTAATCAAGGCCTTCTTTCTTACGTCGGATCTCTTGGTCACTAGCTACATGTTCTGGTGATGCGTTTTCAAATACTTCTGCCTCCTCTTCCTCTGTCTGAACTGGAACATTGAATTTTTCATTGTGCTCAACTACTCGTTCAGCAGACTTTTTCGGATCATCATTAATTTTTTCGCTCAATTTACTATTACATTGACTCTATGGTAAAAATATGTTATAATAACAAGTACCATGCTAGAAGCCTTTTTCCTCGCTACGACATCTCAAAAGCAGGACGCGAATAGTGTGTTGCTTTGACTTTTCATCGAATCGAATATTTGTTAAGCTTAATGATAAACTGAAGTTCAGCTGATAAGGAAACTTGGCGTCTCGATCATACAAAGCCGGACATGTGCACGTGTGCATCTTCTCTGGACACTAAAGTATCTTTATAAGCTATCAGTAAAAATATCTCCACATCTTTTTAATCAACAACTAAGCCCGAGCCAGTATTCCTGCAGACGAAGAATGTTCTTAACATAAATCAATATACTCTTGGATTCTACAATTTTTGACTAATAGTTGTCCTAACCTGATATCAAGTTCGCCAGTCCATCTTTAATATGGATGCTCATAATCTGCCTATTGACTACTCTACGAGGAGCTTAGCAAACACGAACAATTAGCAGCCTGAATACACTACTCGCTTAATCGAATCTCCCTAGAATGAAGTAGTCTTATCAATTATTATTATTAATAGATAACTTGCTGAACATTTTCATGAGGGGCTTCTACCCTCTTTTCTCTTCGGTATTTTCTTTTACCAGGAGGTGTTATTCTGGCTCGTAATTTTGCCACCATAGTATCTGCTCACATTCGCAGTGTCCGCCGAATCTGGTGGTCCTTCCACATTTTGGACATACCATGGGGGGTTGAATATTCTCCTCTTGATCTTCCGTCTTTAACCTCAATAGATTTGCTGCTTCCATAAATAATACTACATAAAGTATGATTTAGTATTACTGCCTGCCATCAATTGCTATATCTCTTACTCTTTTTCAATAAAGTAACCAGGAGATTTGATAAGGCCCTATAACTATCAGTGATACATACAACCTTTACATTGGATTTGAAGTTAATAAAAATAGATGGGAGCAAAACCGTCCCGTGATGTTTCGTTAGTCTTTTGGTGCTTTATTAGCCGCCTCCTCCGAATATGCCTCCTAGTATTCCATCATCGCCGCCTGTAGTTCCTGCAGTAGTGCCGCCGCCTGTCGTCATATTAGATCCTCCACCTGAAATGCCAGTCATATTGCCTCCTGCGGCGCCGGCATCGCCTAATGCATTAAGTGCAAGCTCTAAGTGCATCATCGCACCTTGGGTGTCATTGTTCTGTAATGCATTGCGTACTTCTTCTAGCTGCAACCTTATTTGAGACATGGAGTCGTTTCCACCTGCTCCTCCACTGGCATTTCCGCCTTGTGTCGGGCCGGCCGTTGCTGTTGTTTGATTGTCCGTAGTAACGCCTCCAGTTTGTCCACTGCCTCCAGTCATGTTTTCTTGCTGCGCCATTACCGACTGCTGAAAGCTACCAACGAGAGATAGCCCTGACAGCAATATTGCTGCAGTAACTACGGCCCCCGCCATAGGAATAGCAGCCGTTGCTTTGGTATTTTTCTTCTTGTGATAGTTGGTTCTACTATGTGGATTCATTAGCTCGAATGTGAGCGATATAGGACTTAACAATTTCCATATATTACAGAAGACCTAGATTGGGTCAAAATATAGAATGTGCTTGAACATGGAGCCAGTGATAGTATCGTTTTAGAAGTTGAAATCTTCAATATAACATAATATCATTACCCTTATATCAAAAAACGTGCAATCAAAGTTCGATACTTTTAACATGTATAGACTTACTTGTCGTGACGTGGGATTCGATTGTTCACATACTATGACAGGCAACACAGAGGACGAAGTCCTTCAAAGAGCAAAAGAGCATGGGACAAAGGAACATAATTTAAATGAAAGTGAAATTCAAAGCCCAGAGATGCAGAGCAAGCTTCGCTCTCTTATCAAGACAGACTAGGCTCTTAGCTATAAACTAAGAATAGGCGGATTAGGCTCCTAGTCACTTACTGTTTTTTTTCTGAAATAAAAATTGAATATCTTTGTAATGGTACGCAGTCGTGTTCAACAAGCGCTTCTAATGTTTGTGTCAAATTTTATGCCAAGACGCAGTAGGGAGACTATTTGCCGTACACGGACATTAGCCCTGCAATGTTATTCCCCTTTTCATAGCAACGCATTACTTGCCTCAGTTGAAATCCATTGTTTGACGTGCATTTAGAGTATCTGAATTTATGAACATATATATTCCACAACACAAGGCATCGAAGAATTACCATTCTTTTGCTGCATTATAGCTCAATTAGCGAAAAAAGTATCAGATGATTCGTAGTGAGGACGCTTTTTCTAACTTGCGTTTGAGCTTAGAGTAAATCCATTTCTTTTCGTACCCTTTTTATCAAATCTTGAGCAGAAGAGGGCTTCTTGATAAAGCACATTGATGAATATGAATCGGGAAAAAGCTCCTTCAGTGCGTCGAAGTATACCTCAAAGGCCGTCATGAAGCATATCTTGGTTCCCTTTTCATTTCTGCCATCACCATTACTCATCAATGCCCTGCTATCAGCAGAATCTATCCTTTTTTGAAGTTCCTGATATAGTTCAAATCCGTCCATCTTGGGCATCTTGATATCTAGCAATATCAAGTCATATGCTGAAGGCTTGTTTTTCGTATCGTCGTTGTCGAAGCTAGAGATCGCTGTCAAGGGGTCATTGAACGTGGTAACTTCAAAACCGCCATAACTCTCTAACGCTTCCTTTAGAAAGAAAGTAACATCTTGCTCATCATCTATAATCAGTATCCGCCCTCCGCTTGTACGACGAGGTTTCTCACCATGGTCCTCTGCTTCTTTTTCTTTCATCTTTCCTTCAGACAATATCAGGTACCGTACGTGTACATGTAAATCTATAAAAGAATATTGGTCTGGTTCTTCGCAATATACATCTGAGAAGCAG
>DATFCN010000041.1:0-2567 GCA_035253045.1 Nitrososphaera sp.
AAGGCAAGGTAGCGCGGCCTTGGATTGGCGTTGCGTCAATAAAAGTTACCCCTCAGCTTGCACGATACTATGGTCTCCCTGTGAGCGATGGAGCACTTGTTGCAAGAGTCGAGCCTTATAGCCCAGCGGACGATGCAGGCCTAAGGAAAGGAGATATCATTGAGGAAATAGATGGCACGATGATAAAAGACCCATCACAGATCGCTACATACGTGCGCAAAAAGCAAGTAAATGACCAATTGAGCGTGACTATCAATCGCTATGGGCGCCAGATTCAACTCCCAGTTCCAATAGACGAACGTCCATAAAATTTTTTATGAAAACACTTTTGAGCGTGAGTGGTAATAATCATTTCAGTGTCTGACTACGATTCAATGGACGAGCTGATTAAGGAGATCGAAAAGGAAGAGGCAGCTATAGTGATTACCAAAGACATAAGGAAGTATAGGAAGCCTGTCACCGTGATATCGGGGCTTCAGGAGAGAAAAGATTTGAAGGAAATTACAAAGCAGCTAAAGACCAAAATTGGGACAGGGGGCACGTTCAAGGAAGGCCAAATAATCCTCCAAGGAGACCACCGTGAAACGGCTAAGAATCTATTGGCTGAGATGGGCTTTAAGGAAGAGGCAATTGAGGTGTACTAGTAGCATTTTGCTTACCTGCTCTCCAGATGACTACTTTACGCTTTATATCGTGCAGGAGCGCTAGTAGATATGCAGTTGGAAAGCGATAGTCCTACAGAATCAACAACAACAACTCTCAAGGATGAGATCCCTACAGAGGACTTTGCAGTAGAAAAACATGTGATCAATGGCAAGCCTGTGACGGCTGCTCAAATCCTAGTAGAAGGAGATAATGATGAGGACTCACAGTACTCGCTTAATGCAGATGATTTTCATAATAATGATAACAAGATCTTGGCATTGCTGAATGAAACTGGCTCAAACTACTCGTTTAAAGGTTTGATGCGCAAGCTTAACCTTCACCAACAAAGCCTGTCAAGGGCGCTCCATAGGCTAGAAGAAATGGATCTTGTGGAAAAATCTCCATTAGGTTATCAACTTAGCGAGGCTGGTACCTCTACAATATCAAGGACCGACTTGTTACAAAAACACAAAGCACGAGGCAGAGAGTATGTGCAGTTATTACAGACATATATCCCATTAAATGTCAAGGCCTCAGAAGTTATGCGCCACTTGACCGGCAGATGGTTTAAGAATCTAAGATGGATAGGCATGATAAGGAGCGATACCGGTTATACTCTACAGTGGATAAGCGATGATGGGTCTTTCCAAATCAATCTAAGATTGATTGCAGAATATATTGTCATAGAGACCAATGCATCTACTGAAAAAGAAAAAGTGCAGGCGATGGTGGGATCGTATGCCATCTATGAGCATATAACAAAGGTGATACAGAGCAGCTTTGATGCGTACTCGCTGGACCATCGAAGTACGAGCGCAGTCAATTAGCTTTGCCAAGTGTGTCATCTATCAGAGACAGCGACTTTGCAGAATTTGAAATCACTTGCCGAAAACTATAGCCGTCCTTGTCGGGAGTTCTTTTAATGAGTGCAGCAGTAATTCTACTTGCTACGGGTGCCACAATGATGGCGGCAGGTAAAATTCCCATAAATGTAAGGGGAAGTCCATTTACATTCATATAAGAACCACCTACCAAGAACAGCTGAAAAATTCTGGTATACTGGTGGTGGAGCCGGCCGACAAAGACGAAAGACAGAATTGACCTGAGTTTTGTACTAAATAATGAAACAAAATTGTGCGCCTGAAAGACACCCGCTTAGCATAACATCCCTGCTTCGGCCGATCCTGTCTAACTATTATTTTTGCATCGGAGACAAACAACTATTTTTGCATAATACTAAGCACCAGCAGCAGCGAGAGATATGTTATTGTTATTGCTGACAGTACTATAATAAATCTGATATTGTCTCATTTTTTGTTGTACGGCTTTATCTAGTTCTCGCTTGATTGTTATTACATTGTGCTTCGTAATATTTTCAGGTTTGCTTTCTGCCATCGAAAAAAGCAATTCCTGCTTTAGAAACTCTATATATTCATCTAGTAGTTTTATCTTCTTCCCAGACTCTAGAGCCATATTCTATTATCCTCAAGCTTAGGTGTTACCGATTTAGGGTATGTAAGCTTTTCGTTTCTAAATAGAGAGAGGCTCCTTCTTAGTGGCAAATACAAACGACGATGATAAAAAAGATGTATATGAAAATGGGGTAAGCTTCCTCTACTTAGTGCATCTTCATAAGAGCTATACAAGAACAAAAATTAGTTGTGACTTATTTCTAAAAATGCCGGTCAATTAATCCTTATTATCCTATAGTATAATTGGAAATGACAACAATAGTTGGCATCAAGACCAAAGAAGGAGTAGTACTGGGATCTGACAAAAGAGCAAGCAAGGGCTTCTTCATTGGCTCAAAGATAACGGAAAAGATAGCCAAGATAGATGACACACTTGCCGTAGCAATAGCTGGGCAATTATCGGATGCAGAGTATTTGATTAAAGTGGCCAAGGCAGAACGCAAGCTGATG
>DATFCN010000042.1:0-9970 GCA_035253045.1 Nitrososphaera sp.
TCTACTACACCTTGACCTTCCTCACACTGCTCAACATGGCCAAGTCTTATGAAGTGGTTATGCCATATTGGATCGTCTACGAATCCTTGATCTTCGCTGTCCAGTACTCCTGGGTGTGTGTGAGTAACCAAGATAGTATCTTCTCCTCCTCCTCCTTCTCCTCCATCACCTGTTAGGAATCCATAACCAAATGCTCCTTCTGTTCCATTGGTCGGAATTAGTAGTCCTTCGACCATCAATTCAGCTGTGAATTCATCTTCATCTTCATCATTGGATGTGTTAGCTCTTTCTACCGTGAGGAAGCTTTCTGCTGCAAGTCCGAAAACAGGTGAAGATACATCACCTATTGTTCCAATGAATCCAGCTACCACGATTAAACCCAGCGCGGGTCTCTCGTTCACTTCACTATCTTATTAACGGTTTATAGTTATACGGATTAGGATCTTTTAATCTATAAGGGCTCTACATTTAGATCTATCAGAATTGAGGTAACCGAAGTCTATTTGGTAGTTTCAGCATGCTTCAGCAAATATCATGCAAAACACAAAAACTTTAACGTAACAGCGGCATGTCGTCCTTTACATTTCAGGAAGATGTAAAAACTCTACGATCAACCAAAGGTTTCAAATCCTATCCACGCCTTTGTTTCAAGGCATCGCGACTACATTTAATATAAATCAGTGAAAAGATAAGCTTCGTCCAATCCTAGATTGAAGCCTAACATTCACGGCCGTAAGCATGAGTAGTCTTACCTAATCACTAATGAATTAACGCTGACAATAATATACTTTAACTAAGGGTGGACATCTATCTAGCAAAACCTGAGAAAGAGTGGTATAATATGCTCAACCGATAAAAGGTCAATAGTTTAAGCTTTTAGCAGATCCAGTACCTGTTGTACATAAGTTTTTCTCTCTCTAAAACGCAGCTTCATACGATTCTGTCATGATAGTATGTTCCTTATGTGATTGAACATCTGCATAAAGCGACCTTGTTAATGTAGCGCTTGCTATGCCTCGAGTCACTTTTGATCTTCGAAGGTATTATTCGCAGATGTACATAAAAAAGCAACTCAAACCGAAACAACCAGAGCTGTGATCGCTTTGACCTTGCAGCAAGAATGCCATAGTAAGTTACATTATTTTTATATGCTATTTCTTATTGTTCTTCTTATTAACAACAGATTTCCAATCAGCCCTAATAGCTGGCTTTCCTTTTAGTTTTTGAAGGTAATTGTATGCAGATAATGCTGCTATAGCTCCTTGGCCTGCAGAGATTATGGCTTGTTTGTAGGGCACATCTGTGACGTCTCCTGCTGCAAATATCCCTTTTCTAGAAGTGCCGCAATACCTGTCAACAATTATTTCTTTTGTGTCATTTAATTTCACTAGGTCTTTAACAATGTCTGTCCTCGCGATATATCCCATTTCCACAAATATTCCGTCGATATCTAACTTTGATTCAGATTTGGTTTTGGACTCATAAAGGGTTATAGACTCAACTTTTGAAGTGCCGTTAATTGATTTGACGATCGAATTGGAAATAAAAGAAATCTTATTGTTATTATTCTTATTTTGCAATAAGTTAATTGATTCGTCTGAACCTACTGGTTTGTCAGTCCCATGTATTAGGTAAAGCTGTGACGTTAGATCCTTGAGATACAACGCTGCTTCCAAAGCTGGATCCCCTATACCGACAACCGCAACTTTTTTGTCTTTGAAAAAAGGACCGTCACAAACAGCACAATATGAAACTCCTCTGCCATTTAATTCTCTTTCACCTTTCACATTCAAGTCTCTTGGGGTCTTGCCAAATGCGAGGATAAGCGAATAGCCATAATATTCTTTTTCGTTGCTGCTTGTTTTTATTTTAAAACCCACTTCTTTGTCTTCTATTATGGCGAGTACTTCTTCATACGCAAATTCAGCTCCAAAGTTCTTTGCTTGTTGTTCAAACTTTTGCATGAGTTCAAATCCGCCTATGTGTTCAAAAGGCGGATAGTTTTCTATGGCGTTTGTAAGAAGTGCCTGCCCCCCAATATCTTTTGTGATTACTAGAGTCTTGAGACCCTGGCGACTAGCATACATTGCAGCAGTCAATCCTGCTGATGCTCCGCCAACAACTACTACATCATACCGCAATTGCAATCATTATTTGTTAATAAATCTCGCCATTAAATCTTTTATTCTTCTTCTTTTTTAGGCATGTTGACTTCGACTTGGGGGGGAGAGTGTTTCTATTTTGTTTGCATGATATTTTTTTGACAATGACTCCTTCTCGTTTCATTCTTCATGTTTGATTCTGCAAACACATCGTACTTTCAATAATTTGCTGTATCCTAGTCACTACTCCTGGGAGCATATGATATCTTATGATCCAAAAGTCAATTCTATCTTTGATATATAATGCCACTAATCTTTCGTAATGACGGTACCATCATGCCAAAATCGTAAAACAATAAGGGAAAAAAGGTAGAGCTAATCCTTTCTATTCTGTACTAAATGAATGTCCGCATGAGCAGCTTTTTGTCACATTGGGATTGTTAATCTTGAAACCTGAGCCCATCAGGCTCTCGATGTAGTCAATATTTGCGTCTTTAAGATATCTCTGGCTGTAGCTGTCAAGCAACAGCTTTACTCCATTCTGCTCAATTATCCTATCGTCCTCGTCAGGCTTCTCTTCGAACCCCATTCCATATGACAGGCCCGCACATCCTCCGCCCGAGACGTATACCCTTAGGTAAAGATTAGAGTTTCCTTCTTGTTTCATGAATTCGGCAACCTTCTCAGCTGCCTTTGGACTTATCGTTACTACTTGACTTTGCTGAGCACTTTCCATAACCTATTTCGGGTCATTTTAGTATAATAAGTTTTTCCTCAATCATTGCTTAGCTTCTGCAGTAGCTTCTACTTTCGGTTCCTGGTGTTGTTGTTGTTGTTCTTGTTGCTGTTCATCTTTCTTTTGCTCTGCAGGTGCCTGGTAGCTCTCTGTGAACTTGATGTTTTTGATGGCGGGAACAAACTTGAAGATGTCATTTGCCACCGCTCGTTTAACTATTTGTAAGCCTTCGGCAAGATATGTGTCGTCTGGAAGCTGGATCTCTAAATCAGGAACCGCCAAATTGACTATGAGTTTGCTTTCATCCACGCCCATTCTTCTCTTGATTAGAGCACTTACCTTTTCGCTGTCAGAATCGAGCTTTTTCAATACATTTGCATCGTACAACAGCGTCTTGCCTGCAAATCTGTGGTTAAAATCAACTTGTATCCTACCTGAACCAACATATCTAATTATGCCCCGCCTATTGTCAATCTCAATTTCGTCGCCAACTCCAACTTCCTCTGCCTTATCGCCAAGCTTACGCTGAGGGATCATCCTAATCTTGGTATCGTCTCTTTTTCCAAAGGCTTTTTCTGGCGGCACTTCAATGCTAAGCTTATCGCCAACGCTGGCATTGGATAGAGCTTCGTCTAATCCTTTCAGGACCCAGCTTTCGCCAACAGACACAATCTTTGGCTCATACTTGTGAGTTGGATCATAGAGGTTAGTTTTCTTGGCCTCTTCTTCTTGTGTGGTATCAAAAATGTCGTTAGTATCTTTAACTCTAGCAGTATAATCCACCAATATTAGAGAACCCTTCTCTAAAGGCATAGAAATCCGCTTCTGTTCTGCCTTATATTAATCTTGATAGGTTATAGAAATTTTGAGAACATTATTCAATCAAGTGCCCTTAGTCTATCCATTGTCACGGATGCTGCTTCAACATTTGTCTTGATACCCAGCATATTCATAACAGAGGCAATAGATGATATGGTCCGCATAACATGGTAGCGACCGACCTCTCCCATCGAGCCAATCCTGAACACTTTGCCCTTCAGGTTGCCAAAACCTCCAGCCACTAATACTTTGAACTCATTTGATAATAGGCCACGGAATTTCTTATCATCCATCCCTTGCAGGTAGTTGACTGCAATTATCATATTACTTCTTGCATCTGGCTTGGCAAAAGGCGTTAGACCAAGCGATCCCAACCCTGCATAGAGAGCATCCGCACAAATCTTGTGCCGCCTTATTCTGTTCTCTAAGCCTTCTTCGATCACAATATCGAGGGCTTCTTTGAACGCGTAGTAAAGGGGCAGAGCAGGTGTAAAGGGAGTTTCATAATGCTCTTCATAGTATTTGAAGTAGCGCTTCAAATTCAGATACTGTGTCGGAGGAGGATTCTCTTGCATGTATTTCTTCGTACGGTTGTTTATCGATATCGGAGCGACGCCTGGCGGAGCGGCAAGTGCTTTTTGCGAAGCAGTCAAACAAATGTCAATGTTCCATTTATCTACTGGTAGCTCGTCTCCTCCAAGTATGGAAACTGCGTCAGCAATGAAGTATGCACCCTTTCTTGCAGCAAGTTCGCCCAATTTGTCCATGTATCTTATTGTAGTTCCAGTAGATGTTTCATTATAAACTGCATAAATGGCCTTAATGTCTTTGTGTTTTTCAAATACTTCCTCGAATTTGTCGTACTGTGGGTTCTCTCCAGGCGGCGAGCTTATCCTAATCGCCTCCCCTCCCCAGCTGTCTATAAGGTCGGCAAGCCTTGTGCTGAACTCGCCATTGACTGGGATTACTGCTTTATCTCCTTTCTTAATGAGGTTAATAACGGACGCTTCTACAGCACCGGTGCCTGAGGTAGTAAGTAACACTATGTCATTTGATGTCTGGAAGACCTTCTGCGTCTTTTCAACTATTTCTTTGTATAATGTGCGAAAGTCATCACTCCTGTGGTTTATCATTGGTGCAAGCATTGCATTCATGACTCTGTTCGGGACATTCGTTGGACCGGGGAGCATTGCGAGGTATTCCATATACTCTCAAAAAATCGGGAGTGTCCGCCATATTTAAATCAAATTACCAAAATACCCTCTCATAACGCTTTATTAAACTAAAGATTATATTTGTTCAAGTTGTCAATGAAGCAGCGCCGTTCTACCATTTTACAGAATGCAAAGAACTCACAGGATTGCCTTGCAGTTGCCGCATTTGAGCCACAAAACGTATTTTACCTTACAGGCTTCTGGGGCGAAGCCATTGCAGTATGCATGGACAGCGGCCCAACAAAGTTGATCACACCCAAATTAGAGTATTTGAGAGCAGAAAAGACTTCCACAGACTGCGAAGTAATTGCCACTGAAAGGGGAGGTGAACTCATATCTACATTCGTTTCTCTAGTAAGAAGTAGCAAAGTATGCACTGACTGCAGTGATTATTCTACTATCGGTTCAATTCGCAAACAAGGCGGCAATATTTCAATCAATACCGAACCCTTCTTTCTGACACGCCGGATAAAGGATCAAGCTGAGATCAAGGTTATTTCAAAAACGGCTAAGATATTGGATAAGCTATATGAAACATGTGAAGAGATAATAAGGGTAGGAATTTCAGAGCGCGATTTGCAAGCAAACCTCATTTACAAGGCAATGAAAATGGGTGCAAATCCGCCATCATACAAGTCCACTCTAAATCCATTAATTATAGCAGGGGGTCCAAACAGTGCCCTGCCACACGCTGAAGTAACAGACAGAAAATTCCGCAAAGGAGATGTGATAGTGGTCGACCTCACGCTCCGCCATGCTGGTTACATAGCTGATGCCACAAGGACATTTGTTCTTGGCTCTGCGACAAAAGAGATGAATAAAGTCTATGAAATAGTGCAAGAGGCCCAAGAGATAGGCCTCCAAACGGCAAGTGCAGGCACGACATGCGGCCAGGTTGATGCAGCATGCAGGAACTTAATAGCGAAGAGCGGATATGAGAAGCTATTCATACACTCTACTGGCCATGGCATAGGCCTTGATGTCCACGAGCCTCCTTGGCTTAAGATGAGAAATGACGAAGAGCTTATAGCAAACATGGCTGTCACCGTTGAGCCTGGCGTATATATGGAAAATAAGTTCGGTGTTAGGATAGAGGATAGCATAATTATAAATGATGGCAAACCACTAGTACTCAACAAGTTTACAAAAGATCTTCTTGTAATCAGATAATATAAAAAAGCTAAATCTACCTTGAATACTGATGAGAGTTTTATACATTTGCCGTGGACGTTGGCGGCAATGCTTAATACTTCAAAAATTCAATTTAGTGATTGCTATGCGATAGGTCATTTGCTACAACCTTTTTGCTAATAATTCAGCGACAAGCTCTAGTAGTCTTTGTGCAACCTCTACCTTGCTCCTAGGAGCCAAGTGAATAACATTTTTGGTCTTATCAACAATTAACACCTCATTCTTATCAGAGCCGGGCTCAGAACCTTTTCTGCCCATGTCATTTGCCACAACAATATCTGCATGAGAATCTTTCAATTTTCTGTATGCCTTTTCTATCAGGTCCGAGTCTGATACAGAGTAGTCTGCCTTGAATGCAACGAGAAAAATGTCCTTGCTTTTATTTTTCACTTCATCAATTATTTTCCTTGTTGGAACTAGTGATAGCTCCACCTTGCCTAAGTGTGTGTCAATTTTTTTGTCTGATTTTTTTGCAGGCGTGAAGTCTGCAACTGCAGCAGTCATTATAGCAATGTCATAACTATCTGATGATAACTCATAAAGAACTGCGTTATGCATTTCTTCACCTGTACTTACTCGGACTATCTTGCCACCTACTGGATTCAGAGTCCCATGACCATAGATGAGTGTAACAGTTGCGCCCATCCACTGTGCTTTCTGTGCGATGGCAATACCCATCTTACCAGAGCTCAGGTTAGTTATGACTCTTATTGGGTCAATATGTTCAATAGTACTTCCTGCAGTAACAAGTACTCTCTTACCCGACAAAACAGTCTTGTTGGAAAGGACTGAGATTACGGCATTTAGTATATTTTCAGGATCAGCGACTTTTGCCTTACCTGCTTCCATCTTGGGTTCAATGAATATCATATACTCTTTCAATTTGCTGACGTTTTGTTGGACAATTGTGTTCTCATACATCGCCTCATGCATTGCAGGCGCCACTACTATGGGGATATTGCTGCCTAGCGCTACACTAAGGATTGAAGTAACAGGTGAGTCATCGATGCCCGCTGCTACCTTGCCAAGGGTGTTGGCCGTACATGGGTAGACAACGATAAGGTCTGACATGCCATAGTCAGCTAACATGACGTGCTCCAAGTCCCCCGTCAACTTGGTAACTACGTCGTTACCTGTGGCCCATTTCATCATTTCTGGATTGAGTAGCACTGCTGCAGTTGATTCTGTCATCACGGCATGAACATCTGCACCATGTCGCATCAATAGCCGTGCTAAGTCAATTGCCCGGTAAGCAGCAACACTTCCAGTAATGCAAAGTACAATTTTCTTACCTTCAAGCTCAGCTCCTTGTGTGCCAAAGATGTCTTTTGAAGGGTGAATTCCTCTCCTTGCTGTCATATTCTTCTTCCTTCATTCTTCCACTTGTCAAGCTCCATTGCATCCATGTGGAACGTGTTGGATTCTCCTGGAAACGTACCAGTTTTGATGTCATGACTATAGCTTGAAACTGCGTCAAATATCTCCTTGTTAAGTTCTGCATATCTTTTTACAAATTTCGGCTGAATGTCTTGATAGATGCCCAACATATCATGCAAAACAAGAACCTGACCGTCGCATCTAGGACCTGATCCTATGCCTATCGTTGGAATCGACACGCTATTTGTTATTTCATCTACTACCTCGCTTGTGATCATCTCAAGAACAATGCTAAAGACGCCTGCCTTTTCTAGAACAATAGCGTCTTCAACCAGTTTGTTCGCCCCTTCTTTTGTCCTGCCCTGCAATTTGTAGCCTTCCCATAGTGATGTCGTCTGAGGTCTGAGTCCAATGTGACCCATAACGGGTATCCCTGCATCTATTAGTGCTCTTATAGTATCTACAATCTCGACACCTCCTTCAAGCTTGACTGCATCGCAGCCCGCCTTTATCATCTTGATTGCATTTTTAACTGCCACATGTGGACCTACCTGATATGAACCAAATGGCAAGTCGCCAACTACCATTGCATGCTTGGTTCCCCTTGCGACTGCACCACAAAATATCCTCATCTCTTGCATGCCTACGGGCACCGTGCTTGAATAACCTAATACCACCATTCCTGCACTGTCCCCCACAAGCAAAATGTCTATTCCTGCGCTATCACAAATTTTTGCAGTAGAATAATCATACGCTGTAATGACAGAGATTTTTTCTTTTCCTTTCTTTGATACTATATCATTTACGCTGAGTTTTGTCCTGCCCGGCAATTACTAGATTTCTCCTCTCATGATCTTGATTGAGTCTTGGAGGTTCTTGCTATTGTCAAAATTATCTGTGATTTTCCTTAATGATGCGATATTCTTGAGCTTTCTTGTGGCTTCTACCAGCGACGGCATAGCTCTTACTATATTATCAACAATAGTGATGTTTGCCGCCTTAGCCGTCCTAGATAATGGGTTAAGGTCGACTGCAATCACAGACTTGTTCATTTTTACAAGCGCCTCCGTTCGATCACCATCCTCAAGTGGAACTAAGACAGTGTCAGCAGCATAGATGCCATCAGGGTCAACTCGTCTGCGCTCACTTTGGAGCTCTGGAATTCTTGCTGATGCTTCTGAGCCTACTCCTAATACTCTCTTTGCCCCATGTAGCTCAAGTTCTGCTTTGATCGCCCTCTCACGCTCCTCAGTTCTATAAAAGATGTTTACCTCTATACTTGCACCTGTCACTTTTGCAAGTTCTATCACTGTACTAGGACATAGGGCAGCAGTGTTGCCGTTTACAGATATAACAGGATGGCTTGAGAGCAACAATAATGCCGCGGAAGCATTAATCGCTTGCTGAGCAGTCACGGTGGTACGTTCGCCAAGTAGATAATCGTATGCCTCGCCCCTTCCATGAGCAATTAGACCCTCGGGTGCTACTAGGCCTCGCCTAAAACCGCTGACCAGTATCTCCCGGATGTAAAGAGATTTGGCTCGAGGATGATCTGGCGGTATGGCAATGTCATGTCTATGCAATTTAGAGCGGTCTTGCCCCTATCGAATCTATATTACTGACAATAAGCCTGCCGCCAAATTCTCTGAGGATACTTGATGCCTCATCTATCATATCCCCCGAGACCACAGTGAAAACAGTCTGACCAAAGAGTGCCACGCTTGAGTCAATTCCTCGTTTCTTGAGAGCTGCAATTGGTCTCTTACATCTGCCTTCTGTGATACCTAGTGACTTCGCAAACTTGTGAGACATTTTGAGAAACTCATCAATATTTCTTGATGATGATAGTTTGGTTAACATGGCGTCTCCGAGGCCATTTATTTCGTTTATGCGGTTTGTAAGAAATGATTTAGTAAAAACTGGAGCGATGCACAGGATTATCGCTTTGTAATCCTTATTCAGATCAATCCTAGTAACAGAACCTATACCAGGTGCCCCTGCACTCATTCGCATCTCAAAACCCCCTACAAACTCGGCGATTACCGTGCCTAAGCCCGTATTGCAGGCAATCTCTGCATGGTGCGCAATTTGTGCTGCTTGAGTTCTGTTGAAACCTATATCAAGTGCTTTATTGAGAGCATAGGAGAGACTGAGGGCGGCTGCACCACTCGAGCCAATACCGAAGCCAATTGGGATTTCTGTTTCATGGTGGATGCTTATAAAGTAGGGTCTACCTGCAAGTCTGAGATAATCTTCAGCGACCCACTTTGAAACTTCCGCATCTGGACTCTTGGCGCCGTTGATCCACATCTCAAACTCTGGTTTTGAATTCTCGTACACACGCACAGTCGTTGCAATGCCTTTATCAATAGAAAATCCTGCTCCTTTAGAACCTTTATGCATAGAAGACAAACAAGGAGTATCATGGAGCACTTCGAAAAATCCCGTTATATGACCTGGACTAAATGCCTTGGCTATAGCTATAGGTCGCCCAACCAGGTCTGTTGCCATGCATATATTTATAAATCTCG
>DATFCN010000043.1:0-11217 GCA_035253045.1 Nitrososphaera sp.
TTCAAGTGATGCAATTGCAATAGATAGTGGTTTTATTCAGCAGGGGCAATCGTGGCAATACGGCTTTAATGAACCAGGAGTCTTTAACTATCTATGTACAATCCATGCAGAAGAAGGTATGAGAGGAACACTGATAATTGCTGCAGCAGCCCCTGCTTCCTCATGATCGCTTTGTTCCCTTATTACTGGGTGCAGGTATTCTTGTTAGATAAGCAGATCAATACGCCTGTATCTTATCCTCTCACAGATATGTGGGCGTGTGTCTCTCCATATATTGAGATAACACAATCATATGATGTACTTTCTATTCCTACATTAGATCAACGTCATGCGACTGGCTCTCGATATATCCTGCAGATGTAATCTTGATGAACTCGGCATTCTTTTGCATTTCTGGAATCGTTTTTGCACCGCAATAGCTGAGCCCTGATCGTAGGCCGCCTGCCATCTGTCTTATGATTTCTACTACGCTTCCATTGTATGGGACCATAGCCTCAACACCTTCTGGGACATAATCGTTAAGATCGTCAGAGTCTACCTGAGGTCCTGCTTCGCGGTATTTTCTCCCTAGTGATGCATAAAATGACGCCATGCCTCGATACATCTTGTACTTCTTACCATTCTTGACAAGGGTCTTGCCTGGGCTCTCATCTGTCCCACCAAAGAGACTTCCTATCATTACTGAGGATGCGCCTGCAGCTAACGCCTTCGTAATATCTCCTGAGTTGCGTATGCCGCCGTCAGATATTATAGGTATCTCGTAATCGCGTGCAACTTTGACGCTCTCAATTACTGCGGTAAGTTGCGGTACGCCTGAGCCAGTTACAACTCTTGTTATGCATATTGAGCCGGATCCTACCCCCACCTTGACTGCATCAACACCTGCTTTGATGAGGTCGCGGCTGCCTTCACCTGTAGCAACATTGCCCGCAATAAGTTCGCAGTCAGGAAATGCCTTTTTAATCATATGCACTGTGTTAATCGCATTTTCGCTGTGGCCGTGTGCAATATCTACTACAATAATATCTGCACCTGCCTCAAGTAGCGCCTCTGTACGCTCCAAATAGTCTCCTTTGACTCCGACTGCAGCTCCTGCTAGCAATCTACCTTTCCTGTCTTTTGATGCATGTGGATACTGCTCCATTTTCAAGATATCTTTGCTCGTAATAAGGCCCACGATACGTTTTTTGTCATCAACCACCGGCAACTTCTCTATCCTTTTATCATGCAAAATCTCCTTTGCCTGATCTATCGTAAGGCCTGCCTTGGCAGTGATGACATCCTTTGTCATAAGCTCTGACACCTTGAGTTTGTTGTTCTTCTCAAAAGTGATGTCGCGCCTAGTAATTATGCCGAGGAGCTTGCCTCCCTCTTCGACAAGTAAGCCAGAGACGCTGTACTCTGCCATCGCCTTTTTTGCTTCTGCAACTGTCAAATCAGGTTTAATAGTATACGGCTGCTCTATCATAACTGACTCTGAACGCTTGACCTTGAGGATCTCATCTACCTGATCCTCAATTGTCATAAATCGATGGATAATCCCGATGCCACCCTCCCTTGCCAAGGCAATTGCCATGCCTGATTCAGTCACAGTGTCCATATTGGCGCTTATGATTGGGATATTCAGTGTTATATTGCGTGACAACTTGGTGCGCAGGTTTGTTTGGGATCTGGAAACTACTGGCGATCGCTTAGGAACGAGAAGTACGTCATCAAATGTCAGACCCTGTACAATGTCCAACTATTTCCTTGAAGTGTAACAGCTTTGAAGCATTATAAGCGTTTGCCAACTTGAGTCCTCAATAACTGCAGTATAGTTACAGCCTGCACTGTTTCGCGAACGTTATGCGTTCTGATGATATTTGCACCATTAACAGCAGCGATCATTTCACATATTATTGAAGGTAACAGGCGATCTTCCGCTGTATTCAGGTTCAGCAGGTATCCTATGAAAGACTTCCTAGAGACCGATATACAGATCGGCCTTTTGAGCGTGGTAAGCTTGTGTAGGTTGGATAGGATTTCAATATCCCGTGTGTACCATGGCATGTCGGTCATTTTAGTGAAAAAGGGATTCTTCCCTTCTTGACGGAAGAAGCCTATTGATGGGTCAATCATTATATCTTTGATACCTGCCTCACTTGCCAATCTTATGCTTTTTTTCAATGCGTTGAGTGTACTAACTATTCTACCCCTAGCAGGCGCTTTGCTGTATGCACCAATTATGATGGCTACGCCTGCCTTTGCTGCAACATCTGCCATCTCTCTATCATATTTTAGTCCAGTTACATCATTGATTGTATCTGCGCCGGCTGCTATTGCTTGTCTTGCAACAGCGGCTCTTGGTGTGTCCACCGAAATCGGCAAGTCGCAGACACTCTTAACAGCCTTGATAGCCTGTGTGACTCTTCGTGTTTCCTCTTCAATTGAGACAAGCACTGTTTGCATATAAGGTGCAGTAGACATCCCTCCAATGTCGATCATATGTGCGCCATCCTCTTGCATTTGCCTTGCTGTTGCAGCTATCTCTTGCTCGCCAGTTTTGACAGAGCCTTTGTAGAAGGATTCAGGGCTGGTATTGATTATGCCCATTACTTTTATCGTGAACTTCCCACCAACTGGCATAGAGCTTATCCTCAACGCTCCGATCTAACCCCATCTGTGCTATATGTTTGCAATAATGCTGAAGGCAATGCTGCTAATTCTAATTTGAGCTGTATGTTAGAGATATGCATGGAACAACAAGATTCCAATACTACCGCCCATCCCATGCGCAATATCCCCACGAGGGTATTTTTCACCAAGGGCAGAGGCACTCACAAGGACTATTTGACAAGCTTTGAGCTTGCCCTCAGAGATGCTGACATAGCCGACCTCAATCTGGTTTCAGTATCAAGCATACTTCCTCCGCAATGTAAAATTATCGGCCGCCAAGAAGGGAGAAAATACTTACAACCTGGTCAGATTGTATTTACAATAATGGCAAGGTCAGCCACTAACGAGCCCAACAGACTTATTGCAGCATCAATTGGTTTGGCGAGGCCCGCTGATGGAAGCCAATACGGATACCTATCAGAGCATCACCCTACCGGCGAAACTGCGCAAAAGGCGGGTGACTATGCCGAGGACATGGCGATGGAAATGCTTGCAACTACCCTTGGGCTGCCAAATGATCCAAGTCTAACATGGAGTGAAAAAGAGGAACAGTGGAGGCTGTCAAATAAGATCTACCGAACACAGAACTTTACCCAGTCCGCAGAGGGTCACAAAGATGGCTTGTGGACTACAGTTATCAGTGGAGCCGTGCTTATCCTCCTGTAATTTCGAAGTTGACCTGAGCTGATACGCTCTGAGAGGATGAGGATGGTGGTGATACAGTTTGCACAGTGGCAGAGTAATCCCCAGCTGGAACGTTATTACCATTGTCATCCTGTTGATTCCAAGTTAGTATTTTCGATGCTCCAAGTTCTAGTTCAGTTATCACTTTGGCTGTAGCAACACCGTAAGTCTGGCCAGTATTCAAGTTCTGAAACCTTAGACCGAGTGCGGAGTCAGGAAAGGTCAATGTCTCGTCGCCTATATTCTTGACTGTAAGTGTCACAGGCTCACCGATTCTGTATCTCGCCCCATTAGTGGTTATCAACAAGACACTGGAGCTGACGCTGCTGCTCCCCTGAATGTTACTATTTAGAAATTCTTTAGCCTCTTGGGTAATATTTTGTACTGCTGGGTTGCTCCCAACTATTTCAGCGCCCCTTATCAATCCTGAAAAGAAGACACCCGCTCCAAGCCCGATAACTACAAGGACTATTACCACAATTGCTATCCATGTTATCAGGCCCATAATCCATTACAATCCAGCAAGTATCTTAACTATTTTGGATTTCTACTCTAGCGAAAATCGAGTGAAGAATTATCAGTCAGACAATTATTAATATTATTAATAATCGCATATGAGTCTGTTTCAGAAATAACTTAAAAATTGCAATACTGGCGAATATGCAAAGTATGCAATCAAGTAACCAGTCAAGCCCCTTGTATGACTGTCATACTGATACACCACAGATTTTTAGTTGTCATGATTATTGCGCTATTTATTAATCGATATACCTGCTGCATTTAGCTGCCTGATGACATAGTCTACTTGGCCTGCTGTGACCTTCCCAATTGTCAGGTGAGAAGCAATATTCGTGGTTGTCCTTTGGGCTAACATTCCATTGATAAGTTGTGCGATCATCTCTGCGTCATAAAATGCACGCGTTTCCTCAAGAAGCTCCGCTACCTTGGCTGGATCCATTCCGCCAGTTATTTTGCTACCGGTAATAAGACTGCCGAACTTCTGAACTGATTCAAAAATACCTATATTGTAAGCGATAAATGCTATTTTCTCTGGCGGCAATATGTCCTCAATACCTGACGGTTGCATACCGTAATAATCAACTCTTCATTGATAATAAATTATAACGTTCTAAGAAAAATAAGTAACCTAATTTGTTAGAAGTAAAAGCTATTTCAAAGGGGCTCATGAGTTATAATTTGCATTTACATCCCTTACTTCGCAAGATCATTAGCTGCCTAGCTGGCTGATCGACAAAGATAGATTGTATGTTTGAGCCAGTAGCTAGCTCTTTTTTCAGAGGGCTTTTGTGATTAAAGCCGCGTTTTAACATTTCTACTATCACTGTTTCATGTCTGGTGTAAAGTGCCACTAGCTTGCCTTTCCAACGTATAGTCTCAGGGTGATGTGAGTATCCCTTCTTATTTTCTGTCAAAATCTTCCAAATTGCATGGATTTCCCTATGCTCGCCTAATAGATGGTTGTTGCATAGTATCTCGGCCTCGATATCCCACACGCGCATGATATGATATTACATATGCCCAATCAAATAGATTGCTATATAGACTCTTTTGATTTCTCGAAATCTCGTCTTAATACTGATAACAAGCATTAATTCCCTTGAGGGACAAAAATGGAGGATTGCAATATTAGTTTAGTTGGAATGTTAGTTAACTCAAAATGTTGTCTAATCATTGTATTAACTGCAAATCAGTAGAATTACTTGCCCTGTGCTATGCATCATGAGTCCTTAGTTCGAGGACATGGTGTTGTAATACTACTCTTTTGTTGCTACTGCTACTGGTATCTACCACTACGCCTGAATTGTTAGAGTCAGTATAATTCTTGTCATCAGATACATAAGACATTCTCTTTATCACTCATTAAAAATAAAATGTGGTAAGGCTGGAATTGACTATTTACCCTGCCATATGCCAAATGTATTTTTCTGAGGGTCTTCCATTACTGCATAATAACCTGCATCAATCTCTTGTTTATTCTTCACTACTTTTGCGCCTAGTCCTTGGGCCTTACCAATATAATCATCTATAGACTCAACTTCCACAAACATAGTTGGCATCTGCTCAGGGTTTTCTCTTGGAGCCAATCCTCCGCTAATTCCTGCATTCTTTATCATCCAATAGTCCTCTGTTTGACCCTTTTCAAACTGCCATCCAAATAATGAAGAATAAAAGCTCTTCAGTTCGCCTGTTTTGTCGGCAGGGATTTCGAAATGTCCTACGCTGTGCTGTGTTGCTGCTGCCACCATTGACTATCCCTTACCTCTTCTTTTTTCTTATCTCTCTTAGCGTGATTCTAGCTTCTGTTTGACTGTCTGAGCTGCCTGTTGTAATCCTTGCCTTATTTTGTCATCAGCCTGACTTCCTGTTAGAAAGTTTCCAGCCTTGGCAGCTGTTCCAAGTTCATATTCTATTGTGTGTCGTATGTGCGTGCGACTGTTGTCACCTTGAAATTCTTGTATACTCTCCCATCTCTGAAACGGTCCTTCTGTCTGTCTGGTTACCAATCTTCTGTTGGGTTCCTTCTCTGCTACCTCGAGACGCATTTCTGCCTTGCGACCCATATATTCACCCTTGACTTTCATCTCAGAACCTGGTTCATTTTTAGAGTCTGTAGTTGATTCTGATTCTTTGACGACATCTCTAGGCCATGTTTCTTTGATGTTGTCTGGATTTGTATAGTATTCATAAACTCTCTCTACTGGAGCGTTTATGTATTCTTCATATTCTACTTGTGTCATATCAGCAGTTTGCTGGCTCACATAGTAATTAAGGGGATTAGTCACTATTATAGTAGTTAGGCACTAGGCTTGTTTAAAGAATAAAGAGACGACTCCTAATTGTTTTCAAGATACTACTTTTCAAATTTTTCTCTTAACTTAGTTTACTGTGAGTTACTAATAATATATTGACAAGGAGCAGGCAGCAAATGGATCGTTAGAATGTCAACGACCATCTTGTACCTCCCTACTATTGGCAAATGATTTTGTATCACAATAAATCTGATGTTATGTATTGGATATTTTGTTCTGTTATACCTTCGGTGGGTGCTTTTCCTGCCACTTGCGGCCAGATTCTGCCAAAAGCTCAAAATTCTCGCGGTGTCGAGGCTCGTTCCACTTTTCACGAAGACCATAAATTACCGGCTTACATTTCTCCCACTCTGCTTGAAGTGATCCATATCTATCAAAAAATAGGTCAGCATTTAGAAATCCTTTCTCTACAAGCAAGCCTGCAAGCTCCCATTTTGACGTGATTCTTTCAAAGAACTGATACTCTCTGCTTCCGTGTGGGTATTTACTTGTAAACTCCTCGATAGTCTTTTCTTGGAACTGACCCCAAAACCACTCGGCAGCCTGGAAATCATAGTCTGTATTATAGAGCTCAGCCAGTCGAAATAATGTATCGAAATCCTGGGCAGTCACTCTGCTTTTTTTCCTACGCCCTGCCATAGTTGACAGCAGTTCTAGGCGCTCAATGTAATAAAGCTGTCTGTTTCTTTGTTATATATCTCATATATAATTTTGTGTGATCTATTAACTTTGTGACATCAAAAAGTAGTAGTGCGGCATCTACAGCAATAATGGAGAAAGATATCAAGACCGATATTGGAGTAGAAGACGATAATCGTAAGAAAATTGTCGAGACGCTTAATATGCGTCTGTGTGACGAATATGTTCTCTATACAAAGACAAGAAAGTATCACTGGAATGTTATAGGACCTCGCTTCCATCAGCTACATGAATTCTTTAAAGAACAGTACGAAATTCTCGATGAAATGGTAGACGAAATAGCAGAAAGGGCAAGGCAGCTTGGTGGCAAGTCACTTGGTACACTAGATGAATTCGCTCGCTACTCTAGCATTAACGAAGACCCTGGCCAGAACCCTGGTGCGCAGACAATGATATCCAATCTATTAAATGATCATGAAACAGTAATCAAGACGCTTAGGAAGAACGCTGACGAAGCTGAAGAGTTAGAAGACATGGCAACAAATGACTTTTTCATACAAGCAGTACAAAAACATGAAAAGATGGCGTGGATGTTAAGGGCACATCTTGAAGGAAAGGACACGATCTAACCCTTTTTCTTATTTTTTGAGAGACAAATCTATTATCGCACCTTATTAGATCTTTTGATCTATGTCGACTTTGATTCTTAATGGTTGTATCTTTTACTCTTCATGTGTCATATAGTAGGCGGTTGCATGAGAAATGAAAGCGTATCACTTTCAAAATAGGGACTGTTCTTGATACTATTTATCCTTCTTCATCTGATTCAACTAGTTCTAAAGTAGTATGATCAAAATACGATTCAGTATACTTCTCTTTTCCATTGCAGCAACGGGGGAGCAATAATCTTCTTCCATAGTGTATGCGTGCTCATCAAACATTCTTGTATTCTCTATGCTGTGATGAAGTGGCCTTGGCTACCTAATTGTCAATGCAAATGATAGGATCTATGAGGTAGCATGGACTAAGAACGATTTCTTGACATAGAAGGTAACTAGCAGATGCAAGTGACGGGTCTCTCTTTTATTCTTATATTGAAGATTGATCAAGGCAATGACAGAGCAGTAGAGAAAATTGTTGCATCTTTTTGGTGAAAAGTACATCAACCTAGAAACCTATAGAAAGAACGGACAGGGAGTTAGAACGCCCGTGTGGTTTGTCGAAAGCGGTAGTGATGACAGCAGAAAATTATATGTGAGGACGTCTGACGACACCGGCAAGTATAAGCGCATACGAAACAATCCCTCTGTTCAGATAGCGCCATGCGACATACGCGGCAGAGTGAAGGGTAAGTGGGTCAAAGGAGAAGCTCGGATAGCCAGTGAAGAAGTGAAGCTGAAAGCGTTCAAAATGTTGGAGAAAAAGTATGGCATAATGTACAAGATGACGCGAATGTTTCTATCAGGCAAAAATTATGTAGTGATTATAATACATATCCCATAAAAAACTGCAACTGAGAGAAAAAAACCTGCTTTGGAACAGGATTCGACTATCTGTCATTTGCAGATGTTTGTGGAGGGGACGAAACATGAATCACGAAATATGCGATAGGCTTGTGGCTAGGTGATTATAAACTGATCAACCCTATACAAAACTCGTGCTACACTTTGACCGTCATTAGACTTGCGGCTTTATGAATTGTAAATACACACGCAAATTATCAATGTTGTTATACAATGATTTAGGGGAGAATGCACATTATATTAACAAGAAAAAGGTTGTCATTGCTGGTTCTGTTAACTTGACGTCGGCTGGCTTAAAAACGTCCGAGTATGGCCGACGATAAGTTAACAGTTGCCGTTTCACTAATCTTTTTAAATAATCAAGGTGGTAACGAGAATCTAATGCCTGTAGAAAAGAAGCATTACATGACAATGACGCTGTTGAGAATGAAGGAGTTCGAACATGTCAGATAATCTTTTGACACGGAAGTATCCTAATCTTAATCATGTCGGCGTTGTCATTAGAGATATTGATCAAGCTGAGCGTGACAATTCAAACCGCTTTGGACTCAGCGCTATCACTAGGCGCTTTACGCTGCATGTCGAAGATGCGCATTATCAAGGTAAAACTGTCACCTTCTCAGCCGAATTTGGTTTCATCGAGCTGGGCAATACAATGCTTGAGTTGATACAGCCACTTGGAAATGATCCATCTCCATATCTTGACGCTCTTCAAGGGAGAGGAGGAGGGGGAGTAGAGAACATACATCATCTGGCCTATCTAGTGCCATCCATTGATGAACACCTGGAGATGGCACGCAAATCCGACGCTCCTCTCTCTGTCCTATTTGACGCCAAGCTGCCTGACTGGATGGGTCGCTATGTCTATGTCGATGGACTTGTTCACGGAGTTTTGATTGAGTTGATGGAGTTTGCTCAGCAACAAAAGTAGAACGTAGGAGTCATTCACATTAGCATCGAGAGAAGTAATGCTGAACTAAGAACACAACAACTTCTAGCATCAATAATGTTACATATTTTTGAAGAATGACCGTGATGCTGATAGTGCAGTTTAGAAGTATTTACTTTTGAGTCTCTGTTGTGACTTTAATTCAATATCTTATACAATAATGTTCAAACAGGTATTATTCTCTGAATCTAATCCCTATGAAGACTTCTTGCAGGTCCTGTGGGCAATACCTTAAACCAGTTTTGCATTGTAATGTTTGCATGGAGTCTATCCTCTGGATTTGTGACAGCTACGAAAGATTGAAGGATGTAATTCACCAGCTCATTATGGTTACACAGGACACTCCCAAAAGAGGAGTAGCTTGATGAGTCTGTAATAGGAAAAATGCATAAGCCACGCTCTGTAACAAGTCAACAGCTATGTGATGTTCACATACATTACATGTATGTGAACCTGCTAGATCTGCCTTGACCTTTTGCGCGCTGCTTCCATGCGCGGATCATTTTCTGGATATGGTCCTGGCCTTGGCTCTTCACCTAGTTGACCTGCTGTGGCATCATTTAGTGCCTGGTCACGCTTGAAGGGATTCTTTCGTTCTGTGCTCATATACACATCTCCTATCTCTACCTAGTAACTTGGCATCAATTGCTAATATAGCTTATGAGGTGAATAGCTGGTAATGGAAACAGACAACAGGTGTCAATTAGCTGTCAGCATATCTAGTTTGGCTTCTGTAGTCATTTGATGCTAGTTCTATTGACCTTGCAGCGATACTTTCACATCACCAATGAGTTCTTCACTTTTTCATAGCATTCAATGAGAGCTCTAATCTCAATATCTTTCCAATACGGTATGTCATATGGTTCTGTTAAGTTAAAAGACAAAGGCCTGTATAATAAAGCATCCAACTCTAGGGATAATTTGAATCCCCACATAATGCAGTATTTTGTAGTCAGGCGGTTTAGATTGAGGCATCAATATTGACCGTAGAAATTCCCTTGTTCTGCGATGCGTGTGTGTGCCTCAATCATAAGATAAAAAGCCGCAACCTTTCATCTTGCTATATCATCTCTCGCTCTACTACGTCTCTGCGCCTAGACTCGTTGTTGTTGTTCTTGTCCCTTTAGCATTTCATCCATCTGACTATAGGCTTGAAGAAAGTCGCGACCTTTTTCTGTAATCTTAAATGTGTATGATTCATGGTCATATCTAAGCAGGTTACTTTCAATCAGAATGGTCAGGTACTCTTTGATTTTGGTATAGTTAGGAGATACTTCATAAAATATCTTGGTCTTTGTAGCGTCCCCCTTGTTTGCCATCTCTAGAATCTGGCTGATTATTTCATCTCTGCTTCTATAGCCCATCTTTTTTGCTCGATTATATGAAGGATTATGATTTAGAAATAGCGTTCTAATAGAAAATTATGAAAAGCTAACAGAACTTCATACAAATAATAATCTAATATTAGTCCTTCACACATTATTTTATCACATGTCTCCTTTACATTAAATACGAACAGGATATACACATTCGTGGTTTATACTCTTTCAATAATCCAGTTAGCGAAATAATGAAGCGATTCTCTGATTTTATCGCATAAGGATTTGCAGAAGCAAGCTAGAAAAAACAGATTTTAACTGTCGTCTCATCCTTTCATATATCCTACTTATTTTGCGCTGTATAACAAGCAGCCACCTATTAGGTTGTCATCAACTCAGGTCAAAATTGTCTCTCAGATAGCTTTACTAAAAATTCAATAAACACTATCTTCCAAAAGAAAATCATGGATCTTAACAAGCTTTGTGAGCAGGTGTTCATGTTGAACGATGGCATAAGGTATGCTGGTGTAATAGACAGTACTGGTGCTCTGATTGCAGGCGGCATGCGCAAGGGTATTGACTCTATAGTGAGCGAAAATGATGAAGAATTATACCTA
>DATFCN010000044.1:0-6291 GCA_035253045.1 Nitrososphaera sp.
AAGATGGATGGAATTGTTTTGATTTTGCAATAATTTTACTATCGCTTATGCCCATTGCAGGAGAGTTCTCAACCGTGGCGAGGTTGGTCAGACTGCTGAGAATTACAAGGCTAATAACTAAATCCACAGAACTGCGGGCTATCGTATCTACACTTGTTCGTTCAATACCAAGCATATTTAATATTTTAATTTTGCTTTCAATTCTATTCTTCATATACGCAATTGTTGGATACCATCTTTTCAGAAATGTCGATCCCCATCACTGGTCATCATTTCCAACCTCAGTGACCACACTATTTCAAATCATTACATTGGAAGGATGGGTGGATGTAATGGAGCCTATAACGTCTAATCTAGGATCTCTCTACTGGTTATACTTTGCAAGCTTTATTTTGATTGGAACCTTCATAGTCATTAACCTGTTTATCTCAGTAATTGTCAGGAAGTCGGAAGAGGCGTACCAGCAGGTTCAGCGTGAATCACAAATACCTTTGACGCAACAAGAGATTATGGAGGAAATAAGAGAGATCCATAGAATCCTAGATGAGCTGCAAAGAAGGATCGGTGCAGATAAAAATGAGAACAAGGGAGCATGACCAAATCAGTCCTTCGCAAGGACCTTCTTTTTCGGTTGAGCAACAAACACGCATTTTATCCTTTTCATATCTGATATTATAGCTCCCAAAGCTTCCATATCTTCTAGCTCAACTCAGAGGACTACTACCTCTTTCTAACAATAGCCATAAAGAACAGGACTAGAATCGCCAGAGTAATTCCGAAAAAGACAATATCAGAGTAAGGCGTATCGAAGGCTTCGACGGCGTCTTCCAAGTAGTCAAAAAATAGCTGTACTGCGAATAATCCAAACGCCACCGCAGCGTAAACTAGCTTCTTAAGAGCAGTTTTTTTGTAAGCAGAGACAGAGAGACCAAGCAACAGGAGTGAAAAAACAGCAATTGCTATCTTGATTGCCTGCGTTATCGGCTCGTACGGTTCCACTTCAAGGTCTTCAAATCCTACTGTCTCATCTCCGCTTGTTCCGTCTTCAGACACTGTCGCATTTCCATCAGGCTCTTCACCATCATCATCAGCCTCATTATCCCCCTCACCCATTCGGTCTTCCACCTGTCGTATAAGCCAGGATAGAAGGAAAACCCAAATCGGTATAGATGGCAAATCCATCACAGTTCTGCGCCTCCACGGGATAAAGACAGAAACATTTCAGCAAGTCTGTTACTCCACCGGCTCCATATGCCAGGATAGTAGTTCTTTAATAAGGAAACAACTTGCTTAGAATCACCGCGCAATTTGTATCGCTTGAACCTGCCTTCCTTCAGTTCATCAATGACCCTATAATCTTGTAGTCGTTTGATCTGCCAGCTTACGGATGCTGAGGAGATTCCCATGTGCTTGCTGATATCACTTTGAGAGGGGTGCTGCTGCTCAATTATAAACATAAGAATCTCTCGTGCAGTTTCATTACTTAGAACCTCTAATAGCTGCTTTTCATTTTCTTCAAAGGCCCCCACCAAAAAGTAGTGTTTATGAAAACCGCGTTTTTGAGATATTATCCTACCGGCTTTCTCAAGTTTATCAAGATGATATTGAACCGTACCCATTGCTAAATCGAGATCCTTTTTGATTTTTCTGAGGTGGCAACTTGGATTTTCCTTAATAAATCTAAGTATTTGGTCTGTTGTATTGTCATTAGGCTCTTGTGAGCCTTCATATACCAACCGACCGACACGCTCCTATTCTTTATAGATTTAGAGGGATTATCCTTATCTCCTTATCGCAGCCTAAAAGGCACACTCTTTTTTACAATCTTCCCAGTTCTAATTAGTGCTTCAACTTACGTATGTTGGTACAAGTGCCTAAATGAGATTTGCTTTCTTCATATACACTCTTTCCGTTGGTTAGTCACCTGTATCATATTTCTTAATAAGGTGGGCCTTGCCTTCATAGCAATGCAAACAAAGAGAAGTGTTTTGACAATTGTGTCCATAACATTATTTTTCGGAGCATGGATCTTCCCAATTAATGGGTTCTCAACAATTGCATATGCAACAACCGTTGAAGACGAGGAGGAAGATGATGGCCCAGGGGACACAGGTGGTGATATCCAAGAGGAAGAGAATGATACACAACTAGGAGAATCTGCGGGAGAAATCGAATACACTACGTTCTTTAGAGCTGAAGACTGCAATTACACGTCAACAGGAAGGAACCCGTACTTCATACTGGAGCCCAATTTTCAGTTAGTCCTTCTAGGGCAAGAGGGTGGCGAAGCGGCTCAACTAACAATCACAGTTCTAAACGAAACAAGACAAGTAAATGGAACTGAAACTAGAGTAGTAGAAGAAAGAGAAACTATAGGCAGCGAATTAGTCGAGGTATCGAGGAACTCTTCTCTCTATGTCAAGAGACAAACAGCGTCTTTTACTTTGGCGAAGAGGTTGATGAGTACGAGAATGGCAATATAATCAGTCACGAAGGCGCTTGGTTGGCTGGCGAGGATGGAAATAAACCAGGTGTAATCATGCCAGGTACTTTACTCTTAGGTGCAAGGTACTATCAAGAAATAGCGCCGGACATTGCATTAGATAGAGCAGAGATAATAGGTATGCATGAATTAATTCAAACTCCATCTGGCGATTATTCGGATACACTTATAACGCGAGAAACTAATCCACTGGAACCGGATGTCGCAGAACTCAAGTATTATGCTGCTGGAATTGGTCTGATCCAAGAGGAGAACCTTAGGCTGGAGCATTATGGATTTATTGGCTAACAGCTCCTTTCCTCTTTTTTTAGAACTGGCTTGCAAATTCACTAACTTAAGGAAACCTGTTAGAAACTAGTCACTAAGCACTGAAAGCTCTCTGAATATTCTCATTATTATTTCATCTTAAAATTTGCATTAGTACGCTGCAAAGTGGGCTGAGACGATTGACCATTAAAAGGATACACATGAGTTAATTTTGAAGATGATTCTCAAGTCGCATAAATTTAAACGATACAAATCAGTGCAAAAGTGTTAGCGATATTTTCTTCTACTATGCTTTTCTGTTATAAACTTGATTAGATATAGAATAATGAAAGTTGCTCCCACAGATATAGCTATAAGTATTGACAATAAGCCCAGGCTATTAAGATTGGGCATCGTGTATGCACATCGTGATATTTGAACCTTGCAAATTCATTAAGCTTCTGTTCCTTAATCTTCTGATACAATGTTCCTTATAGCGGGCAAGACATGTAGGCATTAGAGTGCAGCATCGGTTGCGACGCGAGCATTCTCTAATTCCCTTTCCGTAAGTGAATACAGAGTTCTAGATGTGGCTCTAGCTCCGATTATTTTGAAGGGAAGGGTTGTGGATGTGCCTGCCAATCACTGTCTAGATGTCAAAAGGGAAGAGGCTTCCTCAGCTTTAACGGAGGGAGATATTCCAATCTCACGGGGACCTGATGACTCATTTTCTTAGAAAGTTGAATTCAAACATCACGCCTGGAGAAATATTGCAAAGTTGTTATAGTCGGCTGCCAAGTTCTGCTTTTTGAGCGATCACCTTGTGGTCCTTCAACGAAACCTCTTTTACAGGTTAGGACATCTCTTGCCGTTTGGGCCTTCAGCAGCTAAACGATATCAAAAATTTTTCGAGAGATACTAGAAATTAATAGTGCTCAAAGTATAGGCAAGATAAGGCTGGGGTTTAAGGCATCGATGGTTGTGTGGGGCGGCGATCCTTTTTCACTCGCCAGTTATGCCAGGGTGGTTGCAGCATGCGGACAGACGCAGGCCAGGCTACACAAAATAAGTGCTGTATAAGAACTAGAATAAGGGAGTATGTATCAAGATAAATCCTATTACTTTTTCACAAGCATGAATAGTGTATATACATTTGTGTGATGCAACTAATACTTGTTCTAACCTAAGAATTTACTGTAAAGGTTATTGGGAACCACATGGCCTAAATACGGGTATGGATTTTAAATCTATTTACTGTTCGGGGATATCCATCCGGTCTGTTATTCTAATCCTGCTATTGTCATATGCAATAAATGATTCTGAAAGTCTATTTGCAGAAGCTCAAGCCACTACTACTACTACTAATGATCTAGATATACAAAACAATAGTGGAACGATTGATACTTTTCAAATTGACGGTGTGATAGGAAGCCTGGTTACTGATCTACTAAATTTCAGTCTAAGGGAAAATGTGAGCGATTCAGTTCCGATTTATGTGCTTGCAGGCAATTGGTCTATGGGGGTTACGAACGGTGAAATAAGTTATCTGCAAGTGGATTTCATAATGGGCCTTGAGAATGGCACGGAGTTGCATGAATACTCTATCGATAACTTAAGGAATATAGTGTTACCGTCAGACTCCCAAAATATGGATGAAATTGCTGAACAACAACTTACAAGCAATTTAGTTTTGGACTCGGGAAATAATTATAGCCTTTCTCTATTTGGGTATGCAGATGTATTGACTGATGGTACATTAGAATGGCAAAATGTTCCTTTATCCATCAACATTTTCAATGGCAATACAACAAGCATTTTGTTATACCCCTCAGATACAGAGAATCGTTTTAAAGGCCAACCAATCTATGGTTTGGTAACTTGGATCCTTGACGCAAACAATCAACCCATCAAGCCCTCAATATGGGCCGCTACTCCCTAAAAGAGTGTTCTAGATATCATATAGGTTCAACAAAAGATCTTAAAATTAGCCCATTGCCCCTGACCGGCAATGAATGTATTCCTTAGTGAGACTAAATTATTAACATAATCTTTTGTTACAATTACGGCATTTTATGCAATTTTTCGCCATTACTCTCCGATCATCTGCATTACAACCGTGCGCTCTCGTGGTCTTGTATCCAACTCAAGCAATACGATTTGCTGCCACGTTCCAAGCATCAGAGCTTTATCTTTAAACGGGATGGTAAGACTGGGTCCTATCAAAGACGCTCGAACATGCGAATGCCCATTTCCATCATGCCATGTATTGTCATGCTCATATTCTATATTGCTTGGCGCAATTCTATCAAGCATTTTTGGAAAATCTTCCTTGAGACCTGGCTCATATTCTATCGTGGTCACCGCTGCTGTTGATCCTGATACAAAAATTACGACAATACCGTTGTGAAGCTTGCTTGCTTTGATAGCTTGATCAGTTTGGCTAGTAAGATCGATCATATTGTTTTCCGCTTTGGAGCGAATGGTAATACTCACTGTGACAACTGACATCAGTTACGCTAAAAAATGATGCATCTAATTTGCTTTATGTGCTAGGTGACCTTTTTCACGAGGAGGCTTGGCCCACGTAAAAATGCAACTTGAGTCAAAAACTGCCTTTGATGCGCAGACTTCTAAAAGGAACAGAGTGGCAAAGTTGCCGCCATTCTATCGACGAGCAACCATTTGAGTTTTCTATGTATGATATTTCTTGTTGAAGGTTAAACACGGATCATATTTCTCCTGAGAGATACGAGCAGTTGTCGGTGCAGGAGGTGTCTTAAGAACTAACTAGGCTAACGGAAAAAGTGACAGCGGGATGTCCATGCCAGTCTTCTTCCCTGACTTCTTTGCAGAAAGGCAATTATCATTTACCGAAGAAAGCTTTAACGTTTGACCTGTACAGATAGTAAATAACTATGCCATGAATTATTATATTAACAATCGCTGCTGCATTGCCAGCGGCAATTGAAACAATAGCCACTATAATGCCTATTGCGGATAGTATCAATGTTATAGTCCATGCCCATGACTTCCCCTTCCACAAACCATAAGCCATCACCAAATACGCAATGCCTAATGCCAACAATATAAAACCGATTCCAATTATAAGAAGAACTAGTCCGCTAGCGAGAAATATTATGCCTCCAATTATTGTCAATATCGCAATTAATGTGACTCCCAAAGGCCTGTGCTTTTGATTTTCCATGCGATTTTCTCTTTTGGAAGAGCGCACACTTGGATTACAATGTATACAGAGTATGACAAATAAGTCTAAATCTTTTGCAGGCCTAATGAGTCCTCGTTTCCCCTAGCCGCCTTGGAACGCAATGAATTCGAGGTTTGCAATCTGATATTCTTCACAAAACACAGCAGAATTATCCCTTTTCTCTGTTAATCTTGCGCAAGGATTTCCAGACAACATATTTAGAGCGAGAAACTAATTTCTAGTCCAGCGTTTCAAAAATTATCATCTATGTGTCCAACTCTCGAGATATCATTGGAAGAGATACATCATATCTATAACTGATTTTGCTGTGACCGCC
>DATFCN010000045.1:0-8488 GCA_035253045.1 Nitrososphaera sp.
CTTGGCAAACTGCCTTTGATAGTCCGCAGGCATAAATGGGAAGGTTCCTCCTACTATAACTAACTCGGTCTTGCCAATGTCATGTCCTCGTGATTGTAGTTGCTCCATTTTCGAACATACCTGCAGGTAGGGATCGTAGCTGAACCTTTGAGCGGCCTTTGTTGCCGGCTCAGTACCCGTATAACTAAGCGGCGTGTTGAACTCAACTCCACCAGGACAATAGATGCATCTACCATGGGGACATCTGTATGGCTCGGGCATAACTGCAATCACTGCAACACCTGATGCCGTCTTGGCCGGCTTGACCATAAGCAAATGACGGTAACGGTTATCATGTAAATACCGTATAATGTGCTCGTTTCTAGGTATCGTATCTAGGTTATACTCTGACGCCACCTGCTTGACAACTTTTAGAACCTGCTTTATCGACAATAGAGTCTTACTAGTCTCTATAGACTCTGCGATGGATTTGCATGCTTGCCAGTAACAGTAGTAGTATTCTTCGTCGTCGTCTTCATGCTCGCCGTCGTTTGCACTCTCCCCTGCTGATGAAAGCAATTCTGGACAATCAACAAAGAACGAATATTAATTTTTGTTTATAGAGTTTGTTTTTTACTATCTATGATGGTAGTAACAGCGCCGCTACCTTTTTCGATCTTCCCCACAGGTTCACAGCGCATCTTATGTTTTTCAAAAACACTAATAATCTGATCGGTACTTGCCTTTGGAGCAACCAAGCAAAAACCAACTCCCATGTTGAATGTACGGTACATTTCCCTGCTGTCAATCTTGCCGTCAACTTGTATCTGCTTGAATATACCTGTGGGTGCCGGAAGATTGTCAAACACATATCTGACTCTGGGGTTTAGGCGAACCAGCTTTGTGAGTCCCCCCCCAGTAATGTTTGCAATGCCATGCACAACTACCCTTCTCTTCAAAATATCATTTACTGGATTTACGTAAATTCTGGTCGGCATCAACAACTCCTCTCCCACTGTCTGCTCAAGATGATCGGCGTAATCATCTACTGAATATTTTGAAAGCAATACCTTCCGAGCAAGCGTGTAGCCATTAGAGTGAAGTCCACTGCTTTCAACTCCCAAGATAATATCACCAGGCTTAATCATTCTCCCAAGAATGGGTCGTTCCCTAACGATTCCCATTACCATTCCTGCAAGGTCGAAGGCGTTTTCACTGGCTCCCGCTATCATATCTCCTAATACAGCTGTCTCGCCACCCACGATGGCCATCTTGCTTTGTTGAGCACCCTTCACAAGACCTCTGGCTATCTCCTGCAACAGCCATTCGTTTGTTTGACGCAATGCGATGTAGTCTATAAATGCGATAGGATGTGCGCCAACACAGATTACATCGTTTACGTTCATAGCGATACAATCGATACCAATAGTGTTGAATTTATTCATCATCTGCGCTACAATGACTTTTGTCCCAACACCATCAGCATGAAGTGCAATTGTTTCTTTGCCCAATTTAATAAGGCCAGCATAGTGGCCAAAACCAGAGATCACTTTACCAATTGCAAGCATCTCATGAGTCACTGATATTATCTCGCCTAACGACTTGTGCCCCCTGTGCACGCGACCTATATCTATGCCGACATCACGGTAGGTTATTCCTTTGGTCAAATGCAGCATTTGGTCAACGGGGCTTTATAATAATTAACTCGAACGCTTTTAACAAAAGGAGCGCTGGTAGATAGCCCATGTCAAAATGTCGAGAGGATATAGACCTGGCTGGAACAGAGATATAATATTGGCATCTAGTTTCATGAATGCACCTCCAGAACGGATCAAAATCCCGATAATCAATCGAGCGAGCGATATTAGGTTTTCAATATTTTGAGATAGACGACTATAAAGGACTCCTTGAAAAGGCAATATCATTTACTATTGCAATTTTTAAAATGGTCGACGGTTTGACTAGAGATGGTTGGAGCGAGGTCAGTAACTTTTTTTCCACGGGAGAATTCTACTGACTAAATAAACTCATCATACAATAGACAGCAATTCAATAGTTGAAATTTATTGAACATCTTCACCTGACAAGAACAAAATTCTCTACATGAAAACTACATTCACAGGATAGCTCCTAGAATTCAGATGGCCTGCTGTGTAGGTGTGTGTTTTCTCGTAATATCATGTGCCCATGGGTAATAACAACCAGCTATAATATTCCTTTATATACAAATTTGGTAAAGTTACCATTGTTACAACAAATGGATGCACGGAATATTGGTCTTCGCAACATTGAGGTTGCAGACACCAAGATATGCTCAATTGATGGTGAGAATGGCAAGCTCATCTATCGTGGTTACGACATTCTCGATCTTGTTAATCATTCAACTTATGAGGAGAGTGCTTATCTGCTCCTTTTTGGCGAGCTTCCAACTACAGACCAACTAAAGGATTTCAACCGCAGGTTAACGGAAGCTCGCGGGCTTCCAGAGCCTCTCATAAGGAGCTTAAAGAACAGACCTAAACGCGCGCAGCCAATGGACATCCTTCAATCATGTGTTTCAGAGCTGGCAGATTATGACCTAAATATGGAAGACGCCTCCAAGGAAGCTCATATAAGGCGTGCAATCATACTGATTGCCAAGATACCGGCTATCGTTTCTGCTTGGAACAGGATTAGATGTGGCCATCATGTGCTTGACCCCCTGGAGAAAGCATCGCATGCTGCCAACTTTCTTTACATGCTTAGAGGCATAGAGCCATCTCCGGAGGAGGCAAAAGTAATGGACATTTGTCTCATTCTGCATGCAGAGCATAGCTTTAATGCCTCTACATTTGCTGCGCGGGAGATAGCATCAACCAGAGCGCACATGTATGCAAGTATCGGTGGTGCTATAGGTGCCCTTTCAGGCGAACTTCATGGCGGCGCAAACGTGCAGGTGATGAAAATGCTGCTTGAGACTGGCGATCCGGATAACGTCGATAGGTGGGTTGCAAACCGCCTCCAGTCTGGCGGCAGGATCATGGGCATGGGTCATGCAGTATACAGGACTACTGACCCCCGAGCAGACATTCTTGCAAGGCTCTCAGCGAGAATCTGCCGCGAAAAGAACAACAAGTGGTACGAGATCACTAGGCATATTGAGGAAAGCACGAAGAGGTGGATGCTTGAGAATAAACACCAAGGGATATATCCGAACGTTGACCTTTATAGTGCCTCGGTTTACTATAGCATGGGGATCCCACTAGATCTTAACACACCTATTTTTGCAACATCTAGGATAGCAGGATGGTCAGCCCACGTCATTGAGGAAAAGTTTGCTGAAGCAGCGCCCAAACCTGCGCTCTACCGCCCAAAGGCAGTCTACGTCGGCAAGTACTGCGGTCCAATGGGATGCGAGTATACTCCCATCTCAAGCAGGAGCAAATAAGAGCAGAGCTGTCTAGGTGTATATATCGAGGTCCACTGGCCGAAACTACAGAAACAAGTCCTCTGATAAAGCGTTCTTGTCTCTTCGAGACAAGGCCGATATGTAACTATCCAGGCATGTGTTATGATCGCGAATTAGTATTAAATGGACACAAATTTGCTTCAATTCGGAATGCTAGTTTTGTTGTAGTAGTGTATGTCAGGCTACTGGACTGTATTCAGAATTAGTTCCGTGTTCACCTAAATGGCGATCAGAAACAATATCGCGTGATTCAGCAAAGTCGGAGGTTGTACTTCAGGTGTTAAAGTATAACTATTATTTTGTCGATTATTGACTGATCTTCTCTCTTAACCACTCTTTGGCCCTCCTCTCAACCATGTGCTTTCTCAGTATTATCATTGCCATTTCGTAAAATGTCAGACCGTTCCTTTGCGATTGGAAGTCAATCCATTTCAATCCTTCTGCCAGCTCAGAATCGTTCTCAGCCATGACAACGAGATCATCTATCATCTCCACGAACTGCTCGTCAACGCTATCTTTGCTCCCCAGCATTTCTGCTGTGTGCTGTATTGCAGTTGCGATTTTACATAGTGATTCAGCCAGTATTGACACTTTGAGTATATTATATTGACAAACCCGTGGAAATTTCTGTTGAAAACTTGGGCTTTTAGCTTTAAAAACTTAAAATACATCCTTCAGTTGATTTTAATCTAAAATGAATCAAACATATCTTCTCTTGTTGGTTGAGGAGGATTTGTAAGTTGAAGATAAAATTTGGGTTCACGCAGGGACTCAATGTTGCTCGACTTGGACTAGACGAACAGCAGATAATGACTGCTGCACAGATGGCAGATAGACTAGATTATGACTCCATATGGGCCATGGATCATTCTAATGTGCCTCAGTGGAAGAATGCAGTAGTAAACGATGCCTGGCTCTTGCTTGCAGCACTCGGCGCGGTGACTAGGAATGTTGAACTCGGGACATGTGTCACAGACGCAATCCGGAGGCACCCTTCTGCCATCGCGCTTTCAACCATCACACTTGACAGACTAACACAAGGAAGAGGTATCCTAGGTATTGGAGCTGGCGAGGCCCAAAACGTTGTCGACTTTGGAATCGAATTTAATAAACCTGTCACAAAATTCAAAGAGCAGCTTGAGGTCATCGAACTCTTATTTGACTCTGATCCAGACCGTCGTGTGAACTATGACGGCCAATACTACAAACTGATAAATGCCTGTCTTCAGGCAAAGAGCATAAGAAATCCAAGGCCACCAGTTTACATTGCAGCTGGTGCTCCAAAGACACTTCAGTTATGTGCCGAATATGGGGACGGGTGGATTCCAATTGGCTATACACCGGAGCTCTTCACCCACCATGCTAAAGTTATCAGTGAACATGCAAAGAAGAGTGGTCGAGACTTAACCAATTTCCAATTCGCAAATGATGTTGATGTTTATTTCACAGACGATGGAGAGGAAGCTTGGAACAAGATGAAAAACGCGGTGAAAGTGAGTTTATACAAACCTGAGCTTCTCAAAGTCCATGATATACCACAGGACTCCGACTTTGACTTCCGCAGATACTTTACAGAGTATGCAATGAACAAACCGGAGCTAATGGAGCAGATGAAGCGCGCAGCCCTGAAGATACCTGACAGCGTAGCTCGCAGTGCAATTGGTGTCGGAAAACCTGATGACGTGATTGCGATGTTGGAGCGCTTTATCAAGGCAGGAACAAACCACTTTATCATCAGATTCTGGGGAGAAGGCTACTTTAAGAATATCGAGAACTTTGGATCGAAGGTCATTCCCTACTTTAGGGACGAGAATAGGAAGTGAGAATGGCTTTTAATTTAGAATTCTTAAGAATTGTTGATCTTTTGCTTTCCTGTTGCATCTATTGATAGAGGTGCTTATGGTAGCGCGTCTAGGTCATGCCCGAAACCTAAGAATAGACCAGTCTAGAAAAAAGAATCAAGTGAGATCGTTCTCTCCTTGCGATTGTTACGATGTCCCACGGCCTCGGCCTCAAACCCCATTCCCAGCAATGTGTCTGCAAATTCATCGGCAAATCCATGAAAAGTATAGACCTTATCTGGCCTGCATTGCTTTACTGCAGCTAACAATTCATTGTAGTCACAATGATCAGAAAGTGGCATTACGTAGTCTAGACCCATCATGTACCTATAGCGACTGCCAATCGCCCAACCGGTGAATCCAATGGTCACCGCGCCACAGCGGTTCTTCAACTGCTTTAAGAAGGCACACCTAGAAGACATAAGTGGGGCAATCATTACCCAAGGTCGATTCTTTATCAGAATATCCGCCTCCTGAGCGCGTGAGTAAGTCATAACACTTTCGAGTTTTACTCCAAGCTCAGAGTAAACTGAGTTTATCTTGGCAACGGAGTCATATATTATAGGATCCCAATGCCCGAACAGCTTTGTCAAAAGTTGAGCCTTGCCAAGTGTATATCCCATCAATATTACAGGTATGCCAAGAGCGTACATTTCAGAGATTATTTTGTTCGTCTTGTGGGTTATTTCAGAAATCGGGGGAAACACATACTCAGGCCGTCCAAAGGTTGACTCAATTATTAAAGTCTTGGCATGGGGCACTTTCGCTGGCTTCATGAATGCTCGCTCTCGCATTGATATATCCCCTGTGTAATATACCTCCTCCTCACCCACCAGCAGACCGCGCGATCCCAAGATATGCCCTGTGTCTACAAGCCTAAAACCATTATACTCTTCAGATGGGTTACCAATTCTATAACCCCTTGCCTGGGCAATAAGAGTGGTCTCTTTTGATGCCAGCACTTGACTTTTATTCTTTTTTTCCCCCACGCGCTTATGAAGGTGGTCAGTGTGAGCATGAGATACAAATGTGAATTGACAATCTGCAGGCCGAGAAGGGTCAAGCGCTATTGTGGTATCTTTGTGATTTACCATTATACCTGACTGGCCAAGGTTAACTTTCGACTTCATTATAGCCTTCATGCTTAGAGGATATGAGTATTTTAATATTTATCCGAGACGAGAAGGAAAGTAGCATCTTGGTGGTGTGTGAGAATGACTAGACTTGCTTGGTACGACACTGACTCAGGATGCGCGGTCTTTGATATGGTATTTTTGATTAGAGATAATTCGTTATCTTCTGTCCCATTTGGTTCTCTCTACCCCAGTGCTAAAAAGTGGTGCCCAAAGAGAGATAAGAGAGATAGGTCACTAGCGATGTTTAAGAATAGGTTGACAATTAGGTATAAACCACTTGATCAACCTGGGAATTCTCGTTTCGGGCAGAGGAAGCAACATGGATGCAATTTTAGATTCAATAAAGTCCGGTAGAATAAGAAATGCCAAGCCATGCATTGTAATTTCAAATAAGCCAGAAACGGCAGGACTCAAGATAGCTTCAGAAAAATACAGGATGCCCACGAAGATTATACCATCTAACGGCCTAAAGGGCTGGCACTATGACCAAAATGTAGCTGCCACGTTGAACGAGCATGGCGTCTCCCCTGGCTCAGGGCTTGTATGCCTTGCGGGATTTATGAGGATAATGAGTCCAGAGTTTGTAAGGCATTATAGGACGCAGATTATGAACATTCACCCTGCTCTCCTGCCGGCATTCCCGGGACTGCATGCACAGAAGCAGGCACTCGACTATGGTGTAAAAGTCACTGGTTGCACAGTCCACTTTGTAGATGAGGGAATGGACTCCGGACCCATAATACTTCAGAAGGCAGTCCCAATCATGGAGGGAGATGATGAAGAGAGTCTATCTGAAAGAATCCTTGAGCAAGAACATGAACTCTACCCCGAAGCTGTAAGGATGTTTTGCGAGGGAAGGATAAAGATAGATGGACGAAGAGTGTCGATAGTGTAGGTTAGTGTTGACCTAACTGCCGATTGATTTTAGAAAAGCGCTCACCTGCTTCCCTGAGCGCAGCAATTAAAGTATAGTTGTTATCGTTAGTGCTGACAAGAGCCTCAAGGCCGTACTCTGGCACTTGATCCTCAAGAGCTTCCTTTTGTTTGTGCATTGCATACAAACTAGCACCTATGCCTAAAAATGGTTACTATCTTTTCTAAATATTGCAATTGCTGCTGTAAACGCGGTTCCCATGATAAAGAATGCAAGATAAGGGCTGCCTGACCCAAATGAATCCGAGGCAAACCCTGCCATTATTGGACCAGCCGTCCAGCCTATCCCGAAAAGAGTATTGTAAACTCCCAGTTTTGAACCGACATGTCCAGAAGGTGTGTTCTTAGTAATAAGGCTGAAAGAGACAGGATAAAATATGCTAGTCGAAAGCCCAAATAATGCAATTGATACTGCAAATGACAGAATCGACGGAGACACAAAAGAGATAATCATGCCTACTGCGGTTGCTGAAACAGCTGCGACAAGTGCAAGCTCATCGCATTTGGATACGCGTGCCACAAGCAACAGAAGAGTAGCAAACCGTGATGCGCCAAAAAAGAAGAACATCATCTCGATGTCTTCAGTTGTAAGTGATGCTTCGCGCATATACGCAGGATACACTGCGAGCACTACTCCAAAGGTGATTGCATAATATAGTATAACTCCAGCAAGCCTTGGATTGTTAGTGATTTCTCTAACTATTTGGACTGAATTTGCTCGGGCCTCTTGAGCTCTTAGGGCACTAGGCCAACCATAGGGTCGCAAAAGTACAGCGGGCATAATTGCTACTGCCATAGTTGCAGCTGCAAGCTGAAATATGGCATAATAGCCAAATAAGTTTAGAATCAGCTTTCCAATCAGGGGTCCAACCATATACCCTAAGATCCAAGCTCCAATGAACATAGAAATATTCTTGACTCTGGAGTCTGAAGACGAATTGATAGATGTCAATACCTCGGAAGATGGCCAGAAGAGAGCATGAGCTATTCCTGCCAGAGTCCTGAAGAGAACAACTTCCAGTGTCGACTGGACACTAGAAAGCATAAGAATAGAAAAAAAATTAAGTATGATTCCACAGAGTAGAACATAAGACTTGTTGAGTCTGTCGAGGAGGATGCCGATAAAGAAAGGTGCAAAAATATACGGGAGG
>DATFCN010000046.1:0-18343 GCA_035253045.1 Nitrososphaera sp.
TCCTAGTTGATGATACGTCAATAGTAAAGACAATGTTTCTGATGATGGAGCGCGCCAAATTGGTTGCTGAGCCGGCAGGAGCGGCCAGCCTAGCTTACCTTCTTTCAACGGGCAGATTTGCATACAAAAGAAACGACAAGGTCGCCGCCCTCATCTCTGGAGGTAATGTCGACATGTACCTCTTAGGCCAAGTAGTGGCGAAAGGCTTAATGCAAATGGGCAGGCTATTGAAGATATTTATCCTGTTGCCAGACAAGCCAGGCGCACTTAAGGGTGTAGTGGATGGTATTGCAGAGCTGAGTGTAAACATAGTGGAGGTTGATCATGATAGGCTGAGCGCACACATACCTGCAGGAACTGCAGGGGTCTACCTAAGTCTTGAGCTCGAAAACGAAAAACACGCACACCGATTGATAGAATTTCTAAAACAAAAAGGAATACAGTTCAAGGAAGTTACTTGACTAGCCAACTAGTTAGCTGACATAACTGTATTCTCTTAGACCTGCTTTCTCGGCAGTGTTTCCGCCAACCTTGACGAGCACGAACTCTTTGTGGGCTCGATTAATCGAGTCATTAAATTTGCGCTCATTCCTGTGGAGCATCTCGTACTCTTCCATTGTAAGCTTTTGTCTTGGGCCAATCTCCGCGTCCAAGTCCATCTTACTCACTATTTCCTTGTATTGTGATTGTATGATTCCGCTAAAGACCATTGCGCTACTCCCGCTCCCATAGGAGCCAAACCCAATGCGTTTCTGTTCAAGGTCTGTCCCTTTCTTAAATTCAAATTCGAGCATACTTCTAAGACCCATATACATTGAGGCAGTATACAAATTGCCGATGACTGTGGAGGCTTCAAGCGAGCTTGCCATCTTTTTCTCATATACCTCATTGTAAAATGAGGTTTGCATGAAAGCGCGTCTGAATCGCTCATCAGCTTTCATAAATTCTGTGTCAGCAAGAATCGACTCAATAGTTCCACGAGGATCCTTTGGCTGCGGTTCTGTTAGCCCGACTTCTTTGATAACGTCCTTCCACCTTGGGAGATGACGCCACTCGTGTCTTAATAGATAAGCAAGTGCCTTCTCGCCCATCTTCCTATAGGGAAGGTGTACTGCGAAAAAATCAATGTAATCAGTTATGGACTCGCTGTCCTTGAGGGTAACTAACCCTGTCTTAACAGCCTTTTGCTTGTAGGCATCAAATGCCTTCCTCACCGATATTAGATATAACAAATTAGAATAGGTTCCGTTCACAAGAGGTGTTTCTTTGCCAAAAGGACGGTAAAAGTCGTATTCATTTTTGATAGTAGTCGAGGGGACTTTGGGATCAAAAGCCATAAGCCTCGGATTTTCTTTTACTAAAAGAGCAACAGCGCCGGCTCCTTGCGTGTATTCTCCAGTTGAACCAATATCGTACTTTGCTATATCGCTTACGATTACTACTGCGGCCTGCCCGTTGTTTTCCTCGGCCCTTATCCAATTTGCATTGTCATAGAGCGCATATGAACCACTTACGCAGGCAAACTTACATTCAATGCCCCCAGCATGCTCAAATGAGCCCTCACCGTAGATTTGTTCTAACATTCCAATAACGAAAGAGTTCATTGCCTTTGATTCATCTAGAGATGACTCGGTTGCGACGTATAGTCTTCCAATGTCCTCTGGATGAAGGTGGTTCCTCTGCATCAATTTCACACAAGCGTTTGCAGCCATACAAGCAGAATCCTGGTTGGTGTCAGCAATAGCCATCTTCCTAATTCCTATCCCGTATTCAAGTTTTTGTGGATCCATACCTCTTGCTTCAGCAAAATCCTTGTAATCAAGGTAAAGTTTAGGAATATAGACAGCTAGATCATCAATACCAACAATGGGCATTACTAGATCGCACTAATGCGGATAGTCATTTAAAGGTATTTCTGGGAAAATTATTTGATCTAAACATGTCAATTTGTTTGAGCAAAATTCCACCAGAAGATGCAAAGTCAATCTTTGTGTGTATGTATATTCTCGAAACGACCTGGTAGAGTTTGCCTCAGCATATATCACATCCTATCTTTCAATCTTGACATTTCAACCTTGAGGGTGTTAGGAGTTCATGATACAAGAGTCAAAATATGGGCATTTACCAATTTAGTAGGCTGCAATTAGAGATAAGCAAACTGTTCTTTTAACTCATTCTGCTACAGGGTCCTCAGAACGTCTAACGGGTGAGTGAAATCGGAGTTCATTGGTCTGACTAAACATCACATTTAAATTCTCAATGTGTTATAGTGCTCTTACATCGACCAAACCGATGGGGAACAAACGGTCTGGTTGAAGTGCAGCAGGTGAGAAACTCTGCGCTTCACCAGACATCTATCTTAGTCAGTTAGCCTAATGTCTAACTCATTGTATGCATCTTTTACCGCCAGCAAAAAGAGATCCTCATCGTATATTAAGAGCCAATCTTTTACGCCAATTACAGGCAACTTGCGAACAATTACCTCACCTGTATCTGTGAGATTAGTCAGAATGTATGCAAACCGCGGCCATCTTTGCTTGACATTGAATAGGGTATCTTGTAATTCAATGCCTCGTACTCCACCCTGAATGTTTATATTAACTGTGTCACCATGCCTATTCTCCACTTTGGCGGTGACGTAACTTTGTCCTGCTTCGAATTGCTCGATATTGAGCATTACCTTATTCGCCGCAACAAATGTGTCTGGCATTTCTTTGTAGAGCTTCTCGGACAGATCATCGTAAAAGATGTGCATTAGCGGTCCAGGCCTGGCTGTATGTTGATAAACCTCCTAAGCATAATAGTACCCGCAGCTGTGATGCCGGCAATGGCAGCTCCTGTGACAACGGAGCTGGTCGGAAACTCTGGCACAACTACTGTGCCTCTTGCAATGCCGTTCCTTGTTTGATCTATCGATTGTCCATCTCTTGCTATTCCCGTAACCTCGACCTCGATACGATAATCATCGTTTGCGGGGAAATCAATCGGCTGACTGCCAGATCCACCCTCTGCAACAAGACCCGTCTGGCTATAGACTTGACTGCCATTGTTATCAAAGATACGCAGGTTATAGTTTACATCATCTGCTATTCTTTCTCCTGTGAACCCATCACGGAAGCTCAGTTTCAGAGTCGATTGAGTATTTGCTTCGAGCTGGGCTGGAGCCCACTCAAGTACCACATTGATGTTTCCGGTATCTGTGAGCATTTCGCCTGCTGTCTGGGCATTTTGGCTTGTGGCTGGGGCGAGGGTGAATACCATGCCAGAGTCTCCTTCAGGGATACCACTAGCCATGTTGAGGACATCGTTTTTGTTGATTAGGTAGTGAATAGTAAGGTCCTGCTGTGACGAATATGGATCGACTGAAAGCATTCTTCCGGATATCGGATTGCCGTTGACGGTAGCTGCAAAGGAATTACTATCTCCTATTCCTGGAAGAGATTTTGGAATTTTCACTTCCTCATGTACAAAGATGTTCGTGTTCCCGATTCTTGAGGCGTTCCAATCAAAAGGCATGGACCAAGTAAATTGTTCGTTATTGCCATCGAAGCTGAACTCACCAACTCTGTCATAATAGGATATTATCGTAGTGTTGTAGGACTGCCCCTGATAATCGACATTTTGAGTAAAGACGTCGCCAACACTAAGCCATGAATCAAATCGGGGGATATTCTCATCTGGGAATATATTGCGTATACTATCGACACCAAAGATCTCTACCCTAAGATGATACAGGCCACCTTCTAGGAAGAGAGGACCTTGTATGTTCACAGTTCCTCCAGGGTCTGCAACCCAAGCATTAAGGAATTGCTCCTGCGTTCCAAAGATTTGCAGTTGGCCCTCCGCAGGCTGAACCTTTAGCCTGAGTAGGCCGCTCTCAGTATGAAAGAGAGTGGGAGGCATTATAACCTCTGCGTTCTCCCCAACTCCTTTTTCTACAGTGATGAAAAAAGTGGTATATTTGATAGTCTGGTTGTTGTTTGCATCATATAGCCTAAAGAGAAGAAATGCGTCATTTCTACTTGCATCGGTCAGAATGGGAGGATTCACTTGCACTAAAAGCTCGGCATTTCTATTGCCAAGTGTTGCACTGAATGTCTCTGAGGTAAGGCCGTCTCCAAAGCTGGGCTGATATAGGGATGAGACTGCAATCGTTGATGCTAATATCGCGATAGCTGCAGCAAAGGCAAAACAAGAAACCCTTTGTCTGCGTGATCGCACAGAAATGACTTCTTGGTGTGTATATTTAATTCTTAAGGAAAGATTGTGTATTGGTAAACAGTTACTACAATGATTTAATTATCTGACAGGGATCAGATAATGAAGAGGTGTCTGGATATAATGCTACTGGGATAGCCTCATTGGTAGCAGTTGCAGCTGTGGTCATTATTTTGGCGATTTTCATGCTGCCTCAAAGTAAAAATATCCTGAGAGTTTTTGCCCCAGATAGCTCAAGTGAAGAAGGGCCTACAACAGGTTCTTTTTACAAAAACTCACACCTGAATCTGTCTAAATTTGTTATTGCACCCGACCCTTTTGACACATTCGGCAATTATAGAATACAAGGGGGTGATGGTGCCGACGACTATAGGAAATCACGTATCGTAGAGATTTCTAGTTTAACCGATGGCAGACATTTGGTTACACAGAGTGAATTTTTACCACAATATCAGACAGACAAGCTTCTGAAGATAGGTGAAATAACGAATGACAGGAGTAATAGCGTTGCTACATTCAATGATACAGCATGGCAAGAGGGCGAACAACAACAAACACTACGTAATAAGACCTCGCAGATAAGAAACCTTACTTATTACGTCAAATTCGAGTGTGGCACGATTTCAGGGAATGAAGGACCTTTAAGACCGGGCCACTATGACACGGACATTGGAATTTTGAATAAGCAGAATCTTGGAATGAAAATCCAATGGAGTATCACAGCAAACAATAGCAAGAATACAAATTCAATTATAATGAATATCGAGCCGCAGGGCTCCTCCAATATAGTATGCAATGATCTGAGGAAGGTCATTGGCAACGATCAGAAGTTTGTTGAAGGGTTTGTCATAATAAATGTCCCACTTGAGCCAGGTCTTTTGGCATCGCTTTCTCATGGAACTCAGATCCTTGGTCGCAATACTGAAGATATGGCTAACTTTATCGAAGTACAGGCTTTCTATACCGCTAATGCACTTGACGAGCTTCCACATACAATACTTATGGACAAGATCACTTTTGAGGTCATAAACGATACAAGTGGCAAGATACCTTTGGAAATGGTTAATAAGACTCTTGATATCACTGTGCCATCAAACCTAAATGAAATATCAGAACCCGAAATGAAGGTTAAGGACATTCTTACTGCGAAATTTGGTTTGTCGAGTCAAGAGCTTGCTGATCTGCAAATAGCAGTCAAGAGTGTAAGTGGGAACCTGGGCACAATGATAGATGATCACGCAATATCATTGTCGACTATAATGCCTCAGGCAAGCAGCTAGCAGTGGGCTTTTTCTTGAAAAAACAATATATATTCTCTTTACATGGTTCTATCAGATATGGCTAACTTTACTCTTCCGGCATTGCCTTATTCATATGACTCTCTTGAGCCGCACATTGATGCAAGGACAATGGAAATTCATTACACCAAACATCACCAAGCATACACAGACGGTTTGAACAAAGCTCTAAGCACTCTTGGTTCGGAGTGGCAGAACAAGAATGACATTGTGGAAATTTTAAAGAACATTGACTCAGTCCCAGAGAACGCAAGGGGCGCTGTTAATTTTCACGGCGGAGGATATAACAACCATGAGCTATTCTGGAAAAGTATGAAAAATGGCGGAGGTGGTGAGCCGGATTCCGAACTCGCAGATGAAATAAATAAGACATTCGGTGGCTTCAGCCAGTTTAAAGAAAAATTCTCAAAGGACACTGTCGCAATACAGGGCAGCGGCTGGGGATGGCTAATATACAATAAGAACACAGGTGGGGTCCAGTTCACGACCATGCCAAACCAGACGAGCCCTTGGACGAGATGGAAGACAGAAAATGTCGCCCCGCTCCTGGGTCTTGACGTATGGGAGCATGCCTATTATCTCAAGTACCAAAACCGCCGGGCCGATTATGTGGCCGCCTGGTGGAATGTGGTAAACTGGGATCAGGTAAAAAGAAACTATCAGCAGGCACTCGGAAAGTAGCTTTTACTACTTTTTTATTTTTCCACAAAGCGAGGGAGCAATTAAAGAAAATAAATAAGTGCATCCATACTACAGCATCTCATCTAACAACGGGGACGTGGTAGGGGGTCCTAATAGATCTGCGATACTCGGGTTACCTAGATGCATACGCTGATAATGCCTTGGCCGATGATCCAGCCCATTAGGCTCAGGCATTAATTAAATATTCAGCAGATGAGATACGTTCAGCTCTTGCGCAAATCAACCAAATTTACAAAGCCATAGCCTTCGCGAACAGTTCTGCTTACGGCCATATTGTAATTGTAAATTTTGTCAGAGTACTCATGCAAAACTGACATCATGCTGTCCAGAGATCCATCAAGGTAAAAGCCGGGGCAATCTCCGGTAAATTGAAAGGTGGCATGTACAGCTGGTCGTCCTCTTACGTCAGCTTCAACCCAGGAAGCAAAAGGATAGAGCCAACAGACTCCAGGCTTGTCTGGATGGATGCCGCAGTAACCTTGTCCGTCTAGAAATCGGCACGGAAGCGGCGTCCCATCCTCTTCAGGTTTCTCATCCTTTTTCCTTTTGAGGGATAGCATGCTCAAAGTTGTAATGACATTTCCAAACGGTTCCTCCTCTTGCCAACTAGAGATAGTTGTCTCGTCTTTGACGAATTCGGCCTTCGAGATATAGCCGACTTTTTGCGCTATTTTAGCGATGTCATCCTTTGTTAATGGAAGTCTGCCCTGTCGTTCGCAACAGTTGTGGCAGTCGGGCCAGAGACAGTTCCACAGGACATAAAGACTACGATTTTGTAATGTTGGTATATGAAAAGTTACCCTTCCCACATCCACTACTGTATCGGATACTGAGTCCCTATAGTTTCCAATCTGGAAATCATATAACTTCGGATCTATTTTCCATTTTCGGGAAAGAAGGTCAAGTGCTTCCCTGACCGGATTATTATGGCGCTCCACGGGTATTATAAGGTTATAAAACCGGGGGTTTAAACGTACTCTCAAATTGCTCAGCCATCAGCAGTCAGAGCCTATGGGAGAACATGGGCAACAGCAAGCGGCTACCAGAATAAAGGGCAAGCATGCGTCTTCTACTGAGAACCGCAGGATGGTCTGGGAAAACGTCGTATGGCCCCTCGTCCTAGAGATGAATAGATCTTACTTTACTTTGAAGGAATATCATGCAAAAAGGGATTCGTTTTGCATGAAAACAGGCATCTCCCCTTCAAGGGTCGCGGGAGGTTTTGTATCATTGCTGGTAAAAGGTATTATTGTTAGAAGCAAGAACATGTACTCTATACACTATCGTCTCATTCCCTATATGAGGAAAAAGGCGGAGCTTGAATATGGTCTTGTAACTAGGGAGATCTATACTAAGCGTTAAAATATCCGATCAACAGCCGACTTGCTGTAGCTCGTGTTAGCCCGGTCGAACCCGACAAGAAAAGTTTGGGTGCCGAATCTAGTGGCCAATCTCCAAGGTTGAGGGCTAGGGATTCCAGGCTCTGGATCTCGTAAAGAATGAGAAAAGAAACCTGGAGACAGCAGTTCGAATCTGCTCCGGGCTACCATCTATTTTCTAAATTCTTGGGCCTGCTTTCACTATTTCGTTTGGCATCTTACCAAACTTTTCGAAGTTCTTAACAAAGAGTGCTGCAAGTCTCCGTGCTGCGGCATCATATTTGCCCTTGTCAGACCAAGTGTTCCTTGGATCTAGCACTTCATCAGGCACGCCAGCACATGAGGTAGGCATGTTTAGATTGAATATCTCATGATGCTTTGTAGTTATTTCCTCAAACTCACCTTTGATTGCCGCAGCGACCATGGCCCTTGTATATGTCAGATTCATTCTTTTGCCTATGCCATAAGGACCGCCTGTCCACCCTGTATTGATAAGGTATACCCGGGTTCTATGCTCCGTTATTTTTTTGCCAAGCATTTGAGCATACTTCGAAGCGTGAAGGGGCATAAAAGGCGCCCCAAAGCAGTGTGAAAAGGTCTCTTTGGGTTCAGTAATTCCTCGCTCGGTTCCAGCCAGCTTACTAGTATAACCAGACATAAAGTGATACATTGCGGCTTGCTTTGTCAGTTTGGCTATGGGAGGCATGACTCCGAAAGCGTCGGCAGTAAGGAACACAATTACTTTTGGATGGCCTGCAATGCTTGGTGTCAATGCTCCATCTATATATTCAATAGGATATGCCACGCGTGTATTTTCTGTGAGACTTCCGTTGTCAAAATCTGGTTCTCGCGTGCCTTTATGCATTACAACATTTTCCATGACCGAGCCAAATCGTATTGCGCTCCAAATTTGCGGCTCGCTCTCCTTATCCAAATTGATGCATTTGGCATAACAGCCACCCTCAAAGTTAAAAATGCCATCGCTAGACCATCCGTGTTCGTCGTCCCCTACCAGCCTGCGATCAGGATCTGCTGAAAGAGTTGTTTTGCCTGTGCCAGATAACCCGAAGAACAAAGCAGTATCACCCGTCTCCCCCACGTTCGCAGAGCAGTGCATGGGAAACACACCTCTCCTTGGCAAGATAAAGTTCATAATCGAAAACAAAGCCTTCTTAATCTCCCCAGCATAGGAAGTCGATCCAATCAGAACCAGTTTTTTCTTGAAGTTTATAATGATAAAGGTCTCAGTTCTCGTCCCCATTTCTTGCGGCTTAGCGGCAAAGTCGTCGCATGATAGCAAAGTGAACTCCGGCGTGTGTTTCTCTAATTCCTCTGGCAAGGGCCTAACGAATAGCTGCCGTGCAAAGAGGTTATGCCAAGCTCTATTGTTGACAACCTTTATAGGCAGCCTGTTCTCTCTATCGGCGCCCACAAAGCCATCAAAGATAAACAATTCCTTATCTTCCATGTGTTTCTTCATCATGCGAAATATCCTTTCGAAATTTTCCTGAGAAATCGGATGGTTGACCTTACCCCAGTCGATGGTGTTGTGTGTTTCTTCATCATCAACTATGTATCTGTCATCTGGTGACCTGCCGGTGAATTTTCCGGTCTTGACGGAAAGAGCACCAGTTGATGAAAGCATGCCCTCCTGCCTTTTAATTATAATCTCAACTAGGGACGGAACTGACAAATTGTGGTAAGCTTTGCCGAACGTTATACCCATCTCTGCAAGCTGTATCACAGAGTTTGTAGTTATAATCTTTAGGCTATCATATGAAAGACGATGGGACCCATCAATCAATTTACGTGGTAAAACGCTCCTAATCAATAGTCATAGAATTAACCCCACATTTCCTTCTCTGTTTACAGAACTCCTGTTCCTCCTATCCATAGACTCCTTTATACTAAAGCTTGTGCGAAAGAGGAGCCATAGCCACTATAATTACTACTGTGGCTTTAGTGCAATTCTAATTGCACCAGCTCGATTTGCCAAAATGTCAAGAAATTCTGCAAACTCTTCCTGGGTGGCATTACGTTTCAGAGCCCGTCTTGTCTGGTAGTGGAAGGAATTGTAAATGCGTCCTATAGCGATACCGAAAACAAAATCGTCCTGGCTGGTTAAAGGGATACGATAGAGCATCTGTTGGATGCTTGAAATTTCATCAGTGTTAGATATCGTTTCCTGTATCTTGGCAAGCAACGCCTTTTTCACTTGGCCATCCATTGTCAGCCGAAGCATAATTTGAATACTGTGATATTAAAAGAATCCGGCGAGGTTCTAAGAAATGTAGGCAATTATGATTTTAGGCACACTGTCATGTCATAAATCTGCTCCATACCTAGATATTGCACGCAAGATTCAGAGTTCAAATGTTTCTATTATAGCCGGGAGGAGGAAATCAAGAATTGGCCTTAGGCCTTCTCAAGTAAAATGCTTCAAGAGGTTGATCATCTCCTTGCAGGAGGTGCAGGTATCTCCCATATACGACCGCATGCAACATCAATTGTCAAAACTTAAACCTTACAGTAAAAAAGAAAGTTAGGCCGCTGTCCGGTACTGCCTTTCCCTCCCATGAGATTGCATCCACAGACCGCTAAATACAAGGGTGCTTGTGAGCGCCGCAGCCACCAGGACCTTTTCTATGGGCATCTGGATTATAACTCCAATCACAAAAGGAATAGCAGCGCCTATCGCACTCAATGGAAGCCACTTTGTTGCGGCCAACCTACCTCGCTCCAAATTTTTCTCTGACCCATTCTGCACTCCTACTTTTCGCCTCTTGTAGTTTGATATTCTATTCACATAAGCGATACTTAAGCCATACGGATCTAAAGCAAAGAAGATAAATGATCTTTTTCTTTCATGAAAAATCAAACCGATAAGGTTTTTTGAAATAACGGAAGTAGCCCCGAGATCATTAGCAGCAAGCAAAACCAAGTAAAGCGAACCGATATAATCTATAGCGCCTTTCACACCATAACAGACGATTTCAGAAGAACATCACGTTAAAAACTAAGAAGGGCCATCCCATCTCAAGGATGAAATAACTACTGTCGGCTTTTTGTCTGAATGCTGGTCTCACTAGTATGGCACTAAGGAAACAAAATGCTCCGCAAAATTCTCTAGACCCTAAACGATAAATGTTATCATTATGTTCAGTTTCCCCAAAAAATGTTACCGCGCTGTTCTAGATGGGGTAATGAAGAGTCCTTGATTATAAAATTCAGAATAAATCTCCCTTCCATAAACTAAAATCAATTGAAATGCTTTAGGTTAAGTCGTAGTGCCAGTAAAAACAGATGCTTTCGTTGGCGTATGGGTCTTTCATTAGTGCAGAGTGTGAGTGCTCTATACGAGCCTCTGAATGAATTTATCAGTTGGATCTTATGGTAGTCATTATATGTTATGATGCTGATTTATTGATAGACAGAATGATACTTAGCTTCATCATATCTGCAGCAGACAAAGTAATGAGCATTACTTTTAGATGGCTAGATCAGAATCTTGCATCCAATTTCTTGAACTTCGTCAAAGGGTTCGAGTTTGCCGTGATCGCCCTGGTGGCAATTTTCTTCCTACTAGTTAGTGTTCACATTATGATGAAGCACTATAAAAGACTGCCAAAATCATATCGTATAATTGCATATGATGTATTCGGTGATAAAACAGTCATTGATGGTCTGAGGCAGAGTTTTGCTACATATGATGCGGCTGAAAGTTATGCTCGTCTGTATACACAAATGTATGAGGGACAACAATACAAGTTTAAAGTAATTGGCAGTTTCATTTAGAGATCCGGTGCAAACGCTTTATTTGCACTTGCCTAAAAACAAGACAAGGGCAACATTATAGGGGGCGCAATAGTTTGCTGTCAGAGGTACTGCTCTGATCTTTAGGGGATGCGCTGAGCGAATTTTTCTCTCTTGATGCAACTCCTGCCTATCTATTATGAGATTTATTTACTATCTTTTTTATTTCATCTTCAAACCACATTATATAATGTCTTTTGCTCTTTCTAATCTCTATTGCATCGAATGCAAGCTTTTTAGCTGGCTTCTTGAGAGCATTCCAGTGCTTTCGCATAAGATAACTTCCCAGATAACTGGGGTAATCATCAATTAATTCCAATGGCAATCGAGTCAAAGTCCATAGATCGCAAGCTCTCTCGCCACAGGGTATTTGAAGCTCATCTTTCTTTTTTCCCTGAAGCAAATGTGTAAACTCATGTGCTATGGTAAAATTCCTTTCATTAGGCTGGAGGCTTATTTTCAATGGATTATTCGCGGAGGCACCTGAATAGTAACAACTGCCTCTAGCCCAACCATTAGGTGCTATCCATCCGACATGGACAATTTCATCATGAAGCTCGGGAAAAAACTTGAAAACCTCAATGATTCTTTGTTTGAATTTATCGCTAAAGTGAGTATTTGCTTTCTTTGTAAATATCAAACGATACTTTACATAACTTGAAAAATCCGATTGCATTTCCTCATCAACTGTGACTAGACCATTTTGGTTATTTAAAAATCCAGATGGCGATGTATTTTCTAGCATAAACCAGAGACGGCGGACTAGCTATGGTCATCTGGTAGTCAGACTATTCTGAAGGCATGGAATAATAAGTTCGAACCTACATCATTTCACAATGTGGATTATTAACTTCTCTTCTCTGCCTGTGTGTATCATAATCGCTCTCGCAAGGGTTTGATTCTCATGCTCGGAGGCATGAGAATATCAGTACTGACTGATCTTCTTAATGCAGAGGAGGGTGAAATGCCTCATTTTAGGAGGTAATTTTTGGTTGTAACGCATAGCTGTAAATAGAATGCATAATGATAAAGATAGCCCTTATCTAACACATGGTGCCTATATTTGAGGCGGAAATAACACCAGTTGTCAAAACGAAAGAAATCATGAAATTGGCGCAGATTGCAGAGGAAGCCGGAGTAGACAGGCTTGGAATATCCGATGTCATATTCTATCCAGACACCTTCCAATTACAGGCCTTATGCGCAACAGTCACTAGGCGGATGAAAATTGGAACCCTTGTAACCAATCCTTATACAAGGCACCCTGCAGTAATCGCTGCAGCTATATCTACACTGGATGAGATATCAGACGGGAGAGCATTTTTAGGGATAGGCGCTGGTGCAGGTATTGCAAAGCTTGGAGTCGTACGATCTGCTCCCGCACCGACAATCAGAGAGGCTGTTCATATTATTAGGGAATTGTTGGCTGGAAGAGTGGCTAATTATCAACGCAATAATCATCATCATCATCATCATCGTCAATTGTCTAGCAACCAAACAAGACTTGAATTCCCTTCTCAACATGCTGTACCGATTCTTATTGGAACCCGGAGTCCAAAGATAGCAAAGCTTGCTGGCGAAGTAGCGGATATAATTGTAGTTGGAGCTCGATACGTTTCTGGCGAACAATGGACAAATTATCTACACTGGATTTCAGAGGGCGCAGCCGTCGCTGGAAGAAAGATCGATAGTATCGAGATAGCTCCACGCCTAACCATATGTTGCTCAAAGGACGGCGAGTTAGCGAAGCAAAGTGTGAAGTTATATGCGGCGTATTACTTGGCACTGCTAAAACCTCCTGATCTGTTGATACAAGATAATAAGCTTCAGAAAATCGTCAATGCAGTTAGAAGAGTAAAAGGCTGGTACTTCTCATCAAAGGTGCAATATCCCAAGGAGATAGATGACCTGATTGATGAAGAAATTATTGACAAGTTTGCAGTGGATGGAAATCCAGACGAATGTATTTCAAAGATTGGCAATTTACTATCCAAACATAGGTTTAGAAGCTTAAGCTTAAATGTAGCAGCCGTTAGAAGAGAGAAGATCTTTGACGGAATGTCTGAAACGATCCAGTCTATTGGAGATATTATTCAAGGGTTGAAAAGAACCTGAGGGGACCTGGTACAATCTATCGATGAAGAAAAGATACAATTTCATAGTCTATGCCCCCAGGATTGATTTGGATTTCTAGTCTCTTGGGTATGGATAAGAATAGGAGGTACCTCCATTAGAGATTTGGGGAGGGGAGATAATGTTTTTGGTAGCAGCGACTCGAGGATAGCGCTCCGATCTGTTTACACACGTCATCTGCTTACGACAGGGCAATCTGAGCACATGTGAGGTCCAGGGGAGGACCCGTTGTTTTCTACATTCATCATTATACTGTGATTTGCATTTTCTGAGGGTTATTCCACAGTTTCAGTCTGCTGTTACGGCGATTTGTGTAAAAAATAGAAGAAATACTATATGAAGATCATAAAATTTAACTGATTTAAGATTCGAGCAAGAGAGAATTCAAGCCAACTTGCGCTACAATATTTGCTTAACCTATCAAATTCTTGCTTTGATGTTTTATAGAATTTCATATATTGGGAAAACAAATGGAACTGAATACCCCTAAAAAAGGATCTTTTATTGTCGCTCCATCTTTCATAATATAACGCTGTAAAAAATCATGTCCTCCTCGAACTGTAGTTTATACAGTCAATGGACATTAAAAATCTAACCCAAATCCAGATAACCAAAATAAGAGTCATGTTTAGCCGAATGTGATCTTTATCTCTTTTTATGATTAGTAGTAGGTACATGAACAAAGAATTTAGGCATTCCCTAAACTATCATGAAGTTACGAAACACTCAGAGGCTAGCTTATTATCTTCAAGACACCGTCTTGACTTTGCCAGCAAACCAATACCGTTCAAAATTTATCTGGAATTACCTTCTAAAACGTTACCAGAAAACTTTCCGATGCCAGAGGCCAAGGCTCTCAATTGTATTAGCGAGATGGAGAGCCAAACATTGCGAGATAAAGCAAAAGGGTTAATCGCGGCATCATCATCAAAAAATAGTGATGCCAGTTCTAATAGACACAAGCTTGAGATCTCGGATTTGGCAGAGGTCTTATTTTTTTCAGCTGGAATCACAAGAATAGTGAAATATCCCTACGGTAAATACTATATGCGTGCAGCATCGGCTACGGGAGCTCTTTATCCTATTGAATTGTATGTAGTTTGCGATGATATATTACCTGATCTAGAAGCAGGAGTCTATCACTTTTCTCCTGCTGATTTTAGTCTAACACAGATCCGCAAAGGAAGATACAGGAAATATTTGGCAGCAGCTGCTGCCAATAATAAAGAGATTGCAAACTCATCAGTCGCTATAGTATTTACCTCAATTGCATGGAGAAATGCTTGGAAATATCAAGCACGTTCTTACCGACATTGGTTTTGGGATTCTGGAGTGATCGCTGCTAATCTTCTAGCCACTGCGCATGCAATGGGGGTTCCTGCTCGTATCGTTATGGGATTTTTGGATGATAACTTAACTGAGCTTCTGTGTCTGCAAGATCATAGAGAAGCAGCCATAGCAATGGCAGCCATAGGTTCTGCCGATAGTAGTACATTTGGTCAGTATGGGTCTGAATCGGAGAGATTAACTAATGTGTCAACACCAACTATTCGGGCTCTATCAGAAAGAGATGAGACCAGTTATCCTGAGATCTGGGATGTTAATGAAGCTTCAAAGCTCACAAGTAAGCAGGAGGTTGAAGACTGGATTTTTAATGCTCACCATCATTATCAACAAGATGAGCAATCGCTGCCAACACCAATATCACCTGATTCTCAAACAAAGGGTGCTGAAATTAAAGACCATTATATTATCCAACCAACCGACTTAGAAGAAGAGTTTCACAAATCACGGAGCTTGAAGGAAACTATTCTCTGGCGTGGCTCCTCTCGGAACTTTTCAAAGACTGCTATTCCGCTTTCTACTCTAAAAACCATACTTTACAGTTCCACTCGAGGAGTGCCGATGGATATATTCCCCGATGGGAATTCTCAAATAGATATCTATTTTATAGCTAACAGTGTTGACGGTCTTACTCCAGGCTCATACTTCTACAATCGCAATCGATCAGCTCCTAATTCTAATCTGCATACGTCTATAGAAAAGATCAAGGAACTTGGAAGCTCGAGGAATATCTCAGGATATCTTTGTTTGGGCCAAACTCTTTTTAGTAATGCGAGTGTTGTTTTCTTCTTAATGACAGATTTACGGTCTGTCCTTAGCTCCTTGGGCAACAGAGGTTATCGAACCTCTCAGTTTGAAGCCGGAGTAATTGCAGGAAAAATATATCTGGCTTCTTATGCTCTAAGAATTGGAGCTTCTGGCTCCACATTCTTTGATGACGCAGTAACGGAATTCTTTTCTCCTCACGCGAGGAACAAAAATACAATGATAGCAATGGGTGTCGGAGTTCCAGCTTACAATGCTAAGCCAGGTAAGGTATTGCCAGCGAGATTAACTAAAGAGGAGCTATTGAACCAGGATTTCAGTTAACTAAAGTCAGAGTATACGTACAATTGGCTTTATCTACTCCAGGAACCGGCGAGGGACGGTGATGGGATCAGGAGTTGGATCGCAATTAATCCTGTTTTGATAACCATTACGAGTATTATTTATCTGGCATTGTAGAATGAGAATACTGAGTTGGAACACTTGAATGGATCAATATACAAACTGGAAAGAATTAGATAATAAGGAGATAGTTATCAATTGGGCAAGGACAGATCATCCTATAAGTGAAATCATATCAAAAAGATGGAGCGCTAGGGCATTTTCTACTAAGCCGGTAGAGCTGTCAAAATTATTATCGATATTAGAGGCTGCTAGATGGGCCCCGTCATCACGCAACGAACAGCCGTGGCGATACATTGTTTTTACAAGCGACAACCCCGAAATGTTAAAGAACGCACAATCTGTTTTAAAGGAGATAAACGAGTATGCTAAGCGGGCCCCAATCTTGATTTGTGCAGTGGCTAAGAAAACTTATTCAGAGAACGGAGACCCAAGCAGGCTTTATTTTCACGATCTGGGGGCAGCAAATGAAAATATGTTTCTCGAGACGTTTAACCAAGGCCTTATCATGCATGAAATGGGTGGTTTTGATGTGCAAAAGGCTAGAGAGATTTTCAACATCCCTCACGACTATGAGGTAGGGATCATGATCGCCATAGGATATCAAGACTCTCATCTTGTGTTACCGGCCAGATTAAGGCATAAGGCATTTACACCAAGAATACGAAAAGCGTTATCTGAAATCGTCTTTATGGAGAGGTTCGGTAACGGAATAAAGACAGAACTTTAGTACAAACAGTTATGAACACTTTTGGAACGCAAAATTTGTTCATGACCTAATCATGAATGATGAGTGAAAAATGAAGATCATACTTAATTCCTGATGCAGGGTGATTTGACGAATCCAGGGTTTAGCCCTTCTTGCTTTATCACGATAGAAGCATTGGTGTAGATTCAGTGTCGACAGGGGTTAGAGGCTAGTAGTTAGGATGTAAACACAAGAAATAGAGATACATGTCCAAGATGATCAAAAAAAAGGGTCTAGAATGAAACTTATTTTTTGAGTCGTGATTTTCTAGCAGCACACATTGTCAGAGGGCCTTTGTTAGACCTTTCTACTTCTTGTCCGCTAAACTTGCTATTTCGGTTTGATGCAAAGATTTGAAAATAATTTTTGTTAATTCATGAATACCATATTATGATTTATTCTTTAGTTGCGATTCTTTTATAGCCTGTTGCCAGCTATGAGTAAGGATAACTTTGACTGCTTTAGGGTTAGACTCCTGAATGTTTTTAGGAGATGATCTATTGCTTAAAATAAAAGCATATGCGTCGCTTATGGATGGTATAAAGATATCATTGATTTTATGTCCATTATTCTTATAATGCATTACTACACCCGGCGATTTTATGCTATTATTATCGGCACCTCTAGCGCTGTCTACCCATGTTGAAACATCTTTTCTGCTAATTATTAAGACTTCAATTTCGTCCGTGCAAGATTGTGAACTCTTTACTTCTATACAAAAGGACAACCTATAATCAAACATAAGTATTAGATTTACACCAAAATACAAAATTTCAAAACCGTGTAAGTTGCCCGGAGGTTTGTTCAGTTCATTGATATTTCTGATCACATGAGAAAGAACTTTAACCATAGTTTATATCACAAACTAGTCCGCCCCGGTGGTATAGATGCTTTTCCCATAGATCCTGACTTAATTGTAAAACAATGAAAGTCCATAGAAGAGTATTACCGTTCGCTTATACTTTTTGAATATAGAGTTGTGATGGGGAGTTTTTAATTTCTCTTATTTCCGTACAATCAGTAATCCAATGATGATGGGACATTGTATTTACTTACATGGCCCAGTAGAGAAATATTAGATATATCCTCGAGGCAAGTATGTTGCCCACTTGAGCAACATGTCGTATATATCAGATATTTGTTGCTGCAACGCGATCGTTTGCAACTTCTCGTCATAACCCTTATTAATACACTAAGGAGTATCCGGCAAGTCTAGTCCCGCTTATGCAAGATGTCTTGGATAGACCAATCATGTCAAATATGCACGATTATTTGTGACTTTAGATGAAGGTCAGTGCCATGAGATGTAACTTTCATGACGACGAACCTGCAGTAAGCCAGGTCACTCATTTATAGAAGCTGCGCATGATGACGCCGGCTAACTTTTGCTTTTTCCCGACAAACTTGAGAGCAATTGACGTAAATTAGGATCAAATTTTCAAGCAATACTTTTATTTCGATACTAAGAATTAGCTGTTGGAGTCGCAGCTTTGAGGTGCTGTCTGAGTGTCTAGGTCACAAAAGCCTGACCTGAAGACTAT
>DATFCN010000047.1:0-17554 GCA_035253045.1 Nitrososphaera sp.
TAGGTCTAACTCGATATGTTGAATCAAGACGTGATCTAAAAATGCCGGTCAAGCTGGCTTCATTTGCCGGCGTGTGGCGCTATGATGAGCCCCAGGCTGAGCGCTATCGCTACTTTCACCAGTGGGACATCGAAGTGTATGGCCCATTCAGCCAAGAATCAGATGCTGAAATAATTGAATTTGTTCATGTATTTTTCAAAACTCTGGGCCTAAAGGTGGGAATCGAAATAAACGACAGGCAGCTCCTTGAGCAATACATTACAAAAAAACTTGGTATTTCTAGCCAAGAAATAATGCTTGAAATGTTTCGAGCAATAGACAAAGTACCAAAAAAAGGGGCACAAGCCATACTTGCAGAATACAAGGACAAAATAGAGCCTGCAAAAATGCAGGCATTGATAGAATTGTCAAAACTAAGTGGCAGTGTAGAAGAAGTAGCCCGTAAGGCTGATGTGAAAGGGCTTGATAGCTGGCAACGACTAGTCAACTTGATGGACTTGCTAAATGCAAAGAAGGTGAAAGGAGCGCGCATTAACCTCGGTATAGTGAGGGGGCTTGACTATTATTCTGGACTAGTTTTTGAAGCATTTGATCAGACCACCGATTCGGGGGCTCTAGTTGGTGGAGGGAGGTATAACAAACTGACTGAAGCGTTCGGAAGAAAAGACATCGGGGCCAGTGGTGTTGCTGGAGGTGTGGAGAGGATAGTGATTGCCCTTAAGAGGCATGGGCTATTGAAACAACACCGTCCGAAATCACTCATATGTATCGCAAATGCAACAGAGGATCTCAGAGTAAATGCACTTGAGCTGGTTTCATCCCTACGCACAGGAGGTATAGCAGTCGATTATGATATGCTTGGACGGGCGCTCAAAAAGCAGCTAGAGTACGCCGCCAGTAAAGGTGCAGTATTTGTAATAATTGTAGCACCAAATGAAATTGCTAAAGGTCAAGTAATCATCCGATCTATGAAAGATGGAGCGGAAAGCAAATACTCTGTGGACAATTTGGTAGAAACATTGAACAAAATGCTTACAGTTTGATCGTAGCGATACTCTTCATTTTGACCATACCTGTTGGCTTTTTTTCATACACTATTCTGACAATAAGATCCGGTGGTTCATAGCTTATGTAAATGTCGCCAGTGCTCAGCTGCTGTACATCGTAGTTAATCTCAATTCTGTCCCCATTAATTCCATTCTCTGTAAGTCTTTCTTTTGCCCTGGCCACTAGCTCTTGATCGGAAGAGTTTGGAGCAAGAAATGCCTTCGCGTGTGGAGTATTCGACAAGTAATCTCTCAGGTTTATAGTTTCCAACAATATGAGCCAGCTAAGTAATTGCTATTAATGTTTTCAGTATGTTAGGAAAAAAATGCTAAGCGCTGCTTTTGGCGTGAATCTTTTTTCTGTCTCTCCTTTGCTCAACAACGGCTTTTTAGAAGGAGAATATATATACGTCATATCTCTTTCCTCCTCCTCCACCTCCTATCCTAATCGCCCGATAAATTGTAATCTGCCAGCTATGAGGCAAAAAATGTTTGACGTCGTTATTTGGCAATTTTCCGCGCATCGCACTTTTTATTACAAACTTTCTGTGATTGTTATTTTTCTATATCTAACTACTAGACTATCGAGAATATCATGACTCATGTTTAATATTATGGCCGTATGCATACAATAGTTAATTGCTTTTTGCCGCGTTGCAGTTATTTGTAGGAGTTCAAAGTATATATGACAATTAGCTGCCTTCCTGAATGGAAAGATAGAGGGAACCGCTTAGTTGGCTGATATTTCTACCATTACTCACGATATACTTATAATTGGTTCAGGGCTGGCAGGCCTCCGCGCAGCTATTTCTGCGGCTGCATTTGACAAGAAGTTAACCATAGCTGTCATTTCCAAAGTGCAAGTAATGCGCTCTCATTCAGTATCTGCAGAAGGTGGGACTGCAGCAGTGCTTTATGAAGAAGAGGGCGATAACCAAGAATCTCATATTTATGATACCATCAAGGGTAGTGATTTTTTGGCAGATCAAGATGCAGCTGAGCTCTTGGTAAAGAGTATGCCTCGTGAAGTGTATCAGCTAGATCATTGGGGAATGCCCTGGTCAAGGCGCAAGGACGGCCGTATAGCACAACGTAAATTTGGTGGTTATTCGTTCCCACGCGCCACGTTTGCGCAGGACAAAGTTGGTTTTTATGAAATGCAGACGCTGTATGATACCTGTCAAAAATATGACAATATTCACTTTTACAACGAATGGTTCTGCACTTCGATACTGCATGAGAAAGACACATTCCAAGGGGTGACTGCCATCGAAATGAAAACTGGGGACTTTACCATATTCAAGGCCCCTGCAGGCATAATATGTGCCGGCGGCGCTGGCAGGATTTACAGCTTTTCTACTTATGCATTTTCCTCTACGCCTGATGGTCTGGACATGGCGTACCGTGCAGGCCTTGCGCTAAAGGACATGGAATTCGTGCAATTTCACCCCACCGGCATATTGCCGTCTGGCATACTGATAACCGAAGGTGCAAGAGGTGAGGGAGGTTATCTAATTAACAGCAAAGGCGAGCGGTTTATGCAAAAGTATGCTCCTGGAAAGCTCGAGCTTGCTCCAAGAGATGTTGTGTCTCGCTCGATGATAAGAGAGATTGAGGAGGGAAGCGGATTCAAGCATGAAACTGGAGTAGATTGCCTTAAACTTGATCTGACGCACCTTGGAGGAGAGCGAATAAAAGAAGTGCTCGCAGGCATCCGAGAAATTGGTATCAAGTTCTCAGGCATCGATATAATCAGCGAGCCTATTGAAGTAAGACCTGTCTGCCACTATATGATGGGAGGTATTCATACTAACATCGATGGTGCGACAGAAATGGCCGGACTTTGGGCTGCCGGCGAAGCTGCATGTAACAGCACTCATGGGGCAAACAGGCTCGGTGCCAACTCCACATCAGAATGCATCGTGTGGGGTAAGATAACCGGAGAGCTTGCTGCAAGGTACGCAAATGAAAAAAAGGTTGACTCAATCAATATAAAACAGGTGCTTGAAGAAGAAAAGCGAATATACGATGGGCTCTTCCGGGGAAGAGGTGCGGTTAATCCCTATGAAGTAAGAAAGCAGTTGACAGACATGATGGATGAGAAGGCATATGTTTTTCGAAATGAGCAGGGATTGACTACTGCCCTGGAGAAAGTAAGAGACCTAAAAGGTGCAATGTGGAAACACGTTGATGATAAAGCGAAGGAATACAATACCAACTTTATCAACGTAATGGAGACTGACTCGATGCTCAGAACTGCTGAAGTTTTGCTTGTCGGTGCGCTTAATCGGCGAGAGTCAAGGGGAGCACATGCAAGAACCGACTTTGCTTATCGAGACGATACGAACTTCTTGAAGCACACACTGGCATACTTCACAGGGAATGGCGGGCCTAAAATGACATGGTCCCCTGTCACCTTTACGCGATATGCTCCAGTGGAGAGGAAGTACTGACATGGAAAGAGAATTAGCCGATCGGAATAACCGTGAGGGATTAAAGGGGTGGCTGAATCCCCAACGATACGGGTGGGAACGTGTGTCCTACTGGTTGCAGAGGCTAACAGGCGTGGGCCTGCTTGCCTATTTCATCGGACATATTTATGAAACCAGCCAAATAACTGGTGGGCCTGCATTGTGGGAAGCATTTCTGGAGCTTACGCAAACTGCTCTTGGACATCTTATCCTAATAGTGGTAATCGGAATGTGTGTCTTTCATTCAGCAAATGGAATTAGGCTGATATTTGCACATGGAGGCAAGGGACTTGGCAAACCCGGCAGGCCAGATTATCCCTACGATGCAGTGTCTCTTAATTACAGACAAAAGTCTGGTATCTGGATCGCACTGATACTTGCAGCAGTTGCTATGCTATACGGAGCATCTGTGCTCTTTGGGGGGGAATAAAAGACACACATGACAATGCTTCGTGAGAGCCATATAATGAAAATACACTATGTCACAGCCATTGGTGCACTTTTCGTCGTTGCCGTACATATCATGATGCGAATAGCTTTCATGCCATATGGCATGAGCCTTGAATATGAGAATGTGATCGCAAACTATCAAAGTATTCCTTATGTGGTTCTACTTGAATCAATACTGGTGCTCGTGTCGATACATGGGTTTAATGGCCTGCGAGTAATCCTGCTAGAACTGCGTCAGAGCAAGAAATGGGAGGATGGTGTGACAGTCCTGACGATAGCGGCAATGATCGCTTTAATAGCCTATGGCACACGCACGATAATTATAGCTAATGGTCTTGGAGTTGAATAAGGTTGACTGAACAATTAATTGAGAGAATAGACACGGTGGAAAAGAAGCATGAAAAGCAAAGAAATCAGAGAGAAAAAGAGTACAGGAGAAACTCTGTCAGTATCAAGATATATCGAGCTAACAAGCCTGCAGGCGAATCCCCGCACTACGACAGAGTAGAGGTCCCAGTGCAGCGCTGGACTACGGTACTTGACGCGTTACTATTTGCAAAAGCATACAAGGACCCCAGCATTGGCATCCGTTATTCATGTAGGATGGCGTCGTGTGGATCATGCGGCATGAAGATAAATGGCATTCCACGTCTCGCCTGCTATACCAAGGTGTCAGAACTTCAAGGAAGTGAAATAACAGTTGAACCCCTTGCTAACTTCCCTCATATTCGTGATCTTGTAACAGATTTTTCTCAGTTCTTTAACCATCATCGCAGCGTAGAACCTTACATAAAGAGTGATCATGCAGACATCAGAGAAAATGACAATCTAACAGAATTTATACAGACTCCAGAAGATGTCGATAAGTACTTGCAGTTTTCATATTGTATCCGATGTGGCCTATGTTATTCTGCTTGCCCTACTGTGGCCACTGACACCAAGTTTCCCGGACCTCAGGCTCTTTCTCAAGCTTATCGCTACTTTATTGATAATCGCGACACAGCAGGCAAGAAGAGGCTTAACTTGGTAGACGATAGGCACGGGATCTGGCGATGCCATTTTGCTGGCTCATGTAGTTCTGTCTGTCCAAAGGGTGTCGACCCTGCACTAGGCATCCAGCTTATGAGAGGGCACCTCCTGGGTTACGCAAAAAATGAAAAGAAAACAGCAGAGTTGAAGGAAAGGCTCAAAAAAGATGATGATTAGGCAGCCGGTTTGGGTGGATACTTGCTTTCATTCACCTGCTTGTTTATGGCATCTGCCATGAAGTGGTTGCTGACATTCACATTCACCCCATCCACTCCTGGCAGCTTGTAAATATTGTCCCTGACGTCTTGTGCTATCTTGAAACCAAAGACTGCGGGGCAGAATGGACTAGTCAAGTGCAAGTCAACTTTGATCTTGCCTGAATCAATGTCCACCTTGTCGACAAGCTCAAGCTCCATTATCGAAACTCCAATTTCGGGGTCGACTACCTTGGTCAACTCTTCAAATATTTTTCTCCGAGTCTGCTGTATCTGCTCTTCTTGACTCATTATGTAACAATTTCACAACTACTATATTTAACCATTTTATACAAAGATGTCTCATGTAATATCAAGTATATTTGAAATGTTAGTTGAATTTTTAAAGCCTTTTGACGTGGTTATTTCTTGCTTCTCTTAGCCTGAACAGTATCAAGGGGGGATTAAACTAAGCGAGCTTGGCAAAGGAGGAGGATTCAATTGTTCTTAGCTTTATTATTCTCTAGGACCAGAGGAGTAGTAGGCATAAACAGAAACAAAATTTCAATCCATCTATCAGGCATTCAATATTAAGAAGAAAATAACTTACGCCTAAATCGATAATCTTAGGTCAAGTCTACAACCTTAAAATAAAGCGTAGACGGTGCACACTTGATACAATATATGTATAGGTCTCGTCCCACGGAGAAACTCAAGGATGATGTACTCAAATTCCTTTCTTCAATAGACCAAGACCATTCAATATTGTATTATGACGTAGTTGGAAGCGAGGCACATTCAATAATGCTCTATGAAAATGGACACATTACACATGATGAATTAAAAAAGATCCTTTCTGCTCTTGAGGAGGCAAAGGAAAACCCAGCAGGTCTTATGACTGACGAATACGAGGATATCCATGAAGCTCTTGAAGCGTTCGTTATTCAGCATTCCGGATTAGATGCTGGAGGAAAGATGCATATCGCAAGGTCAAGAAACGACCAAGTAGTGCTCGATATACGAATGAAGATAAGAGATAACGTTAACGAAATTTGTTCTGCTTTATCCAATCTGATACAGGGGCTCGTGGAGAGAGCAGAAGAAAACAAGCAAGTTCCGATGCTGATGTACACACATTTGCAACAGGCCCAAATAGGGACATTCTCTCATTTCTTGCTGTCTTATGCCTACGGCCTTATGCGTGATATGGAGAGGTTATATCTGACATACCACAGGATAAACCAATCACCGCTTGGAGCATGCGCGATTGGAGGCTCGTCTATCAGCATCGACAGGAAGAGAACAGCTGTGCTGCTTGGTTTTGATAGCATAATAAAGAATTCTATTGATGCTACCAGCTCACGGGATGCATTTTTAGAGTACGGTTCCACGCTTGCAATACTCACAAGTACACTTGCAAGGATAGCAGAGGATTTCATTATCTGGTCAACCACTGAATTTGGCTACATAGAGCTTGCAGAATCCTATGCCTCTACGTCAAGTGCAATGCCGCAAAAGAAGAACCCTGATCCCTTGGAGTTGACAAGGTCTAAGGCGGCGATTGTCACTAGCAACCTTGTGTCAATGCTTGGCATAGTCAAGGCTTTGCCTTCTGGCTACAGTCGAGACTTACAAGACATCAAGGGACCTTTGCTTGGAGCTTCTACTATAACCCTTGACACAATCAAGATAATGGACCAAGTAGTGAGGTCCTTGCAGGTGAATAAGGAACGCATGTGGCAGGCTGCAAGTACTAGCTATGCAATTGCAGTGGACATCGCAGAGCAGCTTGTGATGCAAAAGAAAATACCTTTTAGGATCGCTCACAGAATAGTTGGAGCCTTGGTAAGCAAGGCTGTGGACAAGGGTAACATACCTCTTGCCAAGCTTGAATTTGCTGACGCTAGTTTAGTCTTGGAAGCTCATAAAGTGGACCTTAAACCAGATGAATTAATTAAGATAATCAATGAAATGACTCCGGACAAGTCGCTTTCAGCTCGAAAGTCTTCAGGGTCACCTAACCTGCCAGAACAAGAAGAGATGATAAAATCGTTAACTCAGGGCATATCCAATTACAGCGCTGGGATTCAGAGACGAACTGCGATGGTCGAGGGCTCATTTGATAACCTTGAGCGAACCGTCAAGAAATACCTCACTTGATTGTGAATGTTATCGCACGACGTGGCAACATTTTGCCGAATTTCGGCATAATTCTATCTGCTTTTTGGCGGTTAGATGGCTAAATAGACCACAATACGTTATTTTAGTTGCGATAACATTTATATTATATCCGAAACCAGTTGATTATCGCATAAAATGTCGCTAAAATCAGAGGATCCCAATTACTATGCGCATCATTACAATTGGATGGGCCAATCTGAGCAAGATAGAACCATTAGGATCCTCGACAGCACCCTGCGGGAAGGTGAACAGCATCCTGGTGTCTCATTTTCAATTAAGCAGAGGATCCAGATTGCATGGATGCTTGACTCCTTCGGTGTTGACCAGATCGAAATAAGTCCCGTAGTGTCTCCAGATCACCTTGAAGCAACAAAGACGATACTCAAACAAGACCTGCATGCAGACATACTTGCACATACTCGGGCGATCAAATCCGATGTCGATGTGGCAATTGACTGCGACGCATCTTGGATTGCAACCTATATGGGAATTTCTGATATTCATCTCTCTGCAAAGCTAAAGATAACACGTGAAGAGGCTAAAATAAGAGCGCTAGAAGTGGCGGACTATATCAAAGCACATGGGCTGAAGGCAAGATTTACAATGGAAGACGCTAGCAGGACAGAGCCTGAGTTTCTCATAGAGATGTGTAAAGAGATGAATAAACGAGGCATTGAAAGGATAAGCATACCTGACACCGTAGGCATAATGCGGCCGCGGGGCATGTACAATTTGGTAAAGATGGTGTACGATAACATCGACACGACAAAGACATCTCTTGATGTACACTGCCATAATGATGTTGGGCTAGCACTTGCAAATTCGTTAGCAGGATGTGAAGCAGGTGCTAACCAGATTCATACAACTATAGACGGCTATGGTGAGCGCACAGGAATTCCAAGCTTGGCAGAAGCAGCAGTAGCATTAACTCTCATTTACAAGTCAAATAACAATCTAAGGTTACACATGTTAAGGGACCTTTCAAAGACCATTGCTGAATACGTAGACCTCCCGGTCCCAGAATCAAAACCAATAGTAGGTGACAGTGCGTACAAGCACAAAGCAGGGACTCATCTTGCTGCAATATTGCGCAACCCCTCTGCGTATGAAATTATTGAACCGAGGCTGGTTGGTAACAGACGAAAGATAGTCTTTGGCGAGCTTGCAGGCAAGAATGGTGCTGCGTACCTTTTGTCATTGCTTGGTCTTAAAACAGGCAAGGAGGAAGCAGAAACTCTGGCTTATGGCCTAAAAGAGTTAAGGATGGGTGACATACTCGAGCTGTACCTTGATGACAGACTAGAGAGAAAGATACTTAATGATGCTGCAGTAAAGCTAAGTCCAGCAAGGGAGTAGATTAAAGAATATGGTAAAGTGTCCAGAATGTGATGCAGAGATCAAGATACCTTCTGATTCAATAGAGGGAGAAATAGTAACCTGCCCTGACTGTGGTGCAAGCTATGAGCTTGTCAAGTCGTCGGACGGCCTTGGCATAAAACCGGCTCAAGCTGTCGGTGAGGACTGGGGTCAGTGAGGCAAGAACAAGGAGAACAAGAACAAGCCCATCGACCGTCGTCACTGACATTATTATCCTCCTCCTCCTCCTCATCCAATCTTTCTGACAAATCGCTCATCCTCTTGTATGACAGCATAAGGTGGGAGGAGAAGGCTCTGTACGAAGCGGCCAAAAAGAAAGATGTCAAGGTCGAAAACCTAGACTGCAAGAACCTGGCAGTTAACCTGAACGACAAGAATTCAAAATACAGAGAGAAAGTAGTACTGCAGAGGAGCGTCAGTTACTTTAAAAGTGTCCATTCTACTGCTGTACTTCAGGGCCTCGGCGCCAAAGTCATAAACCCTTTACACTCCGCAATAATGTGTGGCAACAAGATGTACGCTCACATGGAGCTTGAAAAGGCTGGTATCAGGACACCAAAAGCGGTGGCAGCATTCTCAGAGGAATCTGCAATTGCGATACTTGATAAGTTTGGTTACCCTGCAGTGATCAAGCCTACAGTGGGCAGCTGGGGCAGGCTTATTGCGCTTCTACGGGACAGAGATGCGGCAAGAGCAGTAATAGAAGATAGAGAGCACATGTTTCCACTCTATCAAGTCTACTATTTCGAAGAATTGGTCAAGCGTCCGCCCCGGGACATCAGAGCGATAGTAATAGGGGACACAGTAGCGGCTGCAATCTATCGCTACTCTGGAGAAGGCGAGTGGAAGACCAATATGGCACTTGGCGGCCATGCCGAGGCATGCCCTGTGACAAACGAGCTTGAAGATATCTGCCTTAAAGCCACAAAAGCTCTTAATGGTCATATAGTTGGTGTCGACTTGATGGAGAGTAATAGTGAGGGACTAGTGGTACACGAAGTCAACAATACTACTGAATTCAAAAATACAGTTCGTGTTACTGGAATTGATATCCCTGGACTGATGATTGATTATGCAGTGCTTGGTCAGAGAAAGTAGTAGCTAGCGAATTGGTATCACCAAGTTATGCTATAGAACTATTAAGAGAGGCACTGGAGCTTTATACTCCATCCAGATCAGAGGCGGCACTTGCCAACATGATAAAGGATAGATCTGTCAACGAGCTTGGTTTCGAGCAGGTCAATATCGATAACGTTGGTAACATTATTGCTACTAAGGGAACAGGCGAACCTTGTATTCTGCTTTGTGGTCATATGGACACTGTACCCGGGCAAGTGCCAGTAAGGATAGAAGATGGCTACATGTATGGTCGTGGTGCATCTGACGCAAAATCTCCGTTAATAGCTATGCTCTTAGCAGCGTCAGAATTTCCAAAACAGAGCGGCACTGTCATTTTTGCAGGTGTAGTAGATGAAGAAGGCAACGCTACAGGTATTAAGCAACTGGTCAAAAGCAAAATAGGGGTCCATTATGCGGTCTTTGGCGAACCTTCAGGAGTTGACAACATTACTATTGCATACAAAGGAAGGCTTGCATTACGGCTTACATGCGACGTAGGCGATAGTGCCCATGCGAGCGCGCCTTGGCTTGCCAAGAACTCAATTGAAGAGATGTGTGACTTCTGGAAAGAGATTAAGTCTGAGGTAGTCCGTGTCGGCACAGCTGAGAATAACATCAAGTCGATAAGTTGCAGTCTAACAGAGATAACAGGGGGTTCAAGTCACAACGTGACGCCTCAAAAGTGTAAGGTAACAATTGACATCAGGGTTCCTACGACAACAACTTGCAGTAACGTCCTAAGTATCATAGATGATGTCATTACAAAAGCTTCCGCAAAAAAGGGGATCAAGGCAACCTATAGGATAGAGGACAAGACAGAGCCCTTTGAAGCTGATCATACGTCACCGCTTGTAAGAGCACTTCTACTAGCAGTCTTAGATGTTCGTAACAAACGCCCTCTGCTTTTGCGCAAGACCGGCACTGGCGATATGAACGTGCTTGGGCACAGCTTCAGGATACCTGTTATAACGTATGGGCCAGGCGATGCTCACGCCTCCCATACAGCCGATGAACGGGTGAATATCGATGAGTACGTGGCAAGCATAGAAGTATACAAGCGGGCACTTTTTCACCTCTCTCGCTTACATCATCTGAAGAAGAAAGAAAAAAAGGAGTAATATAGGCGACGACTGCCTCTCCATCCTGCATATATGTTATGGTTTGTCGGAACTGGAATTGATGGTTACCGCGGTTTAAGTATTGCCGCACTAGATGTCTTGAGAAAATGCGAAATCGTATATATTGAAAGGTTCACCAGCGCCCTTTCTGAGGCAGATATACAGGGCATAAATTCTTTGCTTGGATTGCAAACCAAACCGGTACAAAGATGGTTTGTAGAAGACGGTAAGGATATCATAGAAGCGGCCAGGACCAAAGATGTAGCTCTTGTGACTTATGGCGATCCTCTTATCGCTACTACCCACAGCGAGCTTCGATCAAGAGCTGCCAGAAACTCAGTCAAGACTGCCATTCTCCACTCTGCTTCTGGCATTTCCTCTACGATTGGAGAGAGTGGGCTGCATGCCTACAAATTTGGCAGGATGGTTACAATGATGTCTGAGCTCCATTCAGCTGTTACTGTCTATAACACTCTTTTTCAAAACCTTCTTGTTGGAAACCATACGCTGATTTTGACAGAGTATAGTTATAACGATGAGAGCAAGAAGCCGTTTTTTCTTGATCCGCCTTCTGTGTTTGAGATGCTATTGGATGCTGAACGAACTCAGAAACACCATATTTTTTCTGAAGACACCTTTGCTGTAGTTGCCTCGAGAGTAGGAGTGCAAGATCAAGAAATCACCTCAGGCAAGGTCAAGTCGCTCATGAAAGTGCAATTTGGCATCGGCCCCCACTCGGTCATTGTTACTGGTGCGCTTCACTTTACTGAAACTCAAGCACTTGCTTCACTTACGCATACTCTAGATGAGCCAACTGACAATTCTCAAAGTGCTAGTAGAATTGAGGCCCAGATGGTTGAGCGGTATTCTCCAAAAGCCAAGCAGGCTGTCCAGGAGATACGCAAGATTATCCTTGATGGCACTAAAAGCAACAAGGGTGTATCTGAGACACTCGAAAATGCTGAATGTTATATTGCAGACGCTGAGGTATTCCTTCGCCAAGGCAAGTTTGAACTGGCCGTATTGAGCATCGGATATGCTGAAGGACTCATAGATGCATTACGTTACCAATGGGGTATAAATCCTTGGAGTACACCTGCTTGACAAGCAGGCATATATTTTATATTTATATATAAAAGATAAATGTCCAACGACATGTCAAGTGCACAGGAACAAGGGTTTAATCTGCTATATGATGGTAAGATCCAAGAGTTTAACTCTTGGAGAATGAATGCCCAGAACCTCCGATTGAAACTGGACTTTAGCGATAAAGACTTTTCAGGCAGGAATATATCTGGCGCGTTTCTTAACGGCATGGTTGCAGACAGGGCTAGCTTTGTCAATGTGAACCTAACTCGAGCAAATTTAGTTCAGGCGAGCCTAAATGGCGCTGACTTTCAAGGTGCCAACCTCAGTGAAGCGCTCTTGATGTATGCGGAAATGAAACAAGCTCGTCTTACTAACACCAACTTGATTAAAACGAACCTAATGTGGGCCAATTTACAGGATGCAGACTTTACAGGGAGTAAAATGATGCAAACGATACTTGTCGAAGCAAATCTGCAAAGGGCCAAGGTCTCAGATATTGAGAAGACTGGCGCATACATAAAATATGCCAAGTTGGAAGGCACTTCTTGGTCTGAGCAAATTGCCGGATAGCATAGATGAAGAATATTTTTAAATTTATCATAAAAACATATCATCATATCTATTCTTGAGAATTGGCAATGTTATAAGAGACCATCTCTTGTTTTTTCTATGTGGGAATTAAATTTCCAAAGGTTTATTAATTATCAAAGATTCATTTTTGTTAGGTATGGCGCAATCCCCTCCTGCAATTGGAGGAAGAGTCTCGCGGCGGGATTTTCTAAAGTTGATGGCGGCTGCGGGTACTGTCATGACCTTTACACCCTTTGTTGACTGGGGCAAATTCTTGCCAAACCCTTCAAGCAATCAAAGTGAGAGGGTTAAAGCGGAACTTGCTGATGGAACAGTTGTCAACGTAAATTCCTTCCAGGTTAATCATTCAGAAGTTATCATTTATCCCAAGAGCGATGATGCTGCCCTAAACAACGAAGCATTCCGCACGTGGCAGTTAATTAGGCTGCCCCAGGAGCTTGGCGGCGACAAGAATGATGCTTCTGCTTTCAGAGCATATAGCATGGTCTGTCTGCATTTGTGGTGCCTCTGGAAATATTGGCCAGAGGAGGGTAGAAAGAGGGGTGAATGCCCGTGCCATGGAAGCATGTACGACCCGAATACAGGGGCAGCTTTTGCAGGACCTGCCTCACTCCAGGGACCACCATCAAACGTTCTTCCAAAGCTTGACCTTGAAGTTGATTCTAACGGAGATTTATTGATATTGCCCCCTACATGGGACCCTAATGCAAATGGAATAGTTGGATATGGGCGCTACCTTAACGTATGAAAATAGCTTTGTAAGATTCGTCCGGTGGGTATATGCCGGCGTAGAGCGAACGATATTCATGGGCATGAAGTTTACCTTCCCTGGAAGGTTTGTCAGCCCACTTGGTTTCCTTGGCATGCTAACTTTTGTCATTTTCATTATCCTAGGTATTACTGGCGCGCTACTCATGTTGTGGTATGAACCTATACTTGACAGGGCATGGCGCAGCGTCCAGAACATAAACGACACCATCCCCTACGGCTTCCATATACGCAATATTCATTATCATGCATCAAATGCGATGGTCATGATGGCGCTTCTTCATATGTACTATCAGTACTTTAGCGGTCGTTACAAAATTAGAAATGAGATACTCTGGGTTACAGGCATCATTCTTGGCGTCTTGACGATTCTCGAAGCCTTCACTGGTTATGACATTATCTTTAGTGAGCGTGCAGAACTAGCAATATCTATTGCTGCTTCTCTGACCAACTCAATACCTGTCCTAGGCCCGCAGATGCGGGAAGCATTCTTTGGCGCAGGATTTCATGATTTCATCCTGAGATTCTACACATTTCATGTATTCATGCTGCCTATAGCTCTTCTTGGGCTCATGGTGGTGCACTTTCCTCGATTTCTCGTATTCGATGTCCCAATGGTAATGGCAATCTCAGGAGCAATTATGTTGACAGGCGGCGTATTCCCTGTTGGTCTCGGCCTGCCTTTTGAACCAGACACACCCCCAGGCATCACTGTTCCCGAATGGTATCTTACTGGTCTCTATGCATTTTTGCGCACTATGTATGACAAGTTTACCACAGGTGTCGCCTGGCCCGGACTGTTCATTTTCGCGCTACTGATCGTCCCCTTTATAGACAAGTACAAGAAATTTTCTTGGAAGGATAGACCTATTATCACTGCATTAGGCATTACGAGCCTTGCGCAGATCATTGTTACTACCTACTGGGGGTTCTATATCGACCCTGACAGAAACAAGGCATTACTTGAAAGATTGGTAATTGATCCTATATTCTTTTATTTAGTTATGATATTGCTCGTTCCACTGTCCTTTGGGTTTACCTATATGATAATCAAACTTGCCAAACATTCGGAAGCAAACGCAAAGCTTCAACCCAAGAAGCCGGCCAAAGGCTCAATAAATCTCTCACAAAAGTGGCTATATGGACTCTTTATCATACTGCTTGCTTTCCAAGTCTATCTCAACATCTCTGCATATTACGCAGTACTCCAAGGGATGAAAAATTACTCCCTCTTTATAATAGGTATAATGATGCTAGTCTTTGCAGCAATGTTTCATGTCTACAGATACGGAAGGGCACGTGCAAAGGCACCTCCTCCTAGGCCTGTACCGCCAACCCCATCCAAGCCTGTAGCTGCGCCCAGTCCACCTAGACCTGCACCTGCACCAACCACAGGTGAGGCACAAAAACCAATGGCAGCTCCTTCGTCCGTGACTACTAGAGTAAGTTCCGACCAGGTCGCGCAGCTTGCACAGAAGCAGCAGAACCATCATCATCAGCAGCAGCAGCAACAACAACAACAACAAGAGCATGCAATGTCTGGAGCAACGTCAAACACCAGCAAGACCAGTAGTCAGGCATCCGACCATACTCACCCTGCATCGACCCCAAACAAGGAGGGCCAAGAAGGAAACGCTCTCTGACAACCAAGCTTTATATGTGAAAGTATTAATTTTCATGATCGAGACATGGTAAACCACGCAGGCGGCATAAGTGTCATTACATTTGTTATTGCAGTCGCTGTAAGCATGGGCTATTACCAGTTTGTCTACATTCCCCAAGCGAGTGCAAAACCTACTCTGCCAGAGGAAGTGACTAATCCTCCAGAAACTACAGAGGTGACCATTGCAGAAGGTGCCTCTCTTCCAACCAATGGCCAGTTTTTTGTTCCCAAGGAGTCTCGTGGCGTCATTGGCGTATCAAATAAGGTAGTGTGGACCAACACGGATCTCACTGGCCATACTGTAACTACAGATGACGGATATGTTGATCTTATTAATGGAGACTTTGACTCAACAAAGCAGCTGGGCTCAGTTGTGATGCCCGGCGAAACCTTCGAGTTTACATTCACCAAAGTTGGAGAATACGCATATCACTGCGAACCCCATCCACACATGCAAGGTAGCGTCGACATTGTCGAGAACTTTGCTTAAGCCTTTAATATCTTTGTAAAGGCAATATCACTTACCACTTCTTTGTGCTCTTGTATTATTGAGACGCGGAATTTTGCATTGGTATATTCACCAGTAGGAACATGGTTAGTAGTTGCTGTAAAGTTAATGGTGGTGTTGCCTGCGAGCTCTGACTTAAACATCGACATTCGTGCATAGGGATGTTTGATATTTTTTCCATTGAGACTAGTATATGAAAATATGTCACTTGAGTTCTCTATCTGGGAGTTTACAACCACCGTATCAAATCTTCCTCGGTAGTTGATGATTATAGTGCCATGCAGATCCTTCCCTGCTAATATGGAGCTTTCAGCCAAAGAAATTGAGACATCCTTCTGTGTACTCAAGGAGATACAGAGAAAGATCTCATACAGACAGATTTAAATCAATTCAAGTCTTCTTCATTCATACGCGCTAGATTCTTTGTATAATGCACGAGGACACACTTTCTTTATATCTTGGCTATTAACAGAGCTTCCTCGATTGTTGGAGCAATCGCATTATTCATGATGCATTTGCCGAGCAGTTACATATTGCATATGCATATTTTTTTAGAGCAAATAGACCACATACAGTGTATATGTATATAGTTGCAACTAATTTCAAACACAAAGGTTGGAAAGGTAGAGAATGTGTATCAAGCCCCAGGTTTTAATTTGCCTGCCATTCTACGTCTTGCATTCACAACCTTGATCTGTGTCTGCAAGAGATCTCTGTAGCTATCGAGCAATTTTATCTGCTCGTCATAGTATTCCTTACGGATCTCCTTTATAGTCTCTTCAAAGAGACCAAGCAAGGTATCCAAGTTATTTCTTGGGGGTTGAATATTCTTTCTATCAACTGTATTTTTATCAACTGTATCAGCAATTTTACCCGTTTGTTCTTTTAGCTCTTTTCCTCTTCCTTTTGCAGAATCCTTCGCGTCCTTGATGGCTGAGACAATCAACTCTCTCAAGGATTCTCTTGCCTTTTTAGCATCATCAGACCTCGCTAGTTCTTCCTCTTTTGAGGTTTCAGAAGAAGAGCTTTTCATAGTATTATTCTCCGTAGTAAAAGGCTCTCGTGGATGATACAATACTGCTACTGACAGAGGGGATGTAGTAGTGGCAATATCCTCTTCTTTCTCTCCATTATGTATATTGGTAGAAGTCGTAGCTATAGCAGTTGGTGTCGCTTCTATTGTCTTAGATCCTTGAAGTAGAGGAGACAGTGAGTGTGTTTCTTCATTGTGTTGCTGCTGACGGGACGCTGTGGTAATAGTAGCGGTACTAGTACGAACGACATTCACTTGTGAGTTCGTATGGCTTAAAAACACATTTGGTTCTTGCGATTTACTCCGTCTTCTTCTACGATCAGCTACAGCAACTAAAAATACAGTCAGGGGTATTGTAGCTAGACAAGACACTATTATAACTGTCCTCTTGTTTAACATCTTTTTTTTTCTACTCATTGTATGCTCTTTGTTGGCATATACATCCCAAACCCTGCATTTAAGAATTCAAGGTAATAATGGAGGATAGACTTTTTTATTGCCTGTCAAAACTCATGGCATTGATGGAGTACATAGAGAATGTGATATCTGCTCCTCTCTATATTGGAAGCACGAGACATGATTTTCATGAACTTCTGTTCTCCCATGAGCCAAAGGGAATAATAACATACGATGATCTGTTATCGATAGCTGGTGGTTACAGATGGGCAATTTCGTGAGTATGAGAAGAAGCTTGCAAACCATGTGGTCTCTATGATTCGATACCCTTGCTCTGTGGCCCTGAACGGATCAGCAGCTGACCCTCCTTGATTATATCCATCTTGCCTTCATGCCCTTCATGCCCTTCATGCCCTTCATGCGCGGCATATTTACGTGAATAATTAGAGATCTGCAGGGACTCATAGCTATTATTCGATTTATCCATGCGTACGCATATGTATGTCTGTACGTACAAGATA
>DATFCN010000048.1:0-11947 GCA_035253045.1 Nitrososphaera sp.
ATAACCTGCAATGCCTACGCCCCTCTTTGGATCAAATTGGTAGCCATCTCCTACAAATTTGAGCTTTTGTTCAGGATAGCGCAGTGTAAAGCGCTTGATAATAAGGTGCTTTGAGCCAGATTCAATTGATTTAATGAAGCCACTTGCAGTTGGTGAACGTGACGACGGCAATGACATCCCTTTTACCTATAGTATATGTTGCATTATAGCCATATAGACCTGTGCACGTGACCTCGACGCGCTTATTGCATGTGGACATAGACGCTTAACAACGGTCAAAAATAGCATTATTCATCAATATGCATATAATGCTAAGCAAAATTTGAGTATCAAAATTTTATTATGATGCTTGTAGACTTCGTTATGTACTCAGAATCTCCTATAGATTATGCTTCAGATAAGATAGTATCTGGTGTAAAGCACCTCCGTGAAGGACTTGACCCAGATGTTTTGGCATACTGGTACAAGCGCGTTGAGGATAGATCAAAGGAGGTCGTTCCACGACATCTTAAAGACAAGATTCACTTCGAGCAAGACAGAATATTGTGGATGAAGTTCAAGTTGGATGTCTCAAAAAGAGCAGTTCCGTATGTCATGCAAATCATCCAAGAATACATGCCAATGATGCCATACTCCACCGCACTCTATTTCGCAAAGGTACAAGAAATACTTACGGATGAGATGAACAAAGAACTGCGCTAATCAAGAATTGTTATTCCTGTGACAGGCCCAAGATAGCTACTAGATTGTATGCTTATTCTTCCTCCTATTAGTTCTTGCAGGAATGTGTTGAGCTTGATTACAGTTTGTTCATCCTTGAGCAGTACAGAATGAGATGACCTGTCCTTTAACTGCACTACGATCTCGTTGCCAACCACTGCTTCGACCCCTGAGACCCAAACTGTATTATCCTTCTGTACCGACATGAGGCTCGCAAGTTTTTCTGCTTCATACTGATCATCGCACTCAAACTCTAGGGTTTTCATGTCGTAAACGGCTTTTCGTCATACATGAACTTGTCGATGACATCCTTGGCTTTTTCTCGTCGTTTCTTGAATTCTATGATAAAAGATTTAGCTCCTTTCGACAGGTCTGACTTGCACTCTCCACACAAAAGGTTGCCACTCTTACATCTCAGCATCCGCTCGTCTGATTGTTTTTCATTGTCAAAGAAGTAACGCAAGTACCAGAAAACCGGGCAGCCGAGGGCATTCGCTCCGAGCTGCCTCTGAAGTGCTACAGTTGCTTGGCCTCCAGTAAAAGCCGAAGACACTTTTTTATCAACTACTTCTGGTTCGTCTGTGGTGAAAATCGCGGTCTCGGGCCTGGAGGATGACATCTTGCCTAGCATACCAAGCCCCGGCAGGAATTTGCTATGTATTTGAGCAGGTTTGTAATAATTCATCTTTTCGGCAAGGTCTCGTGTCATGCGCCAGTATGGGTCTTGGTCGATTGCTGCGGGTATCAATACAGGCACGTTCTTGCCTTCGATGATAGAAGGAAGGAAACAAGGCGCAGCCTGTATAGGCGGAAAGCCTATCATCCCTATATTGGTGGAATTGGAGAATCCAAACACCGCCCTGGCCGTAGAGAATGTGATGCGCTTTGCCACTTCTACTGCAATTCGGTATAGATGCTGAATATGCCGTGTATTCACAATTATCTTCGTCCTTTTTGGATCGAATCCAATAGCAATGATATCCAAGATATTTTCGAAAGTATATCGCTCAATTTCCTTCATAGTTTTGTCATGACCGTGGAGAAACTTTTCATCATCTGTCAACTGGAACAGCAATTTTGACTCAAATTTGTCCTGTAAGTATTTTGTAAAGATCCATGGCAGCAGATGCCCCATGTGAATCATTCCAGAGGGCCCCCGCCCAGTATAAAGATAAAAGCCTTCTCCGCTTGTCTTCTTGTCTAAAATCCAATCGAAGTCCCGATGAGAGAAAAAGTAACCTGATTTTAAGAGTGGATGAATTTCGCCGGTCATCTCCTTTATCTTCTGCAATAGAACAGGCGTTAGAGGTTGTGTTCCGAACTTTACGATAAGCTTACTATAATCAACATCGCCTTCAACTTCCCAAGGAGTTACCTTGAAGGTAGCAGTACTATTATCATCATCATTATTATTAGAATGATTCCGATCGTTATGGTCGACTAAATCCATCCTTGCAAGAGCAACATTGCTTTAAACGTTTAAAAAGTCTTACACTCTCACAACCTTGACTAATGACATCGACGCAGGCATTTCATTCAATCGAACGGTCGATACTCAACTCTCTATCTAATCAGGACAACGTTCGAGCTGACTCCCTTGTTACTAGCACTGACCTGTCTATGGACCAGATCAGACGAGGTATAGAGTGGCTAAAATTTAAGAATCTTATCTCAGTTGAACAAATATCAACACCGAGGGTATTAATGAGCTCTCAGGGTATGGAAGAAGCGAAAAAGGGGCTCCCTGAAAGAAGATTAGTAAATTCTTTGAAGCAAGGTAATGCCACAATTGCTGAAGTGCTTGCCAGCGGTGCCATAAAGAATGAAGAGATAAATGCTGCTATTGCAGGCGCAAGGCGTAACCAATGGATTCAACTCATTGAAGGTAAAATGATACCGACTCCGCTTGCAAACAAGGAATCTCCAGAAGAGACCTTCATCGCAAATATAGGCGGAGGAAGAGAAATTGCAAAACTAACAAAAACAGAAAAGGACGTTCTCGAGCAGTTGAAAAAGCGACCGAATTATGTGGAGATCAAGGAAGATAAAGAAATACGAATTTCGCTTACAGATGCAGCAAGACAAATTATCCCAAAGCTAAACCAGGAAAAGTTGGAGCGCCGCCTTACAACAGAAGCTATTACCTCAGGTAAGTGGAGAGAGACTAGATTCAGTGCCCTTGACGTAGAAGCAGCTACACCAGTCATTTATCCAGGAAGGAGCCACCCCTTGACCGAAATTATTGAAGAGGTCAAAGAGATCTTTATTGGGTTAGGATTTTCAGAGATAGAAGGTCCTGTAATTCAATCAAGCTTTTGGAACTTTGACGCATTATTTACACCTCAAGATCACCCTGCGAGAGAAATGCAAGACACATTCTATATATCCGGTCATACACAATCAATGTCAGCAAGCAAAGATCAGATCTTTAAAGTTTCTAAGGTCCACAGAGAAAGATGGAATCGGCATTGGGAGGTTAAGGAAAGTCAGCGGTTAGTCCTCCGTACTCATACAACGCCTGTAACCGTCAGCCATCTTGCAAAGGTCAGGTCGGAGGTGGGCAGATTCTTCTCAGTAGGGAAGGTTTTCAGAAATGAAAAGCTCTCATATAAACACCTTGCCGAATTTCACCAAGTGGAAGGAGTTGCAACTGCACAGAATGCTTCCCTCCGTGAGCTAATGGGCCTGCAGAAAGAATTCTATGCCAAGATGGGCATAAAGCGCGTAAAGTTTTGGCCAACATTCTTTCCATATACAGAACCGTCCCTACAGAGTATGGTCTATAATGAAAAATTGGAAAAATGGGTCGAGCTGTTCGGGATGGGTATTTTGAGGCCTGAGGTCACGAAGCCCCTGGGCATCAAGAACCCTGTGCTTGCATGGGGCGGCGGCCTAGAAAGAATTGCTATGTTGCGCTTTGGCTTAGACGACGTGCGCGAATTATATGGTAATAAACTTGCATGGCTCAGGAGCGTGCCAAGGTGCCAGTTGTAAGCATCACATTTGAGCGGTTGAAGAAACTCATTCCAGGTATTGCAATCGATAAGGTTGTTGATGCGCTTCCCTTTGTTGGCCTAGATATTGAAGATGCAGATAAAGATGTGATCAGAGTTGAATACAATCCAAACAGACCGGACCTATCCTCTGATTATGGAGTGGCAAGGGCATTGCGTGGCTTGCTTGAAATTGAGACGGGAATGCCAAAATTCAAGCTAGCTGGAAAAAGTGGACTAGGAGTAACCGTCGAAGGTGCGGTCGGCAAGGTGAGACCTTACATCAGTGCATTTGTGGCAATGAATGGGGAACTAGACGAGGAAACATTAAAGCAGTTGATAGCAATGCAAGAAGACCTTCACAACGGCGTGGGCAGAAGGCGTAAGAAAGCATCTATCGGTATCCATAATCTTGATGTCATCCGCTTCCCCGTCAAATATAAAATCGTAGGTGGAGACTATACGTTCAGACCTCTCAATGAATCTTCAGAATTCCCAATAAAGCATATACTGGAAGATTTAGAGATTGGTAAGCAATATAGTCATATCTTGTCCAAATTTAATAGATATCCTATCATCGTTGATAGCAATGACACGGTTCTTTCATTACCACCTATAGTAAATGGACAAGCAACTAAGGTTAGCGACAGGTGCCGCAATCTGTTCGTGGAGGTGACCGGGACAGACCCAGAGACGGCAGAAGATCTTGTAGCAATACTTGCAGTCACACTTTACGACGCAGGATTTGAAATAAGAAGTGTGAGTATTGAGGCAGGCAAAAAAAAGATAGAAACACCAATTCTGAAGCCAAAAGCAATTTCGGTAGATACAAGCTATATTAATACTATCCTTGGCCTAACGCTTGACAAGAAACAGATGATTACCTGCCTGAAGAAAAGCAGGCTCGATGCAAAAGCACTGAAGAGAAAAATTATTTGTACTGTCCCCCGCTATAGAATAGATATCACGGATCCAACAGATATCTCAGAGGAGGTGGCGATAGGATATGGCGTCTACAACCTGGAGCCAAAATTCCCGAACTCGCCAACTGCAGGGAAATCGGATTCTTTTTCCGTCTATTTTAACGCAATTAGGGAGACTATGATCGGCTTGGGCATGATTGAAACCCTCAACTTTTTGCTAACAAGCAGACAAGTGCAGTATAATGCCTTTGGTGTACCAGGGGATAATGGACTCTCTGTAGAGAGCTCGAAGAGCACAGAGCACGAAATCTTACGTGATTCGCTTGTTCCAATGCTTCTTCAGTCTCTCTCTTACAACATTCATGAGCAGTATCCTCAGAAATTGTTCGAGATAGGTAAGACATTTGTTAAACCAAAGGCAACGATAGAAGAGACATGGAGCATCGGTGCAGTCATCGCACATACAGAGGTAGGTTATACAGAGATAAAATCATCCATGCAGGCACTATTAAGGTCTTGTTTTGGTAAAGAAGCAACTACGAAGCCGTCGACAAACCATATGTTCATGGAAGGAAGATGTGCCGAGGTGCTTTACGATGGTAGATCTATTGGGATAATAGGAGAAATTAATCCCCTCGCGCTTGAAAACTTCAGATTGAGGATCCCTGTGGCAGCATTTGAGATAAATTTACTTGCCATCATAAAAGACAAATAGTATGAAATCAAAGATAAGCTACCCCGTTAAAGAGCACGCAGAGGACAAAGCTTATGGCTAATCAATGACAGCGTGTGAGTCAGAGGCGGGGCACATATCATTTTTATAGCCTGGACTCCATCACTGCCAGCTATGGCACAGCAAGACGGTCAGGGAATGGCAGAGGACAGACGCCCAAAAGCAGTGGCATTGCTTTCTGGTGGTCTTGACAGTCAATTAGCTGTTAGGATCATGCTGGAGCAAGGCGTTGACGTAGAAGCAGTTGCTGTGAAGACGCCTTTTTGTGACTTTGACTGTGGCAAAGGTTGTGGTCAAAGAGTCAAGGAGGTAGCCGACGAGCTCGGAATCAAATTAAGTACGGTGTACTTAGGCGAAGAGTATCTGCGTATGCTCAAGAATCCCAAATATGGCTATGGCTCTGGTATGAATCCATGCATAGATTGTAGAGGCATGATGTACAACGCTGCCAAGGAGCAGATGAAAAAAACAAACGCTGATTTTGTAATTACTGGGGAGGTGTTGTTTCAACGCCCTATGAGCCAAAATCACCGAGCACTCCACATCATTGAAAAAGAGACGGGTATGGAATGCAAGGTTGTACGCCCGTTATCTGCAAAGCACCTCCCACGGACGGAGGCAGAGACGAGGGGATTAATAAACAGAGAAGACATGAGCGATATCAAAGGAAGGTCAAGGAAGTCGCAACTAGCCCTTGCAAAACAGTTCGGCATATTTGAGCCACCCAATGCCGCTGGCGGCTGTCTATTAACGGATCCTGCCTTCTCAAAGCGGATTAAGGACCTCATAGATCACTCGACTAAGGTGCCAAGCCTTAATGATGTTGAGCTTTTGAAGGTCGGTAGGCATTTCCGTGTTACCCCAGATGCCAAGTTCGTTGTGGGCAGGAATAGGGAGGAAAATGACCTTATAAGAGCACTCGCAGGTGAGGATGATATCATCATAGAGGTAAAGGACTTTGTTGGGCCGACATGTATATTGCGCTGCAAAAACTATGACTCTTCATTGTTGCTAAAGTGCGCAGCAATAGCGGCACGTTACTCTGATGCTCCTAGAGATATTCCCTCCAAGGTATCAGTAATTGACAACGGTAACAAGAATGATGTTACAGTTATGCCAGCTAGCAATCAGGAGATTGATATAGTGCGTATATGAGCGAGAAAATTCCTCCCATTGTCCAGAGCGAATTTCCAAAATTTACGGTCACGGAGTTAAAGTCGACTATTCGGTTAACTAGAGTTGACCATCATGACTATTGATTACATTTGACAAGCTCAAGTGCAATTCGCGGAAGATAGGTATTATATGCAGACCCAGAAGACACCGGTTTACTTAAAGGCAAGCACACTGCGCGATATATCCGATATCCCAGCACTGAAGGAAGATATCAAAAAACATATGATTCTGATCATAAGAGTGACTCCGCTTGCACAGAAGGATCCGGAAGAATTACGAAAGGTTGTTGAAGACCTCTACTCATACGCGCAGTCAACCGGTGGCGATATTGCAAGGCTAGGCGAGGAGCGCATTGTCATTACTCCATCTGGCGTAAAAATCTGGCGTGGCATGTACGATCTAAAATAATTTTATTGCTTCCTGTACTAAAGGATGCTGCGTCTGGATTCTAAACTGTTTATTTATCATACTTGCTAAGTTCTGTGCCTTTGCCCGTTCACCGTGGTTGATGAGCACTCGCCGAAGCTTTGGACGTAGCCGCATAACATAGGCCATGAGCTGGTTATAGTCACTATGGCTACCAAGACCATCAATCTTTTTGACGTGGCAATGAATGTCAAGAGTTTCACCTCCCACGTCGATTTGATTAGCACCGTCCAGTAGAGCTCTGCCAGGAGTATTAAGCGACTGATATGATAGCATGATAAGTGTGCTGTTTGGGTCATTCGCTATTTGCTTAAGATAACTTACGGATGGACCTCCAAGGAGCATAGACGAAGGAGCAAGGACCACTGTAGGTTCACCAATCTTTAGTGTCTCTGATTGTACTATTGAAAATTGTGGCCCAAATGGGCTTGTTTCTGACTCCAATACGTATTTGCCGAGATCCCGTGAAAGAAATTCTGGGTATGCCTCGTAAACAGATGTAGCTTCAGATATTATCTTCTCCACAAACACGTTGGTCTTAATCCTGCCAACCTTTGTAAACCTGTCAAGGAGAAGAATCAGATCCTGTGAAATGCCGACCACAGGCACTGGCAACAAAATGTGACCCCCTGCAGCAGCTGTAGTTTCAATTGCGGTAAGAAGATTATTCTCCGCCTGTTCTCTCGGGCACATTATGTCCTCTTTGCCTCCGTATGTACTTTCAATTATCATAGTCTCAACGCGTGGAAAATTCCACGTAGCATTTTCAAGGGTTAGCGTCTTGCCAAACTTCATGTCACTTGTGTAGACTAGGTTGTGCTCGCCATTTCCAATGTGGAGATGCACTGAAGCTGATCCTAGAATGTGTCCCGAATTTGAAAGCACAAGCTTAACATCTGGCGAAATATCAGTTACTATACCATGCAGAAGTGTTATACTATGCGCTATTGACTTATCGATGTCTTGTTCGGAATATAATGCATCTTTCCCCAAATGCCTAACATAGTCCCGCTGGAGTATACTCATGAGCAATAGAGTCGGCTCCGTGCAGTATACTGGGCCGCTGTACCCGTATTTGAACAGCGATGGGAGGAAGCCAGTATGATCGAAGTGCGCATGGCTGACCACGACCGCATCCAAATCTTCCATACTTATCCCTGCGATGTCAAATCGAGGGACTGCTGTGAGTGAATCTGTTGCAGACATATTGAGTCCACAGTCAAGAATAATCTTGCTTTCGCGTGTTTCAACCAGCATGCACGATCTACCTATTTCCGCAAAACCTCCTAAGGTGAGAAGACTCGCTTCGGCGTCCTCTGTCAATTTAGGTCGAAAAATCTTATCTCCTACTTCTCGATAGAACTTCGTGCGCTGGCCCACGGCTTCACCCAATATGCTATAGAGTGTTTCAAATGGCAACAAGTTTTCTGGAGCTTTTCTGATCCTGACTCTCCAGCCTATTTTTTCCGAAAGATCAAAGTCCTCTCCGTCGTGCAAAATGGTCCATGGCTTCTTAGCAAAGATTATGGCCTCACCTAAAACTGGATCGAAGAATGTACCTGTAAGCCCGCTCTCTGCTGGAATGATCTCTGCAATAACCTTGAGCGACTCTTTCTCAGAAAGCCGTAGCGACTCGTCTGAACGGATAACTATACGCTTCTTTATGCTGTTGACCATGTTTAGGACAAGCTGATTGTTACGAAGCAAGTAGGTTGGGTTCTTAGAATAAAGTGCAATGCAAGGACCTTCATATTCAATTTTTGTTAAGTTAGCCTCTTGAGGCAGACTTTGCAGTATTACTGCCATGATATTTTGGCTACCAGATTCATAAGAGGAAGGCGGTTTACGTTGCATGAATGTAATACCTAGATGAGTGTCAGATGGAGAGTCTCCGTCAAGGGTAACGACATCTCTTACAATGATGCCGGGTATTAAGTATTTGTTCCATTGGCCCAAGTCAAGGATTGAAGAGGATAAAAATGCTGGTTTGAGTTGGAATGCAGTCACATCTCAACATCTGAACCATGCTACACATTTAACACCCTAGAACATTTATCACAGCCGGTCCATCATTGAATGCGGCCCCCACATTACTGGCGGTCACAGATATAAACTTGAAAACTCAACCCAGTTCAAATCATCGCTACTTGCTCAGACGAACGCCTTCACTGAGTGAACTGACCGAGCCATACTGAATTCTAAACTCGCACATCGGGCCGAGTTTCTTTGATTTACAACTGGCAGGAATGACCATAATGATAATGATACGGTTTTAGAGACGCAGATCACGGAGTTAGCGTGCTAGAGGACCCGACGGAAAACCCCTCAAGGTTCTCGGGGCACAAACATAGCTACTTGGAATTGTCTACATTAAGATGTCCCTATAAACAGGGTGCAAGATTAATTAATTGCCATATACAGGTTTTCCTAATTGAGTTCTCCTCAGACGCACCTCATGGAGTTGCCGAGAAAGATACTCATAGGTGAGGGCGTAGTTTCTCAGGTCGGGACGCTTATTAAAACGCTTAATCAATCGGCACTCGAGGTTGCAGTTGTTACTGGTCGGACAGTCAAATCAAAGGCAGGGGATGAACTAAACTCTTCTCTTCAAAAGGTCTCTTTAGAACGCTCGGAATACATCGCAAGCCATGCGTCAGTGAATATTGTTAAAATGCTCAAGGATAAGATGGCAGACAAACCGCCCGATTTTGTAATTGGTTTTGGTGGCGGACGATCTGTCGATGTCGCCAAAATGACAGCCTTTAAGATCGGCAAACCTTTTCTAAGTGTGCCAACATCAGCATCCCATGATGGGATCTCAAGCCCCTTTGTTTCTATAAGAGGTACAAATAAACCCCATTCCATAAGAGCTAATACACCCATTGCGGTAATTGCAGATACTCGACTGATGCTGGAGGCGCCTTCCCGACTTCTGGCAGGTGGCTGCGGGGACCTGGTTGCAAAGATCACTGCGGTGAAGGATTGGGAGCTTGCACGCGATGACAAGGGGGAGTACTTTGGAGGTTATGCAGCCAATTTGGCCTTCATGAGTGCAAAGATAATACTAGAGGAATCAAAGAAACTAAACTCTAAAAACCAATTCAGTATACGTACAATAGTTGAAGCACTCATAAGCGCAGGAGTTGCAGCATGCATTGCTGGCAGCAGCAGACCATGCTCAGGAGCTGAACATCTTTTCAGCCATGCGCTAGAATACATTGCTGGTTCTGATTTCGGACTGCATGGCGAACGTGTCGGCCTAGGTACGATAATGATGGCAAAACTGCACGGCCTTGACTGGGATATGATAGTACAGACGCTGGAAAACATCGGTGCACCCACTAAGGCACAACAGATTGGACTAACCGAACAGCATGTGGTGAATGCATTGGTAGGGGCCCAGGCGCTTCGGCCCGATAGATATACAATTTTAAGCAAAGTCAGGTTGGACAAAAAATCGGCCTTTGAGCTTGCAAAGTCTGTCGGCGTAATTTAAGTTAGTTTCTTCTCGGAACCTGACTTGGCAGGCATGAAGAGCACTGGATTAAAAGGTACTAGTAGCAATAAAAAAGTCAAATTAGATCAGGCCCTTTCAAACTTTGCTCACAAATGTAGGATTTTTTTGGGTATATTTAGAGGTGGGGAGGGGATTCGAACCCCTATAAATTCGCTAACCGCTGGTGCGATCTGCAGGCGAACGCATGGCCGCTCTGCCACCCCACCACATATGTTAGTACTTTTCCAGCTCATAATTTAAAGCATTAGCATGAGAACGTGCAGCAATCTTGGCCACTCTTATCGGCTCTGGGATAGATCCCTGCAAGGTAAAAGAATTTAGTATAGCAAGTGCCCGGATGCATTTAACACTCCAGCATCGGATGAAAAGGTCCTTTCCGGTTTTCAATTTCACCCGCTCGCGACTTCCCAACTTGTGATATCGTTGAACTTTATCCTGCCAGTTGTCGAAGTGGCTTTTGATGCTGTCCTCGAGCCCCATTGAATCTTCAAATGTTATGGCGATGACGGGCAGACCCGTTACCGCAGCAACGTGCCCACCGTCTATGATGTTGAACATACTGATTACCAGGCCGTCTATCAGAATGCAATTGATATCCCTTCTTGCAAGCAACCTGTGTATCGAAATTATGCTTTGTGTGGCGTCGTCTCCTTCTAGCGTAGCGGTTCCAAATGCCATCCCGTCTATTACGAGGTCTCGTCGCATAACCACCCCTGCAAGGATTGATTTCTTGCTGAGTTTTTTAAAACTTTCAGCAATACCAAGTACTCTGATTCCCTTCTTCTCCGGATGAACCCTGGGAGGAATAATGAAAGTATTGCACACGAATTCATATAAGCTTTTAAAGCTTGCCATCTGACCTCACAATCTCTTGCTTCCCATTCAGGAAACCACGATGCCTAATCCAAAAGGATAGGTTTGGCTTTTCCGGTCTTATGAAAAGATTCTGCCCTCGGTTTATCTCGCATTCGTTACCTGCTCGTTGTATACCGGGATGACTCACATTCCAGACGATCCTCGCACATTCGAGGAGAATAAAATTATATGAAGTCGTGGGCAGGTGCAGAGCCAAAGTTATTGACAAGTAATTTTTGATCTGTGCTGGATTTGTTTAGCCATAAAAAATGAGCCTATACAAATCACTGGTCTGAAATCTTGAAATATAAATATCAATCAGGATGACTAGATCGAGTTCACACGATTTTTTATGCAAAGTAGAGTAAGATTAGCCATCCAGGAAGACTGCAGATCGCTAACAATATTTTGACCTCCTATTAGTCCGTAGATAAATCAGCTCACATAATTTGAATATCTATTGCACCAACAGAAGAAGAAGAATAAATGCTATATTATAACAATTAACACGCACCCAATTACCTGCGACAGTTTATCATACGCCTAGGCAAATATCTATATCATTTGAAATAAAGTTAGCTAGCCGACCGATAAAAGCTGAGTA
>DATFCN010000049.1:0-20064 GCA_035253045.1 Nitrososphaera sp.
TCAAGAGATTAAAGCTCAAGAAACACCCAGAGGGGGGCTACTTCAAGCAGACATATACAGCAGATACAATGGTAAACATTGAAGGATACGACAAGCCGCGATACATTTCGACAGCGATCTATTATATGCTAGTTGGCGACCAATTTTCAGCTTTTCACAGAATTAAGTCCGATGAATTGTGGCATCACTACACAGGAGGATCACTGTTACTGTATGTAATAGATAATGGAAAATTAACTAAGATTAAAATGGGAAAGAGCAGGGGCGAAGCACCTCAAGTTATTTTAAAGGCGAATACTTGGTTTGCTGCCTCACTCACAGATAAGAAATCATATTGTCTTCTGGGCTGCACTGTGTCACCTGGCTTTGACTATAGCGATTGGGAGATTGGTAAAAGGAATGAGCTTATCAAGATGTATCCTCAATACAGGACAATCATTGAAAGATATACTACCATTGTTTAATAATCGCATGCTCAAATCTGATCGCATTGGCTACCATTTCCAGTACAAGGCCTGCAGCAGTGTGCATTGTAAGCGGAGGGCTTGACTCAGTATGCTTTGCTGCTTCACTTGCAGAAAACGATGGCTATGATTTGTATTTATTGACTTTTGCATATGGCCAGCGAGCAGAACGGGAAATTGAGCGTTCCCAGTATTTTGCCAATGTGCTAAATGCAAAAGACCACAAGGTAGCAGATATGAGTTTTATGAAATTGCTTTATAACAGCAGCAATGCCTTGACTGATAGCAGACAAGAGCTGTCACAGCAATTTTCACACAGTTTAGTTGTTCCTATCCGCAATGCAGTGTTTCTGACTATAGCTGCAGCATGGGCCATGAGTATCAATGCCAAGGTTGTTGCTTATGGGGCACACACCGGTGATATTCCACATTACCCCGACTGCCGGCCTGTATTCGTCACCGCTTTGAAGGAAGCCCTCAATATAGCGGAGTCAGATAGCATCCTGTCGGGTTTACGGCAGCAAATAATGATATTATCACCAGCAGTCATAGGACTTGACAAATCTGCTTTAGCTAAGGCGGGCCACAAGATTTTAGGTGACAAGATATTCCAGACGTGGAGCTGCTATTCTGATGGCATCAAAGTGAAGGAAGATTATTTGCAATGTGGTCGATGCGAATCGTGTATAAATAGGAAAAATGCATTTATCACTGCTCAAATAAAGGACAAGACTCAATATGCGACAAACAAGCACACCAAGCACGATAACAACAAGGCTAAGTGAAATATTCACAAGTATTGAAGGAGAGGGTATACTTTTTGGCACCAAAACGATGTTTGTGAGGTTGGCTGGCTGTCCATTTAACTGCCACTGGTGTGACACGCCCTATGCCCTACCGATGGACAGCGGAATAGACTATTCTGTTGAGGAGGTAAAGGAGATTATCTCAAAGAACCTTCAGCCAAACACATACAAGATCAATTTCACAGGTGGCGAGCCATTAGTGCAGTACGAAGCACTCATAGAGCTTGCAAAATTCGCCAGGCAAAAAGGGCTGAGAGTCTACTTAGAGTCGTCTTGCTATGATGCTGGGAGGTTTGCCAGGGTCTTGCCATACATTGACATATGTAAGGTCGAGCTCAAGCTAAGAGATTCAAAGATAGTACAAGAAAAGCAATACAGCAACCTGCTAAAAAATGAGCATGAATGCCTAAGGCAGGCTATTAGCAGCTACAAGACTACGTATATCAAAATAGTAGTGACAAACTCATCAAGCCTCAACGAATTCAAAGGCATAGTACTTGAAGTGTTCAAAATCGCCAAGCCGTCCGAGCTAGCAGGATTTATAATACAGCCAAGCTATAAAATTGACGAGCCAACATTGGATGTGCTTTTTGGCTTTTATGATGCCGTTTACCCTATGTACGATCAAGTCCGCATCGTTCCACAACTACACAAGATTATAGGAGCTAGATAAAAATAAAAAAATGACTACAGACAAGAAAAATATCAACAGGAAAAAGGTTGCCAAGCTTATTAGGCAATTATTGGTAGAGCTTGGCGAGAACCCAGACAGAGAAGGTCTTGCAGGTACCCCAAACAGGATAGCTGGCATGTATGAAGAGATATTTGGAGGCTATAGGATGGACGCCCAATTGGATGTCAGTTTTTCAGAAGAGACAGAAGCAGTCGTTGCAAAGGACATACAGTTCTACAGCATGTGCGAGCATCACATGTTGCCATTCTTTGGAAAGATACATGTTGCTTATATTCCATCCGGCAAGGTATTTGGTGTATCCAAACTGGTAAGGCTAGTTGAAAAGTATTCTCGCCGGCTCCAAATACAGGAGCGGCTTACAAAACAAATAGCAGATGAGCTTGTACAGATGGGAGTAAAGGGTGCGCTTGTGATAGCAGAGGGTGAACACCTTTGCATGAAAATGCGGGGCGTTCGCAATGACAGTTCGATTACAACTATAGCACATCGAGGAGTAATAGAAAAGAAAGAGGTCCGCGAACAGGTCTTGGCGCTGATTTATAATCCCAAGTCTGAAATATCTAGGCTGTAAGGATCACTTCTTTCCTTTTTTACAAAAATAAGTATCGCGCATAGAGTAGTCCCACAGTCATGGATAATATCTCCCTCATTTTTATCACCGTCCGAGATATATGATTGCGGTCATCACGCAGAGTAACAATCGAACATTCCATAGCTCCACCCATACAGCAGTTTCATATAACTAATCGCAGTTGGGACTTCTCAGAACTCTTGCGCAATTGTCGATATTAGGTCGTTTAGAGGATGATTTGCACAAAAAATATTTACATAGTATTCCACATACTCTGATGTGGTAATTAGCAGACGACAAGCTCATATATAGACTGCATAGTTTGTGGCTACAGGTACAGCTCGTTATTGTCAGTCTGCCCCCAGTGTGGCGTCCTCTACAGTTTAGTTTCTGTGCCTTTACCATCGCCAAAGAAGAAAAGTACCAGTGCCCGCAAAGTAGCAACATGCATAGCGGTTGCCGTACTTGTCCTTGCATCCATCATTTTGTTTACCCCTCCCATTACTAACTTTGTAATCCAGCAGAAGGATAACCCTACAATTACGATCCTCCAGCCTTCGAGCCAGCAGCCAAGTACTGTGCCCCGAGAAGAGCTTGTTCAGCATGTACTCGACAGGGTAAACAAAGATAGGATAGATTTCGGTTTGCCTCCAGTTGAGCTGAGCTCCAACCAGGCAGCGCAAATACATGCAGAAGATGTTTTTAGAACTAAACAGATATCTCATTGGACTACAAGCGGGGAAAAGCCTTACATGACATATACACAATATGATGGTGAAGGAAGTGTGCAACAAAATGTCGCAATTGCAGGCTTTAGCCCAGAGCAGTATGAGCAGTGTGTTACGAATATGCTTGTAAAATGTGAGAAGATAGAGCCGCTGTCCACTATCGACCAGCTGCAATATGAGATGATGTACAATGACAAAGAGTGTTGCAGCGACGGCCACAAGAGCAATATCCTAGATCCGCATCACACTCATGTAAGCATCGGCATAGTGTATGACCAGTACTACCTTGCATTAGTCCAGAATTTCGAGAACAACTATGGCCTTGAAGTAGACGTAGAGGACAGCGAAATTGAGATCTCAGGTACACTTTTGGACGGAGAGCTTGACCATATTGCCATCTATTATGATGAAATGCCCACTCGTGCCGTGTATGAGCAGAACAAGAACTTATTGTCCTATTCTGCAGGCGAGCTTGTGGCAGCGGTAGTTAAGCCCCTACCTCCAGGGTATTATTATGAATCCATGGACGGTTACGATATAATTGAAGCCGACAAGTGGACCAGGCAGGGGGATTCTGTTAATGTCATGTTTGATCTTGCGGATGCAGTAGACAATGATGGCACCTATACTCTGTTTGCACTAGTCAAGGATGGAGAAGAGATGTTTGATGTAACGTCATATTCAGTTTTTGTTAATTCGGAAGAAAACAATTAGTGCTTGGATGAAGCTTAAAATCTAATCTATTGAGTCACTACATTTTCTGCAGCTAAACCTCTCAAGGAGTAATAATTCCCCAATCCCATGCCAGGTAGGAGCGGACGGCAAGGTTTACATTTTGAGCGGTAACCAACGAGTAGCATCGCAACATTCACTCTTGCGGCAGTGGTGTTCGCAGGAGCAAGCGCAACTATAGTCGTTGCAACACATTTAGAAGTGCAGATTACAGCACAGATATGAAATATGCCATTATTAGAGTTGACCATAATAGTATTAGCGCTACTGATCACCCGTCTATATGGAGTATTGTAGTACACCTCCTCCTCCTCATCATCCAAATATCCTAGTCAATTGCTTCCTCCTACTTCTATTATTCTGCCTATACAAGATCTAGGATATCCCTTGCCGCTGGTCCTTCTTTTGCTATCAAAGCATTATCAAATGTGTTCTCTTATCATTAAACTTAATCTCCTGATAAGTGGATTCGCTTTGATTGAAGTTCTATGCTTTGAAATATGATCTAGACCTTTTTAACATATGATATACTTATAATTCTGAATATAGAGCATAATATGGAGTATACCTCCAGAGGAGTTAAATATTGTTTTAAGTGTTATCTCTTCGCATTGAAGAAGTACTGTGATAATTGTTTAGGGGAATTATCAAAATTTTCATTTTTTAATCACGACAAAAAGAAGATCTACAGGTACAACAGCGCAATGCTTTGTCACACTTGCTTTGAAGAGATAAGCTCCCGTAGTCAACAGTTAGAGGAAGAATCATAGTAAAGTTTAGTTTCCGTTTGAAACCTTGATTTTTCTTAGGAAGTAGACACCTTTCGTTCGGTTCTTAAAAATATGGCTCCATCGGCAGGGGTTTCAAGAATTATGGAAAGAACAGAGCGATGGTTATTGTAATTATTATTGATGCAGTTAATTTCTTATAGATTTCTATCGCGCATACCCCTACTTTGAAATCATCCATTATGTGTTAAGGCTTTGTTTAATGAAATTCGGTAACAAAATAATTACGACTCAATTCCATTGTTTTCAGTATTGTTACATTTACATCATTTAGTAATGATGGCATCGTCTGGATATATGTAAGGCATGTCTTTGCAAATCCCTCTGGTGACAATTATGCTCCAAAGCAGACAGGTGATGCTTGGCAAAGGAAATGGATTTCTGAGAATGCATCTTTAGAAAAATCGCAAGGGCATTTAGATGATAAGAGTATATCTCTCCCTCTATTTTCAATACTTTGGCATTTCTCTTGCAACCATCAGTTTTAAAGCTGCGCTAATATCCTCGAGATAAGCGCCGGGAGAGGGATTTGAACCCTCGGGACCCTTACGGGTCACAAGCTGGCTAGTTTGAAAATTCCAGGCTTGCGCCCCCCCGGGCTAGGCGACCCCGGCATCACATAACATAGGCAGTAGCTAACATATCAGTATATTAATTGTAGCAAAGACAAAGCTAAAAATTGAGGAATATCGCTTCTATCATTGCTTTTGGCTACCCAAGGATTATCCGATGATTGTAAAGCAGGAAGTCATGTCGATTGCAACGATTGTATGTGCCGCTGTCACATTCCTGGCACAATCGAAAACCTTGCAAAGAACATTGCCAAGCTAGACCGCAAGCGGCCCGGCATTGGCGAAACCCTCTAAATAACCTTAGAATTCATCCACATTTTCATTTTCGAGCTTGTCAAGGTCGATCTCTGACGGTATAGAGGTATTAGTAGGCTGTTCGCGTTTTGAGTGCCAAGCCCTTGGATAGGTGTTGGGCTTCATGATTATGCGCTTCATGACAAACGCTATACCGCGGACGTTCTGCTCAATCTCTTCTTTTGTCATCGCCGTCTGTGCCAACCCTACTATCTCACCCTTTAGCGTGTAGACACCAACAAGCTCACCCTTGCGTATGTCTTTTGGCACTGCTATTACTCCAGGCACAGCAAGTGGTGCGCCATGGCACAAGGCGTCAACTGCAGTATCACGTATGGTAATGGCCCGTATAGCCTCTAGGCAGTGCTCTATTGGCAGGATTAGTCTACGCAGTTTTTCCTCATCCTTTCTTTCCTTGTAACGCTGATAAGCATCTGCAATATCGTGCAGGCGCACAAGACCATCGTTCTGCTCTGATAGGTTGCTTACTCTGGTCCGGCGGAGTTCTACCATTGTGGCTCCCGATGATATTACCTCGCCGATATCATAGATTATCTTTCGAATATAGGTGCCTGCCTGGCACAGGATGCGCATGAGCACGAGCCTGTCATAATTTTCAAGGTAGTCAAATTCATAGACACTTCTTATGCGAGTCACACGTCGGACCGATGAGCGCTGGGGCGGTCGCTGATATATTTCGCCCGTAAACTCCTGCATTACTCCTCTTATCCTATCTGGTGACACATGTGAATGCAGACGCGCAAGTGCATAGTACTCTTTTGGCCCTAACAGCAGTACAGAGAGTGCCTTAGTGCCTTCCCCCAATCCTATTGGCAGAAGGCCGGTTGCGCCTGGGTCAAGTGTGCCGCTGTGGCCGGCCTTGTCTATCTCCAATATGCGCTTCATCCATGCTACAACTTCGTGGCTTGTGGGGCCAGCAGGCTTATCTGTAAGCACTAATCCGTAATACAGAAGCGATTCAATTGGTCTTTTATCAGGGTAATGGCCGTAGTTGTCATTGGTAATATCATCGTCTATCTTGGTAAGGTTCTCCAACTGTGGTAGCATTATCAAGGTGTTACACCTATGTGCCGCCTAACTATTAATTTTGATATCTCTACAAGAGAATCAAGGGATAGCCTATCCGTGTTAAGAACATAATCAAAAGCGGTCAGATCTTCCCCAAAGCGAAAGCCATAAAGGCTGTAGTATATCCTTTTATTCTCCTCATCCCTAAGTTTGGTTATCTTTTTTGCCTCCTCAAAGCTGATGCCATCGCGGTTGGCCATTCTCTTGGCGCGGTTTTCGGGGGATCCTCGAAGCCAGAACTTGATGATGATTGACTCCTCTGTTACCAGCCAAGGCAGTGTGTAGCTTGTGATGACTGCTCCTCCTTTCTTTACTATCTCGATGAGCTTCTCATCTACTTTTTTGTCAAAGGAAGGGTCTGATTTGCGTTCCTCCATGAACTTTTTTGCTTCTGATGTGTCCCACCAATCATCTCTTTGAATCGAATAGCCTCTGTCTTCAGCAAGCATCTTTAATATGTCCCCTCCATTGTATACTGCGATATCAAATTCATCTGCAAGCTTGCAAGCTATGGTAGTCTTGCCTACTGCCGGCCAGCCTGAAATTACAATACTAAGTAATTTATTGGTAACCATCTTATCCGGTTATACTCGGCATGCCTGTCTTGGTCACCTTGGATATTATTCCACTGAATGCAAATGATGTTAACAGGAACCAGCCCCACAAGTAAACCTGTCCAGGTAATCGGCAAGGACCGTTAAGGGAGGTTCCTCCATCCGGATTTATTACAGGTTGACCGTTTCCATCTAATTTTGGCTGGGTATCGGTTTGCACATTTTGGTCACTGCAAGTTATCCATGGAATGTAGATAGGAGATAGTGACACGGTTGCGCCAAATATTGCAGGGAATATAAAGATCCAGAGGAGAAAAGACGGTATCATATAGATAAACATTGGACGCATCTGCTGTTGTTGCATTTCAAGGGTCATCTTGTTGACATAGGCTTGCCTTTTTTTCAGTTCCTCGATTCTGGGCTTATCCTGCTTTTTAATCGCGTCAGTGTATTGCTTGCGCCATTCATTAGTCTCCTTCATGACCCTGTTCATTTTTTCAATATCTGTCGTTTTTTTCCGGAGCATTGCAAATGCAAAATTCATACCCACTGATATCAATAGCGCAACGAGCATAGCACTAACCAAGTCTGGAAATATTGGGTGTGTGGTATAGTGTGGGGACAAAAACGACTGCATCAACAGATCTTGCAGCAGATTCAACTTCCATCCCCTCCTAGCAATATCTTTACTATATTTGCTGCTGCTTTGTCAATCTGACCGTCACTGTTCATGATTATCGCAAATGGTGCGCCAGTTAGAATGGAGCAAGACGCCACCATAGCCCTGGAGATATCAAGCTCCTTTTGGATGTTTTCTGCAGAAGCGATGTCGCGCTGGCGAGTCTGATCAGCCTTGCGTCTCTCTGCGATCTCACTTGGGTCTGCAGCAACCATGACCATATTTGTTGGCTTCATTATGCTTAACAGCCTCATTGGAAGGCCAGGATAGTATCCCTCATCTGTCTTGATAAGAAGATGAGTGTCAATGATCACTATGTCATCCTTCATTTCTGTAATTCTCTGAGCAGCCAAATCCTGCAGTCGCCTTTGATCTTCGACAGTCATCCTGCGCAATTCATCGCGGTTTTTGAGGCCCATCTTCTTAGCTTCTTCAAACATGATGCTGCCGAAGATAACAACTGTGGTCTTGCGCTTCTGGTTCAGCATCTCAGCTGCACGGGCAATGAGGGTCGTCTTTCCCACTCCAGGGATGCCGACGATTATCGTACGTTTATTTTCTGCCAATTAGAGCCGCCAGACTGGGCATGTAGGTGTCGACCTGTTCTTTGACCAGCGTCTGGTAGTAGCTTACCATGATGCTGACCATTAGCAGAATGCCGGTTCCGCTTCCAAATACACCTAGTACATCAGAAATGCCAGCAAGAAGACCAATGATCATACCGGATAACAGGGTGAGCGCAGGGATATATTTATTGAGAAGGCCTTCTACGGATCCTTCGGACCGTCTAAAGCCAGGCACCTGTACATCTGCATCAAGAAGGTTGCGTGCTGCAGTCCTTGCGGAAAGACCGCCAAGCTCTACCCATAGTCTAGAGAATACCGTGACTATTGCTGACATAAATAGTACATATGCCACAGACCTTACAGGATCGGCTGCCGCTACATCGAGGCCCCTGGGAGCCGTGATGTAATACAGGAGCCCGCCTGTTGGGCTTGCTTGGCCCCGGCCTTGAGCTCCAGGGTCAAATGTGGCTATCCAGTTGAATGCAGGATTGGTGTTGTTTGGGTTATAGTTGGCCCAAAGCATCTGTCCCATAAAGACCGCATTTGCTAGAAGTGCCGATGCCAGTATTACAGGTATAACTGAGGTGTAAAGCAGCTTGATAGGATATACTGCGGTAAAACCCCTGTACTTTGTTGACACTATTGGGACATCGACATGTATACCCTCAATATACACAAGCACTAGTATTACTCCTATTGTCAAGGCAAGTACAAACAAGCTTGGCAGCTGGCCAGTACGAAAGATTGCGTCGCCTCCCTGCCCATTGGCTATTGCATTTATTGTGAATGGAAGTATGCCCACGGGTCCATCGTCTGCTGGCACCACACTGAATACATTCCATAATATAGTCTGCGCAATACCTGCCATGATGAACAGACTCAGGCCCGAGCCGATACCCCATCCCTTCTGTACCATCTCGTCCATAAGCATGACGATTACACTGGCACCTATGAGCTGAGCAATTACTACATAGATAGCAAGGGGAGCACTCTCAGCAGTTAGAGGTCCATACACACTAGCTCCATATAGAGCACCCTCTGCTACAATTACTATTATTGTGACTATCTTTGTCGCCGAAGTAAAGAGCGACCTATCATCCGGGTTTTTAAAATCCAACTTGATCAAACCAGAGCCTTTTAACAACTGCATAAGCAATCCTGCTGTGACTATGGGTCCAATTCCTAGCTCCATGAGTGTTCCTTGTTGGGCGGCAAAGATGACACGTGCAAATGCAAGGAAGTCAAAACGAGGGTCATCTGTTACACCATAAAGGGGGATCTGCGCCATCACCAGGTAAGCGAAAAGGGCGATTCCTGTCCAGACGAACTTTTCCGTCAGAGAAATTTTCTTCTTTGGCTTTGGGACCTGAGGAACGTAGACAGACGCGGTCTTTATGAACCGCCTAACCAGGTTCTCAGTTGTTGTCGTGCTGCTCATTTGTTATAACTTCTCCACCTGCAGCCTCAATTTTGGACCTGGCACTCTCTGAAATCTTATCCACCTTGACAGTATAAGCCCCACTGATAGAGCCGCCTCCAAGAAGCTTGTCACACCCTAGAGATGTCAGATCCAGAGTAACCCTACCGCTTTCGTCTGCCTTCCCGTGCTTGGCAAATACTGCCTCTAAGTCTCGAATGTTAAGCCATCTCTGTACGAGGTTGCGGTTAAATGAGTTAAATGAATCATGACCAAAGTGCTCCGGCTCCTCGATGATTGTACGCATCCAGAAGTGCTTGTGCTTACCTGCACCTCCGACACCTCCTCTGCTTCCAGCTGCTCGGTGCTGTCCGACTTGGCCCCAGCCACAATATCTACTACCGCGCTGTCTTCTACTTTTTCTAAATCTAATAGCCATAAATCATTATCACTCACTCTGTGCTTCTGAAATTATATCTATCACGTTCACCCGCACCTTAATTAAGTCTTGCTGCATTACAACATCCTCTTGACTATCTCGGAGAGTTCGCCATCCTCTCCAAGAACTCCGTCTTGCATATACTGAGTCTTGGTCTTTCTCTTGAACCCACCTTTTGGAGGATTAAGCGCAAACCATGGTTTGATCCCGCCAAGCTTGCTCATTGCGACCCTGTTCTCAGCTATGGCGGCTGCAAGGTTCTCCATGCTATTGTATTCCTTTGGAAGATCTGGCTCTGTGATCGGCTTGTAACCTGTCCTTCTACCTCGCTTTTCAAGAAGTTCTTTGACTATACTAGCATCTGCCTTTGTCCATGCTACCTCGTCCTTGACCTTCCTTAACATGCCCAGGTATTCTGCGCTTTCTGGAACTATTGTCGCCCGGAATCGCTTTTCAAGGTTCAAGCCATTAAGTGTCTTTTTGGCCTGTTGAGGGATATTTACTGTTCCTTTAATTCTAACTACAAGATAAGCCATCTAGTTCATCCTCACCCTACACTATATGTGCTCCGGAGGGCGTTGAAAATCGCCTTTGTAGTCGAAGACATTGTATTTGTTGACCCAAAGGTCTTTGTCCATGAGTCCTTTAATCCTGCCAGTTTCAACAAGTTCTTTATGTTCTCGCCAGCCACGATGCCAAGACCTCTTGGCCCTGGAATGATTTCAATTGTGACGCTGCCTCCTTTACCGCGCACTTTGAATGGTACAGAGTGAAGTTGATTGCACTTGCACTCCCAGCTACCGCAGCCAAGCTTGACAGGAATTACATTTAGGTAAGCAGCATTTGTAGCTTTGTCTATTGCAACCCTCATCTGTGAAGCCTTGCCCTTGCCTATACCAAACCAGCCAGTCTCATTTCCAACAGCTACTAGAGCATTGAAACGAGTCATCTCGCCAGCGTCAGTCTGCTTTTGTACAATGCCAACATGAACGACCTGGCTTTTGATATCCTGTAAAAGGTGTTTCACGATCTCCGGCTCTTGTATCCTCATACCATTTTCGTAAATCTGGTCCATTGAGTTTATCTTGCCTGCCAGCACCATACTTCCAAGCGTAGTTCGGGGTTTCCATTCAGTCTGATGTTGCCTTGCCGATGAGGATATTTGGCTCATTCCTCTTTTCTCTGTCCTCGCGTATCTGATGTGACATTCATATTTTCCCTTGCAATTTCTTCCCTGGCTGATACTTCTTTCACTTGCTTATTTGATAATGCCTTTCCTGCAGGCTTGCCTAAAATTCTGTTCTTTATTTCTTCAAAATGTGAAGGATAATCTTCAGGCTTGAGGCCATTTTTCAAAATAGCGGAGAAACGTGAATTGTAATCTTTTTCATCTTCTTTTAGAGCGTGAGAGTACTCTGCTATGTGATGGCCACTGATCCTGTCTTCATCGGGAAGTGATTCTTTAGAGACAGGCATGCTGATGCCAGCATCAACAATACCCTTCATGCAAGCTGCAACCCTTGAAGTAAAGTGGTTCTTGCCTATATAGAGAACTGCAGCCTTGACCTCCTTTTGCAGTCCCTTCTTTCCCAATAGCACGCCTGTAAGATAGCATGCGGGTAAATTGTTAAATGCACCTTTCCATCCGTGATCCGCAAGTTCCCTGCTGTGAGCAGAGGCGATGACAATATCGCCGGTAGGTGTCGGCTTAAGCACTTGGCTGGCGACATTCTGATCGCTTATCTTGACAGTAACAAACATGTGCCTGCCGATCAGGATCGCTGACCTCTTGCGATAATTGGTTTTATTTTCTCTAATCCTTTTTAGCGTATGAACATAAGTCAACAGTTATGCCTCCATTTAACGATTAGAGAAGCAGCCAATGTAAAGCACTTATAAATGTTAAAGACAGTCCTTGAACCTTAATCTCAAAGCTATTTGCAATAGGAAAGCATTTCAGTTCATTACCTCCTAGTTGTTCTCTTTGCAATCATTGCAGCAAAAGCACCCGCCCCGATTCCGTTATCAATGTTTACAACTGTCAGACCTAGCGTGCAGCTCTGTAGCATAGATGCCAAGGCTCCTATGCCATTTCCACCAAAGCCGTAGCCTATTGAAGTTGGCACGCCAATAACAGGCATGTCAACCATTGAGGCTACAACTGAGGCAAGGGCACCTTCCATTCCTGCCACGACAACGATGGCGCCTATCTCTCGCTTGAACATCTCTTTAAGAGCAGGAAAGATACGATGCATTCCTGCAATACCTACATCATAGCTTGTTATCGCCTCACAACCCATCGCCTTGGAAACAATCCGTGCCTCTTCTGCGACGCCAATATCAGAAGTACCGGCCGACATTATCCCTATTTTTGCATCAGTCATTTTATAGCTAGAAGACTTTTCAGAGGCAAGAAGCGTTGTGCTGTTCCTGCCAATTTCGACAGCAAGACCCTTTCTACGAAGCGCACCGGTTACCCTTGTTAGTTCATTCCTCTTTATACGGCTGACTACAACTCGACCGTTGCGTCTAACTACTGCAGTAGCTATTCTAATGATGTCTTTGTACTCTTTGCTTTCTGAAAAAATTATCTCGGGCATCCCGCCTCTTCTTATTTCACGCCCGACATCGAGCTTGGCAATATCGCCAATCTCCTCAACTGCGTGGAGGGAGATCTCCTTCTTTACATCCGATAAGCTAAGGCTACCGTTTGCAAATTCGTCAAGAATTGTGTGCAGATCCATCCGTCAGCCAGCTAGCTATCAACAACAAGAAAATAAAAGGGTTTAAAGTGGAAGTGCACTGATCGCTTCCTTCACGCTTGCGACGCCCTTGCTAAAAATATCCTGCTCAAAGTTGTCTAGCTTGAGCTCAATTATGCGTTCAACACCGTTTGAGCCAATGATCGCAGGAACACCTATGCATACATCATGAAATCCATATTCACCTTCGAGAAATGTGGACACTGGAATTACCAACTTTTTGTCTCTGATAGCAGATTCTAGCATAGTCGCAACTGCGTTGCCCGGTGCATAAACAGTTGCTCCCTTTAGTGCAATGACCTCTGCTGCGACCTTTCTTGTCTTTTCAAAGATCTCCATTGCCTTATCCTTTGGTATAAATTCGTGGAGTGGTATACCTCCTATAGAAGAGAACCTTGTAAGTGGCAGCATGTTTTCGCCGTGCTCGCTTATCACCATAGCTTGAATTGAACTGCGTGAAATATTTGTTGCATCTCGAATAAAACTTCTGAACCTTGATAGGTCTAGCATACCACCCATTCCCATAACCTTGTTCTTTTTTGCTCCCAAAGTCTTAAGCGTAAAATAAGTCATCGGATCAAGAGGGTTTGTAATTACTATTACAGTCGCGTTCTTTGCATAAAGTGCTATTTTAGACACGACGTCCTTTACGATACCTGCGTTTACCTTGAGGAGATCCATTCTCGTCATTCCCGGTTTTCTTCCGACACCAGCAACAAGCACTATGTAATCAGAATCGCGCACATCTTCGTAATTGTTTGAACCGCGTACTATAGTATCAGATCCTCTTTCTGAGAGCTGGTGATTTATATCCATTGCTTCTCCATGAGGGAGTCCCTGCACTATATCAAGCAATAGAATGTCTCTATCAAGTTCTCTCAGCCCGCAATTAAGGGCAGCTGAGGCACCTACCTTTCCAGATCCAATAATAGTAATTGTCATAGCTGAACTTGCAACTGAAGTATTGCTTTTATATATATTGTGATTGGATTTTCATCAGCTTTAAATTAATCAGCATATCAAGCTAATAACGAATTGTCTAAGAAACGAAGGGACGATAGTTACTTTGCTGTAGATCGACGTAGAAAGAGAAAATATATGATGATTATAGTGCCAGTCATGATCGCAGTGGCCGCGGCTGGAATTGCAGGTGCTATTTTCTACCAGCCTCCTACTGCAATGGCAATAAGTGGGATAGAATGTGATAGATCTGAGCAGCTTAATTATCATATTCATTCACATTTAGATATATTTGTTAATGGTGTACAGCAGCAAATCCCTTCAAATATCGGGATAATTACTTCCCCTTCTTGCCTGTATTGGCTTCATACCCATAGTGAAGACGGCACTTTACATGTTGAAGCACCTGAAGCTAGGGAATTCGCAGTAGGGCAATTCCTTGACATTTGGGCACAGGCTCATAATTCAACGGCATTTTTTGATTCAATATCCAATATGCCAGTGACAGCTTATGTTGATGGGGAGAGATTTGAAGGAGATTATAGGACAGTACCGATAGAATCGCTCAAAGAGATCGTACTTGCGTATGGGACGCCTCCTGAAAATATTCCAACTGGGCATGATTTTGGTAGTATAACAAGATAAAAGTATAAACGTGATATAAAGCAAAAAAACACAAGCTAGCGTGGCTATGCCAAAAGTTGCGGTAATAGATTCTCAAGTGGCAGGAATTGCCGGCGACATGCTAATGTCCAGCCTAGTGGATGCTGGTGCCAACAAGACCAAAGTAATTGAGGCAATCTTTGCTTGTCAAAACTTTGTCAACGGCAGCAAGATAACCAGTGCGCGTTTTGCCAAAGTGATATCACATAGCTTTGCCGCCACTCAATTACAAATGAAATGTAAAGATGAGGTGCTCAAGCGCAAAGGCACAGAAATGTATGCTACACTCACAAGATGCTGTGACTCTGTGGGGCTTGAGCCTAGAGCCAAGACATTTGCATTAGATTCTCTCAGAATGCTAATTTCTGCTGAAGCTACGATCCACGGCCAGAGTTTTGACAACGTACATTTGCATGAAGCATCCAGTATTGATACGTTTGCAGACCTTGTGGGATGTGCAACAGCTTTGCAAGATCTTCATCTATTTGATGCCAAGATGTATTCTACCAAAGTGGCCATTGGGGGTGGGTTGCTAAGATTCTCTCATGGTACCATCTCAAATCCCGCTAGTGCAATACTTGAAATTTTCAAAAATAAACAGTTCATTCTTGTAGGAGGACAGGCTGAAGATGAACTGACAACTCCTACGGGAGCAGCAATGCTTGTAAATTTGGTACAGGGTAGTGTCAACTACTATCCCAGTATTGCACCTGAAAAGATTGGCTATGGTGCAGGCATAAAAAAGTTTGAAGGTTTTCCCAACGTGGTTCGTGTGGCAATAGGTACAGCAGGTACTGTATATGAGACAACCAAGGACATAGTCTATTTAGTGGAAACAAACATTGATGACGCACCAGGTGAGCTAATTGGTAACCTTGTAGAGCGACTGTCTGACGTCGCCAAGGATGTGACAGTCATTTCAGGTAGTACTAAAAAGAGTCGGCCAACCTATCTCATTAGGATTATATCAGAAAACACACAGTTAAACAGGGTGCTTGAGTTACTATTCAACGAATCCGGGACGCTTGGTGCTAGAGTGCAGGAAGTAGAGCGAATTGTTCTGCCTAGGGATATACTAACTATGTCGGTTAATATTAATGGCAACGTCGTTTACGTGCGTGTTAAGATTGTCAAGGATTCATCTGGAAGAATAACAAATGTTAAACCTGAGTTTGAAGACATCAAGATGATTGCAACAAAGTGCCAAATCCCTGCCAAGAGAGCGATGGATCAGGTCAAGGCAGAAGTCATAAAAAAGCTGGGTGGAACATAAAATGGAAACTTTCAACAAACTGGTACGCTGGTTAGCAAAGAATGGAGGCGACAAAGCAATAGTGGCGCTTTCTGGTGGAGTCGACAGTGCCGTAGTAGCTCTAGCTGCAAAAAAGGCGCTTGGAGACGGAGCTATTGCCATAACTGCGGATTACAAGACACTGGCAGAGGAAGAACTTGCTGCTGCTCGGCAAGTCGCAAGAGAGATAGACATTAAGCACAAAGTGATTGAATACAATGAGCTTGAAAACTCATACTTTGTAAAAAATGATACGATGCGGTGCTACTATTGCAGGACAGAGCTTGGACAACATCTTGCAAAGGAAGCAACCAGAGCAGGCATATTACTCATTGTAGATGGAACAAACATAGATGATTTGACAGACTACAGACCAGGCATCAGAGCTCTGCGTGAAAACGGAGTGCGAAGTCCTCTCACAGAGCTTGGCATAGGAAAGATAGAGATACGTAAAATCGCAAAGAGTTTCAGGCTCTCTGTTTATGATAAGCCTTCCAATGCATGTCTTGCCTCAAGGATACCGACAGGTAGCGAGGTGACATATGAAAGATTGCAAAGGATTGAGAACGCAGAGATAATAGTCAAGACAATTTTTGGTGTCAGACAAGTACGTGTAAGGGACCATGACGACCTTGCAAGGATTGAAGTGGGCAGAGACGAATTGCACAAGATGTTTGATATGGACAAGCTTGCAATCTTGGACAATAAGCTTAAGGAGATTAGTTTCAAGTTTGTTTCAATTGATATAACGGGCTACAGGACAGGTAAGCTGGTGGTCACAGATAGATAGTCCTGTACCGTTATTTTCAGGATTTCTTCGCATTTAAAACAGAGTACAGACCACTCAGTATAAAGCAACAGTAGCTTTACAGCTGTAATAGCACGAAGGCAAGTATCTCCCTAGTACGAAAGTCATAACAACTTAAGCGTAGTATAAACACCGAAATGAGTATAATCATTAATTCAGCGATTAGGCAGGCGAAGTAGTAAGATTAGTTTTTATTTCCAAAAAATCAAGTTATTTTTTTCTACACTTTTGTATGTCTTTGTATGTCTTTGTACTGCTTCGCCTTTGACTGTGTTGTACCTGCACATACTTCTCCCGGTAATTGTTCCTGCAACCTATGCAGCAGAAAAATCTCAGAAATTTTCCGAATTTCCGAATTCGAGCACTTGGGGCTTGTTGTTTGTGGATCCACTGCACTATTCAAATTGCATCTTTACCCTCATGTTCTCCAATTTTGCATGGAAGTGTTTCTTTTGCTCCTCTAACTGCTTGATGGGGCGATAGTGTCTAAATTTTATTGAAAAAAGATCAACTTAACAATGAATAGAGTAACTGCTACAGCGAACGTAGCAAGAGCCAGCGCTGCAAACGACGAAGAAGACTTCAATTACTAAACCTTATTCTTTTCTGTGAGAAAAAGAAGACGATCACAGAGAATCCAGCAGCAGTGGCGACTAATGATAGACTTGGCGGAAATTCGGGGACTACGGTGGCTGCTGTAATGACGATGGCATTCTGTTGTGTATCTTCTACTTGTGTAGCTGTTTGCCCCATATCCATTTCCTGCATGCTACCTACTCCTTCCGATGTTTGGTTCTCCATCTCCATCATATCAAGATGGCTGCCATTGAGAAGTAGAGATGTTGTTGTGTTATCACTCTGCACCTGGCTGACGTTGAGTACCATTCCATTAAACATTGCGGTAAAGGGCTCAGACATCATCATTTGTTTTGGAATATCGACATAAACCTGGAAATTGTCAAGGTGCTGCCATTCTCCATTAGGGTACTTAATAATAAGCTGTTTGCTTTCAGGTTTTAGCGTCACATTCTGTACGGATACAGGCGAGGACACGTTGACATTAAAATTCATAGTTTCATATGAAACTGGGAACTTCTGAGACGCTGATACTGCAAGGGGGTATTGGTATGTTATAGGCTCAGGAAGGAAGGTATTGTCATAGTCTATACCATTGACTTCTATATTCACTGTATAGGTTCCCGATTCGACAAACACAGGACCGGATACTGTTATTATTCCTGCTTGGTCTGGGACATAACTAGCAGCAAGGTTGTCATAATTGGCATTTACTCTATATTGACTCTCACCGGGCTTGAACTGCAATTTAACAGTTCCATCATGTCCATGGAGCACTTCGGAGAAGGTCTGATTTCCTTGAGGATTTGAAATAGTCAAAAAGTATGTAACATGATTTACATTCTTGCCTGTTGTCTTGTCCATAAAAGATAGCGATATGTCAACTTCCTCAGACGGGTCAGCGATTGGAGGTGCATTGAAACTTAGAAACACTTCCCGACCTGCTATATTTGATTGCGGAAGGTTATGTCCCATTCCCTGTCCATAAGCATTAGTTGAGATCAAAGCTAGAACGGTGAAGAGCGGTATAACAATAATGATAGAAAGAGAAGAAGCTTTTTTGCCAGCAAGCAAATCCAAATCTGTTTAACATCATCATTCTTTACGTCTTATAGACTATTTGGTATAAGATAACAAAACCGTCATATCTAAACATGAATTTGAGATGTATGGACAAATCCATCCAATTTTTTATGCGTATTCATCATGGAGTAATTAAGAACTAGTAAACTCTTATCTAGCAATGTGCTAATCGCGCTCCTTGGAACAGCATTGATACCAATGTGGTTCTTCCTCGATGTTTAGTTACAGCAGATGTAAAGGATATGGACCGTTTGGAATCGGTCTTGCTCTTTTATCAATGACAGTTCATAACGGTTCTAATGATCAGTGATTCTAAGATGACAGGTTGTTTGGGGGGGGTTTGGTAAACACAGTTTGATTGCAGATCAAAGACTGCGAGCAGTTGTATTGCTGATGTTTGCGACTACGCCTCGAGCAAAGAGGGAAGCTTCTTCAAATAAGTACTTCCAGCTTCGTTAGTTGCATTATGGGTTATGTCCCTAGCTTACTACATTCTCGCACTAATGTCTGCTGTTTCGCATGTTAGAAAAGAAGAATCAGGGCTTGCATTTGGGATTGTAAACGCAGGCTGCCAAATTGGATCTGGGCTAGGTTTGGCAATCGAGGCTCTTGATATTTCTATCAATCATCTACATTATTTGAATGATAATACAGAGCTTGACAATCTAGCAGATAATTTAAAACAAGAATTCATGAACAAAATAAGGGAAATGGAAGGACAGGGACTTTTTGTTAACCCGGGGGAGGTTAACCTACCTGACTATAGCTTACAACCAGCTGGTTAGTTGGGAGCCACACTACTATCCTAATTCATCTAAAGGACATATGGAGAGATACACAAAGGCTCTTCACAGAGATTGAAATGTTAAAGTTTGTATAATTTGTATAATATTGTCAAATTATTCAATTGCTTGCGTCCTTCTTTTTATTGTAATAGAAATTTGGGTTCCGAAGTCTTCTCATTGCTTCTTCCCAGTCAATTGAACTGGTTGAGCTAGTCCAATGTGCAAATGCGGATCCATCTCCAGCCCATACTTCAAATTTTTTCATAGCCAGGAAGTGAGGGTCTGCCATCACAAACTGTCTCATTGAATATTGATTCTCCCAAATTGAAAGTGTCCAAAAGTGCTTCTTTGGAAAATCCGCCTTCACTGCATAATCTACTATTCCGTGGCTTTGTTTTGCCTGCTTTATTACTTTTGATGTCATCAATTGGAATGGAATCATGTGGCGCCAACTCTTTAGCGGCAAGAAAGTAACAACATGAGTATACTTATCAGATGTTTGCGAATTAGAGTCAAGGTGATCTTTTTGCATTGCGATCAATCATGCCTATAGTCGCTAAAAAAATTTATGTTAGACAAGAGAAGATGAAGCAGCACTTAGACCCCCTCTTGCAATTTTTTCTGCTCTCATTTCATCTCTTCTGATGCGTTGTGAAACCACATGAACTCCTAAATAATAATGAATTGCGAGACCCGAGCCCCATCCAGCCAATGGAAACACGAACCATAAGGACTGCGGAACG
>DATFCN010000050.1:0-2360 GCA_035253045.1 Nitrososphaera sp.
ATTCTCGCTTAACATCCAAGAAGCGAGATTGTCCAATCTTTGAAGGAAGATCACGTAGAAGTATTGCTCTTTCTAGGAATGACATGTGAACTGATTGGTGCTTTAATTCGCTTAACAAATAATACCAATTTCCTTGCTGCCTAGCCCTATCCAGCTCAGAGAGCAAATCGATCTTTTTGGTCTTGGCACTTAAGGCACTTTGCACATTGGGAAAGTTGACGTGATCTGTTGGTATTCCTAGGTCTAATTTACAGTTTATTTCAAAAAGCAAAGAATCTACAGCTCCAATAAGTTGAGATAAAAAGCAATCTACTTCTATTTCAACTTCAATTCGGGCATTATCGGTGAAAATGTCTCCATATGCATTTTCAATTTCCTTAAGATTCTTCAGATGTTGTTCTGCAGCATAGAGTTTGAACTCTACTCTGTCTTCTAGCAGTCTTTTTATATTTCCTTCATTTGACATGGTCGCCACATTATCAAGATTCGTTTATCTTGTAGAATAATGTATATGGCATTTTTCACCCTTGCTACTGCGTACTATACCATTATCCTGCGCATTAAGTGATGCAGATATTGCAGCTTTTGCATATTCCATTAATTACTCGCTATTGCTATACCCAAGCTCTACTCAGTGACGGACAAAATTCACTTTCTTGGCAGCAAAAGATTATTACAAACCCTGATGAGGTGAGCTGAATTGGCGGTATCTAAGTTTTGAAGGTTGTTCCGTCAAGTCCCTCTGGATCGGCTAGTAAACTCTTATAAAAATTGCAGAAAGGACCAGTTCTGGAGTACTCATCGAGTATGAAATATCTCATTTGCACCACTCACACTCAATCCTGGTTGTGGCCCTCCTCCAATTACAAATATTTTATTGTCATCTAAAGATACAGCTACTAATCCGTGGCGTGCAGTTGGCATGGGAGATTCAGATGTCCACATATTGGTCTGTGCATCATATTTTTCATTGTTGGTAAAAGTCTTTGAAGATTCTTCTCCTCCAAAAACATAGATGCTGTTGCTACTGTTTGCTGGAGCAATAGCAGCAGCTGCTGCAATCCCACTTCTTTTAGAGGGCATAGGCTCAAGATTAGTCATCCATTCATCCTGTTTTGGATCATACGCTTCATTAGTGGATATGTTCTCCAAAGAGTCAGATATTCTGCCTCCTATAACATACAATTTCCCATCAATTACAGCAGAGCCAGCATGATGTCGTGCGGTAGGCATTGATGCTTTAGGTGTCCAGGTGCCACTAGATGGATCGTATGCTTCATTTGAATTTAAAGGTCTATCAGAAGAACCACCTATAGCATATAATGTTCCATTGACAAAATCAACGTTTAATGCTCCCCTAGCTGTTGGCATTGGCTTTGCTTCTTGCCATTTATTCTGAACAGGATCATAAATGAATAGCTTGTTACTAGGGGACCAAGGAGCTGTATATCCACCAACTACGTATATTTTATCATGATAAACAGCAGCTGCAGTATGATGTAATGGTTCTGGTAATGGGGCTGCAGCTTTGATCCAAGTGTTATTTGCAATATTATAAACTTCTACAATACTCGTAACTTGACCGGATTCATCGAATCCGCCTATAACATAAATATCATTCTTCAAAACCGCAGCAGTGATCTCTGTCCTAGGTGTAGGCATTGGTGGTCCAGCAGTCCAGAATGATTCTGTACTAGAGGATGTTGTTTGTGCCACAGATAGTGGTGGTAAAACAAAGATTATGATCAATAGGAAAAAGACAGCTATTCTTATTTTTGTTGAGGTAGATGTCAGTGTAAGTCATAGAAAATGTCAAAATGCAAATAAAAAAGTTGTCGCTCAAGGTGGGAAGACGCTTTCGACAAGTGGCTATAGCTTAGGAGCTAGTAACTTGCTGTAAATAAAATAAATTCCCCACCTCATGGTGCTTATATTTATTATTCTCTATTTGTTTAAATTTCCACTCTTGTTTGTTGCAAGATGAATCCTACTATACTCCCTCTGTCACTCTACCTGGATATTGCTGCATCAATTCGTGGCACTTGTATCTTTTTTGAGCCAATCAGTGCACCAACTACACCAGCGAGCACACTTGGAATAGTCGTCATAACAACGACCTGTGAAAGGCTAGCATACATGCTTGGCAAAATGTCATCAATAGACAAATTAGGTTGATTTAGAAATTCCGCAAATGTCATTGGAAGCATCGGATAGTTAAAGACATAGAATGTGATGCCCACTAAAGCTCCTGCTATGATAATTCCAGTTTGCGAGCGTACTCGGTGGATCGCAATATCTGCTACAATAATGACTGGAATAATCGCAACTAATTGCCAAGGAAGGAATGCCCCTAAGGATTG
>DATFCN010000051.1:0-47542 GCA_035253045.1 Nitrososphaera sp.
GGGTTTCGAAAACTTCATTGCGCAGTCAATAGACCCAAGAGCATTTCCCGTATGGATACCCCTGGCTTTTGGATTAGTCGTAGGACTGGCTTATGTAATTGCTTCGGCCGCCAGGCGCAGCCGCTAAAACACGGCGCCTGACTCTTTCTTTTTATATTATAGTAAAAAGGCTAGCTCGGGTCATCCCTTCAAGATGAAATGTCTCTAGTCATTTTATTGACGGCTCGTAATGACAAGGCGTTGTCGTCGCTAACACCGGAAATGACGCTATATCACTCTCAAATAATGTTTCCCTAAAATTCAGTATAACGTATACACATGACAAGCAGTGTGGCCCAGTTTGCAAGGCAGTTATAGCAGGATTTGCTTTCGAACATATGTTGATAGAAGATTATTCTAGAATCAGAAATCCATAACCTTATTTTAACCTAGATAAATTGTCTCTCCAACCATATGACAACATCCTTCTCCTTATTCGTTTCGTCAGCGACTACTATGAAAGTAACTGCAACAGTATTAGCAGTCGCTGTTATTCTTTTGGGTTCCAATTTCACGATAATTAACGCACAACCGCAACAGCAGATGACTGGCCCGGCGGCGGAAACCGAGAATGGCAGCACAGCGGCTACAACAACAACTACAACTGCAGGTGGAACTACATTTCAAAGTACAAACGATAGTTTCAGTATACGGGTCCCAGATGGATGGGTAGTCCATGATGTGAACAACACAGGCTCTGCTATTACAGAAGAAGCGAGACTAGGATATGGAATGCTGGCGCAATTATGCCCAGAGGAAGGACAACAACCAGGTGGATCAGTTGCCGCTAATGCTAGTGGTAGCAGCGATACCGGCAGCTGTGATAGATCAGGACAGGACATCATATACATTATTCGGTATCCGGATTTGGACATCAGACTTGCGGCATCTAATGTTACTGCCAACAACGATACTGCAACAACTGACGATATCGTAGGATACCATCTGCAGAAGCTCCAAGAAGTTGGCTATAGGAGTATGCAGATTGTAAACAGAACAGATGTGACATTAAACCTTACCAATCCACAGACAGACGAAACAATAACAACATTGCCGGCCAAGTTCGTGGAAATGACATACAGCACTAACGTTACCCCAAATGAAATAAGAAGAGGCTATTTCATTTCAACTTTTTCAAATGAGACAACTCCCAATATGGGTACAACAAAAGGATATGCTATCTTTTATGAAGGTAATAGTACTACCTCCAATACTCCCACAGCAGGAATAACAAGACCATCAGTGAGCATTTTGCCACCGCCAGATGCAGGACAGGTATTGAATTCATTTGAGCTAATAGCAGCACCAGAGTTTGTAGAAGCATCAGCAGATGGAGACGAGGAGGAAACTGCGCAGGCCGTAGATTTTGAAGCAGAGGATGAGGATAATGATGCAGGAGATGATGATGGTGCAGGAGATGATGATGGTGCAGGAGATGATGATGGTGCAGGAGATGATGATGGTGCAGGAGATGATGATGGTGCAGGGGGAGGAGGAAATGGAGGTAACGATGACTGCATAGTTGTTGGCGATCGTGACATTGGGGATGTCTGTGACTTCACGCCAGACGATAGTGGCGATCAGGATTCATCGGACGATGATGGCGCATAAAGAGGTCAAATGCCGCTAGTGAAAGCCCAACAACACCACCAGGGAATAGGCAGCATTTTCATGCACAAGTTTAAAGAATAACTTGTAATCTCGTTAAGGCATGGATTTCGCAGTCAAGATAGGCGCCTCAAAAGAACGGACTATAACGGTTAACTCTAACCAGACTACTAGCTTTCTCTGGGAAGGTGAAAATGTTCTTTCCACCCCCTCCATGATAGCCGAAATGGAGGAGACATGCAGGCTTCTTCTCAAGGAGCAGGCAATATCCCACGCTGAATGGGATTCTGTTGGTACAGTAGTCAAAATAGAACATCTTGCTGCTACCCCCGTTGGCGCAGAGGTGTTCCTCAAGGCTGAGGTGGTATCGGTTGAAGGTAGGCGGGTAATGTTCAAGGTAGAGGCACGAGACAAGCTTGAGAAAATAGGTGAGGGAACGCATGAACGATTCATAATTAATGTTCCCAACTTTCATGCGAAATTCAACGAGAAACAAAAACAGCTCCAAATATAGACATTTAAACAGAACTTGCTTGGGTCATTGGTAGTTTCATCAGGAGTGTAGACTCGGTCTGCTACTATCTCCCCTTCCTATAAAATGTCATATACACCTATAATCATCTTGAGCATCTGTGGAAATAATTGAAAAATTGAGACACATGAGCATCATAGGCTCTATAGTAGTAATGCATGATTTTTTCGTGGACCGCATAATCCGGCTTGAGTCCAAGGAAACTTTTTTTGACATGCTTACCGAAAAGGCAAGGGTTGGGGGCGGAAGCGTCAGAGGGATTCCCACAATGGATGTCAAGGGCGGAAACGCTGTCAACATAGCTTATTGCCTTGCAAAGCTGGGTGCAAAAGTATCCCTTTTTACGGTTGCTGACGAATTGGGCGCCACAATGTTAAGACAAACATTTTCACAATTTGGAGATAAGGTTACACTCCGAATAGCTAGTGGCAGAACTGGCCTCACTACCTCTTTTGAATTTCCCTATGAAGACACCAGTGTAAATGTAATGGTAAGTGACACTGGAGACAATGAAAGTTTTGGTTCCGAAAGGTTAAGCTCAGAAGAAGACAGGGCAATATTGAAAAATGCAGATGGAGTAATGGTGGTAAACTGGGCCACTAACATCAAGGGTACGGAGCTGGCTGAATTTTCTTTCAAGAATTCCCCTAGCGCCTTCCATTTTCTTGACCCTGCTGACTTTGAGACAAGAAAGCACGATTTTCGGGATTCACTTGTCAAGATCTCAAGCTTGACTGATTGCCTCAGTATGAACGAAAATGAATGCAACTCGCTTGCCGATGCGCTTGGTTTTGGACGAGTACTTGGCTCCGTTTACAGTCCTGACGATGTCAAGAGCGTGGCCAAGAGAATTTCTGAAAGTGTAGGAATCAGTACTGACCTCCACACAAAGGTAGGGGCAGCATGGTCAAACGGCAAGGAAAGCGCATTTGCACATGCTATCAAGGTCGATGCAAAAAGACCGACAGGTGCAGGAGACACATGGGATGCAGCAGCTATTTTCGGGTATCTTGCAGGTCTGAATCCACAAGACCGACTACTGTTCGCCAATTGTTGTGCTTCACTCTATGTAAGAGATCCAAATGGAGAACCCCCATCAATTAACAAAGCATTTGAGCTGATAGAAAGGGTGTTGTAGGATTAGGGCATATTTGTGTGCGTATCGAAAATCCCGGCAATAAGCAGAGAGTCCTACATGAAGGGTCGGCCCTGTGAATGTAGTGGCATTTTGAGAGTGCTTATAGAAATGAACAGGTGATTGATGAGGCAAACACAAGAGGCCTGTTTCCTATCCATGTACACATCATTTATTCTTGTTTTCATAGAAAATCAATACGTATATCTACTACATGGAGACACGCTTTCGATGTTTTCCTTGGCTCTACAACATATGCAAAAACTTAGAAGGGCTTTTCATGTAATCTCCTCTGAGCAAATGCTGTACTAGACTTAGCTAAATAGTAGTGCAGGTAAGATGCTAGTCTAGTCTGTCTCGACTTATTGTAATAGCTGGAAGTATGACATTTGGACTTCAGAGGATTTTTAAATTAACAATCAGTTTAATAAGGTCCTATGATAGAAACTGAAGATTCAATAAGAGTAATAGACACCATAGCCAAGAACCTAATTGGGGTCTCAAAGAACAGGTCCAACTTTGAGCGACTGCCTGACACCTTTTGGGGGTATTATGCAAGAGGTCATGATGGCAAGGGCAGGTTCGGAGTTATTGTTGCGTATTCAGAGAGTGGCAATGACATAGATGAATTGATCAAGATGTATGAGCAATGGGTCGCCAAGAACAAAACTAAATGACTTGGTCGATAATCCACTGACGGAATTTCGATATCGCAAAATCCTCTGACTGCTTGACAAATGCCGGGTCCTTCACATGCCACTGATCCTGTGGGATCCCTTCAAAGAACTCCTGCATGCATAAAATAAATCGGAAGCGGAGATTGCGCTCATTTTCGTCGATACCGTAGCGGTACAGGATCTGAGCTATCTTACCAAAGGCTTCATTGTAGTTTCGCTTAAATGCAGGTATCTCAAAGGTTTCATATAGTATCATAGAAATTACATCAAGATCATCACGTAGTGTTATTACCATAGTTCTTAATTTCAGAATGTGTCCAGCTTTTTAGTGTATAAAGTCTTTTATGCTGTGTTACCTCGCTGACTTGGTTTGAGATTATTCAAGTTCGCTGTAAGTAAGCGTTTCAATTTCTCCTAGTCATTGTTGTTCTTGTGTTGTAGTCTATATTTGCAACGCTGTTGCACATTCAAGTTTTAAAGAAACACAGGATGAATGAAGAAGATCTCGTATACTTCGCCAGCAGTATTGTACAAATACTTCTTTCACACACCCGACAGTAAAAAAGAAAGAGCCTCACAAATCACTAGACAATCATAGTATTCTGAAATAAAATAGTGCGGGGGGTGGGATTCGAACCCACGAACCCCTAAGGGATGAGGTGTCCCAGTCAATTACAACATCTGAGCATCGCGTCATCATCAAAATACACAGGATGATGATCTCACGCCGTTGACCGGGCTTGGCGACCCCCGCATGCCAAGTTCGTTGTGCTATTTCTGCCTCACTAGAATAATATTGTTGTTCTTATTCGATGTTGATTGGCACGCCGCCACCGCTTCGGCGTTTAAGCTTAAACGATACTTCAAGTATGCCGTTTTTGTAACTGGACCTAGCTGTAGTTGCATCGACTGTCTCGGGCAGCTCAACTGTTTTGTGATAACGAGGCTGACCGGTGATTGATTCAATAGTTAGGGAATTTTCGTCTGCCCTCAGTCGCAAATCTTCTTTGTTAACACCAGGCACTTCAGCAACAACACGCACCTCATCTGTTCCCTTTATGATGTCGACTAATGGTTCTCGTTCTTCCTTAACTGCAAGGTTGCCACCAAGGATGTTTGGAAAAGCATCAACGTTGCCGAATTTGCTCACCACGGGTTTTCCATCTGGGCCGACTTTGACAGAATATCCATACACAATAGGGCCCATTTCACGAACAATAGAGCCATCATCCAGCTTTCGCTCCTTTACCAAATTCTTAGGAACCTGTTGCTCCACATTCTTGAAAGCCTCCTGCATCATCTTTTCAACATCTCGCATCATTTCATCCATGTCTGGAAACCAAGATCCAAAACGCCTTCTTCTACCAAACCATTCATCAAAGGGTGATGACATATGTTTAAAAACATACGAGGAATTGATATTTTAAAGTATTTCTTTCAATAAGGGCTGTTGTTGCTATCCAGTTCCCTATGAAGCTCTTTAAGAAGAGATTTCTGCCTGTCTGTAAGACTGGTTGGAACCTTGACATTTATTCTCACATGAAGATCACCTCTCCCAGCACTGCCATAACGCGGAAGTCCCTTACCCTTTACCTGCAAGATAGCATTTGCTGGAGTGCCCTGGGGAATCTTAAGTTTCTCTGACCCTTCAAGTGTCGGTACTCGGAGGTCTGTTCCAAGCGCAATATCTGTAAACTTTACATCAAGATTGTAAAGCAAATGGCCGTCTGCAAGCCTTTCAAACTTGGGATGTGGCTTGATATGGAGTCGGACTATAAGGTCTCCGGGTATACCTGCTTCTGACATTTCGCCCTCACCTCGTAACTGAAATGCCATGCCGTCTTCAACTCCGGGAGGTATTTCTAGCTTAATTTTTTTAACTTGTCTTGCTCTGCCGCTTCCCTTGCAGTTGTTGCAAGGCCTGTCAATTATCTGACCTTGACCTTGACAGGTCCTGCAAGGCTCCATTGTAACGATTGTTGAAAACCTATTCTGACTATATACGCGTCTAGTCTGACCCTGCCCGTCACATACGGTGCATTTGCGTAGTTTGGTTCCAGGCGCAGCTCCACTGCCACCACATTCCTTGCATCGGTCAAAACGCGGTACTTCGACCTCTTCTTTTCTACCCTTGAGCACATCTTCAATTGTGAGTTCCATATCGTAGATAATGTCCCGACCCCTGCGCCTGCTGGCGCCGCCACCGCCTCCAAATCCGAAGTTGAAGATATCATCACCGAAAAAGCCTCCACCGCCTCCGCGGCGACCAAATATTTGATCGAATATGTCTCGAATTCCTCCAAAGCCTGCATCACGGAAAATCTCTTCGAAGTTGGCTTCAGAGCCTCTGAATGCTTCCTCAGCCCCTACATGACCATAGACATCATAACGCTTACGCTTTTCGTCGTCAGAAAGTACTGCATAGGCTTCAGATAACTCTTTGAACTTTTCTTCTGCGGTTGGCTCCTTATTTCTATCAGGATGGTATTGTAGTGCAAGCTTGCGATATGCATTCTTGATTTCTTCTTTGCTTGAGTTCTTTTGAACTCCCAAAACCTCATAATAGTCCCGCTTGCTACTCAATGCCGATCCTCATCCTCTGTTATTTTAGCCAAATATCTTCCAAATATTGTTATGGCGAGGGGTTTGGCCCAGCTGCGCTTCCTGTTGGCCCAGCTGCGCTTCCTGTTGGCCCACCACCTGCGAACTCGGAGCCTGCTGCGCCAGCCTGAGCAGAGGATGCGCCGGCACTTTGGTATGCCTGCGTGCTGATTTCTGCCAAGATGTTCTTTAATTCCTGTATCTTAGTCCTTATATTTTCTAGGTTATTGCTTGCAATCGCATCGCGAATTTCCTGTGTTACCTTATTCACTTTTTCTACCTGATCTGGACTTACCTTGTCCTTGAGATCCTGTTTCACCAGCTTGTCGGCCGCATAAATGAGGTTATCTGCTTCGTTCCTTATTTCTGCCTCTTCCTTTTTCTTCTTGTCGGCATCAGCGAATTGCTCTGAATCTTTCTTCAGACGTTCAATTTCATCCTTAGACAGTTTGTTGTTTGCAGTTATTGTGATCTTTGCTTCCTTTTGTGTGGCCAAGTCTTTGGCTGTGACGTTTAATATCCCATTTGCGTCGATATCAAATGCAACTTCAATTTGGGGCACGCCCCTTGGAGCAGGGGGAATACCAGATAGGTTAAACATGCCAAGGGAAACACCATCAGCAGCCATTGGTCGCTCACCTTGCACAATATGTATTGTTACTGCAGTCTGGTAGTCTGCAGCGGTAGTGAACACTTTGCTTTTCTTTGTTGGAATTGTGGTGTTGCGTTCGATCAGTGGCTCTTTTATTCCGCCCAATACTTCTACGCCCAATGTCAGGGGTGTTACATCTACAAGCAGGATATCGGTTGAAACGTCTCCGGCTATGACTGCACCTTGGACTGCAGCACCCATTGCCACGGCCTCCATTGGGTCAATTCCCCGCTCAGGCTCCTTACCCATAACGGATTCCACGAACTGCCTTACCATGGGCATCCTTGTGGGACCGCCAATTAAGATGATTTTGTCAACATCTGTTGGTGTCATCTTTGCATCCTGCAATGCCTGCATCATAGGATGCCTGCAGCGCTCAATTATCGGCCTGAGGAGTTCCTCAAGCTTCGCCCTCGTTAGCTGTAGTATTAGGTTCTTTGGTCCCGAGGAAGGGTCATATGCTAAGAAAGGCAGATTGATTTCTGTAGTAACAACATTTGACAACTCTATCTTAGCCTTCTCTGCAGCCTCCCTGATCCTCATCATAGCAGCATTATCATTTCTGACATCAAGGCCAGATTGCTTACGGAACTCCTGTGTAATATGTTCGACAAGAGCATTATCCATATCCGTGCCGCCAAGCTGGGTGTCACCAGAGGTAGATCGGACTTGGAATACTCCTCCTCCCATCTCCATTATCGTAACATCCAGTGTTCCACCCCCAAGATCAAAGACCATTATCTTGAGGTCCTTGTTTGCCTTGTCTAGTCCATAGGCTAGAGACGCTGCGGTGGGTTCGTTAATTATCCTCACTACCTGAAGACCTGCAATTTCTCCAGCATCCTTCGTCGCCTGGCGTTGATTATCGTTAAAGTAGGCTGGTACGGTAATTACTGCCCTGTCGACCGTTTCTCCTAGGAACGCTTCTGAGTCTCTCTTGATCTTTTGCAGAATGAATGATGATATCTGCTGTGGAGTGTATTCTTTACCATAGACTCTAAATTTAAAATCTGTTCCCATTTTTCGCTTAGCCGCAATGACGGTTCCTTCAGGGTTTGAAATCATCTGACGTCGAGCTGGCTCTCCTACGATTAGTTGCCCATCCTTGGTAAATGCTACCACTGATGGGAACGCTTTGCCGCCTATAGAAGTGCCTTCCGCTGCCTGGATTATTGTTGGCTTGCCGCCTACCATCACTGAAGCCGCTGAATTGCTAGTTCCCAGATCAATACCTATAATTTTTCCCATATTATGTGCCTCCTTGAATATCCATCTCCTTACTGTCATTAACGCTATTTTTAACTATCTTTGAAATTTCAACAAGGCTTGGTCTTAGCACTCTCCCGTTAAGCATATAACCCTTTCTTATCTCTGCAGTCACGGTATTCTCTGCCAGGTCATCGCGTGCAGCATATGCTATAGCATCGTGCACGTTTGGATCAAAAGGAGTCCCGACTGCTTCTATCTCCCTTACTCCTTCTGAGGCAAGGAGCGAGTCAATATTCTTTAATATTCCTTCCAAACCTTCAATGACTACGCCTTTGTCTGACTTGCTCTGCCTAGCCATCGCGAGTGCTCGAAGGTAGTCGTCACGTATGTTGAGAAACTTTAGCAATAATTCTGCCTTGATTGACTCAGCCTTCGATGCAAGCTGCTTTTCCATCTGCTTGCGGTAGTTGTCGAAGTCTGCCATCAGGTACCTCATCTTATTAAGGCTACTCTCAGAGGACTCCTTTGCCTTTCTCAACTCGCGCTTAACCGATTCAAGCTCAGCCCTAAGCACCTCAACTTCTCCTTCTTCCTTCCCAGGTTTGTCCTCCTGCTGCTCAGAAAGGATATTACCTCTTTCATCATTCTCGACCAAAGTGAATCACACCTTCTGCTCCCAAAAAGGGAGTCCATCTAATAATTAGATATCGCTAGTAAGAATTATAGCCTGTCCCCACATCTATAATCTACCGCTATGGACTTTGACAATGAACTTGAGGCAATAAAGCATAAAAAATTGGCTGAGTTGCAAAGGGAGGCCGCTACTAAGGCAATGATGGGGGCCATCACCGAGCCAATAGTGCTCACAGATTCTAACTTTGCAAATGAGGTTATGAAATATCCTATCATGCTTGTGGACTTTTGGGCACCATGGTGTGGCCCATGTAGAATGGTTTCACCAGTAATTGAACAGTTATCTCGAGAATATTCAGGCAAGGTTGCATTTGGCAAGGTCAACGTAGACGAGAATCAAAGGTTAGCGGCTTCATTTGGCATACAGAGCATTCCCACCTTAATGATATTCAAGGGCAGCAAGGCAGTCGATGTAATGGTGGGTGCTATGTCAAAAGCTCAGATCGAAATGAAGCTAAAACAACAATTATCCTCAAATAACGATTCAATTTACAGATAGTCAGTGGAAAAAGAAAAAAGGTAGCACTTAGTTTATCCCTAAGTGCGGGAATGAGGCAACACTTATTCCCAACTCGCCTTGGAGCTTTCTAATCTTGGTCGCATATTCGTTCATCTTGGCGTTGTCACCTTGTACCTTGGCGATCCTATACCCCTTCCATGCCTTCCTTAGTGCACCCCAACTTTGACCTGGACTAAAGTTGCTTTTTGATACAACTGTTTCGCGGACTGACATTATTGCTGTCATACTGAGGTAGATTCCTAGTTGGTACTTAGCACCAGTAGTCAACTTTCTCAGGTTTTATAGTGAAAACAGTTGAGCACCGAGCTAGCTATGAGAAAGAATTTCCAAAATTGTCTTATCGTAAGGGGATAAGAATTACCCATCATTTCCTATATATGAATATATATGTATAATCCCCCTCACAGTCAATAGAGATCTATAAGATCACAGGCCTTGCTCACTGTGTCAAATATCGCAGCAGTTGCTTTGTAACCAAAGAACCAACCGTTAGCAGTCCCTGGATTAATAACCAATGTTTTTCCAACGACCTTGTTCTCAATTCTATGAGTATGGCCGTAAACCACAACACTGTATTTGCCGGATTGAATTAGAGCATCTCGTTTCCTAAAATCGGTTCCATGATAAACGACAATTAGCAAGCCATCTTCTTCAATTTCACAAAGCTCACCTCTCAGCTCACCTCCTATTTTTTCAAAAGCATTGTAAAGCCCTTTTTTGTCCAGATCATTATTCCCCAAAACACCGATCATCTTCAGCCCTGCAAAAGCTTCCACCGCCTCAGGAGTAGTTATGTCGCCAGCATGAACTACATAATCTATTCTTTTCTCTCTAAATATCCGGACAGCACCTTCTATTGTCTTGAAATTATCATGCGTGTCTGAAATTAGTCCAATCTTCACGTTCTTTTTCTAAGGAATAGAGCACATATAATATAAAGCTAAGAACAATTCAAAACTGATTGAAAATTTAGATAACAATTGAAAATTCATCTAGAACGAGTATCCAAAGCTACCAGATCATCTCTCATAGCTGCGATTGGTTGAAAAGCCTGATGTTCAACATGTCTCTCTATAATGCATGTAAACCATATTAGAGGATATAGAAATGTCGCCTACTTATGGCACAAACGAGGAAATTGAAAAGATAAATAACTCACAAGATTTAGAAGACAGCAAAAAAAAGACAAGAGAAAAGGGAGAAACAACGACCGACCATAAAAATTATGATCTAACAAAAGATGGTAGCACACCAACAGGGATAATTGATATACTAGATGAGCCTGACGTAGCAGTATGGTCTAAGGGAATAATGGATAAGACCAACCTACCCGCGGACAAGGTCCAAGAGCCTCATCACATTAAATCGACAGCCACTCATATTGAATATAGGGAAGGAGAAGAGGTAAAACAGAGTGATTTGCAGAGGATTGTGGATCCTGGCAACAAAGGAGAAGTCGCCAAGGCGATAGACCGGGGAACTTCTCTGACTGATGATGCAACGAGCTTTGTCCAAAGAGGCAAGAAGACAACATCCTCAAAGAAGAAATAACATCGCATATAGAATACCCTAATTACTTGATAGCATACATATACGCTCATCTACCTTTTTTGAGCCTCGCTGCTAAAAACGCTCAACCATTCTCCCTCAATGCGAAGGATATAACCCTCTCAAAACTGTAAAATTTATTATTCTTTTATTGCTACATCATGAACTATGGCAGATGTTAAAAAGACAATAAAATTCCATGGGTTAGAAGTAGATAACGTTCGTATTAGGTATTCCCAGAGAGAGATTAACAAGCCGGATGAGATAATAACCCAAGAATTTGATGCAAGAAAGGATCCACAGATTAGCGAAACTGTAAATATCCAAGTTGTATCAGACTTTATTACGGTTACATTTTACAAGAATGAATCCGACAATATTGTCATCCGAAGGGAATTAATTCCTACATCGGTTGTGGAGCATATTTGGGTTAACGACTTGCAACAATAATTTCTGCCAGCCACTATTTTTTGTCTATTGTTTTCTTTTGTTTTCTTTTGTTTTCCTTTTATTCTACCCCTCCCCTAAGATCTTACCATTTAACTACGTGACGTTAACCAGAGAGGATCGTTTAATTTAGCCATCAGGAGGCCGCGGCTGCAATATCAAAACTTGAAAGAATGAGTGTATGAAGAGAAAAAATTTATTGTCCTCTTTGTTCTTTTTGCTTAAGGAATAAGGCAAACATATTGCGATGTATTAAATGCGCGTAATGCAGAAAAATTTCTGATGAAGGAAATAGTGACTGTACGGTTTCTAGGACAATGTTTGCCAAGGAACCCTGGAGGCATTGCATGTTATGCTTACATTATTAGAAATAAAGAAGGTCTTTTATTAAATGAGTCTTGCGGTCTAGCACAGGAGCCAAATTCACCATCATCCACCAGTAGCGTCGCTAATTATACTGCCTTGATAAAAGCACTTGAATGGCTTATTAAAAATCATTATAGAAATGATATCATAAAAGTATATGGCAATTCGAAATTTGTAATTTCCCAGATTAATAACGGAGAAGATGTACTTAACAGCAGCAGTAACAACAACAACAACAGCATCATATCTAAAAATGCTATTCCACTGTATACAAAAGTGATGAAGCTAAAGTCAAAATTCTACTATATATCATTTGAGTTGAACAATGATGATAAAAGGGACATTGATGAGAAGGAAGTCGAAGAGCTGTCCCTTTTAGCTTATATAGAAGCAAAAACGAAAATATTGAAACAAAGCGGAAGTGCAGTTAATGATAGTAGTAATAAGGATAAACAAAAACTTAAGAAAAAGTTATTTTCTACCGCTGCGGAATTAATGATAGCTGCATCAAACTAATTAGCATTCTAGTTACTCCCTCTTGCAATCCTCAATTTGGCAGTGCATCCATCTTGCAAATTAAACAAGTGGACTATAGCAGGCAATAACTCAAAAATCAGTGTTAACATCTCCTATACAGGTAGAGGAAAATGTTTCCCAGATATTTCAAATTAATAGTGATACCTTTCTTTTTGACCGTCCTCTCACTTACAATATGGATGTTACTTTATAATCCATTTTCTCAAGATCCTGAGTCAAAAATTACGTCTCTTCTACAAGGATCTTTGCAGCATCGGTCTGATAGTACTACAATTTCTTCCTCCTTGTTTCAGAATAACTCATCACTCTCATCCTCACCACAAGATAAGGCGAATAATGATACAATACTGGTTTTGATGGGACCTACCTTAATAGATGGCACAAGCGAGCCTACAAAACCAAATGCAGTCGTAATTATTAGGGGCAATAAAATAGCTGCTATAACTAATGAAACTGAATATCGTGAGCAAGGCTATTTACTGACGAATGATGGAACTACAAGAGCTCATGTCTTAAATCTCACAGGAAAATATGTCATTCCAGGTCTTTTTGATATGCATGCTCACGTTGCTGGAGTGAGAAAAAATTCATACAACCAGGATTTTTCAGAAAATGCACTCAAGATGCTTTTAGATTATGGAGTTACCACCATACGAAGTCCTGCGGGTCCTACTGATCAATCAATAGCCTTAAAACATAATGTTTCGGAGGGCAGTATAAAGGGCCCGGAAATGTTTATTGCAGGAAGATTGCTTAATGGGCCACAGATATCAATACCCTTTGTAGAAAGGCAAATTAGCACTGAGGAACAAGCCCGAGAAGAGGTACGTCATCAGGCTGAGGCAGGGGTAGACGATGTCAAGCTCTATGTCGGTTTACCACCCAATTTGGTAAAAGCTGCGATAGATGAAGCTCATAGCCTAGGAATAAGAGTCATAGGACATTTGTATATGACAAGCTGGACCGATGCTGCATATTTGGGAATTGACGCTTTAACTCATGGAGTTCCAGTGAATCCTTCCTTGTTACCACAAGGTGACAAAAGAGAGCAATTCCTTGAAAATGGTGGAGGACCTTTTGACCATTTCTTATGGCTTGATTTGGTGGACCTGAACAGTACTGAGATGGAAGAAATGATAAATGCACTAGTAGAAAATGATATACCCGTGGATCCCACTTTGGGCATATACGAAGCTATGCTAAAGGATGATGTATATGGTTTTTCTGATCCCCATAATCAACTACGTTGGGCTAAAGTGCTTCAACTAACAAAAAATATGTATCACAAGGGAGTACAAATTCTATCAGGTTCAGACTTACCGAACTTTGGGCTAATTCCAGGAGCAAGTCTTCACAATGAACTGGAGCTATTAACGAAAGCGGGCATTCATCCATTGGAAGTCATACGGATTGCTACGGCCAATGGTGCTAATGCTCTGGGTATTGACAATAGAGTAGGTACGATAGAATCCGAAAAGGAAGCTGATATGATTGTTCTTACTTCGAATCCAATAGAAAATATAAACAATACAAAAGAAATTGAAGCAGTGATCGTTGACGGCAGATTTGTTGATAATATCAACAATTAAGGAGGTGTCTTTTAGACATCAACCAACAGGCCCAAACAAGGAATTTTCGAATGAGAATTAATACACTTTGTACTTTAGCTTAGCAAGACAGATAGAAAGTATTCTGTTGGTCTAAAGATGTTTGTTTTTTCTCGCTCTTATTTATCTACTGCCTGTCAAGCTGATGTATTCGTATGCCTTGATAGCGTTGTCAAATGCATATTGCACCTGCTGAAACTGTTTCCTAAACTCAGCCACGTTCCTGGCTATTGTTGTTGGATCCTGCTTGTCTATCACAACACGCTTGATAAAGCTAGCAATCTCCTTCATCTCCCCTTCCTTCATGCCAAGACGTGTCGTCTCCGGTACTCCTATCCTAACTCCGCTAGGGTGCATATAGTGTCTGCCTGCCTTGATGTCACCTGGCAGTAACTGGCGGTTTAATATAATTCCAGCCTTCTCGAGATCTTCTTCAATGGTACCGCCGTCACCAAACTTAGTCACATCTACAGCAATCTGATGTGATGCAGTATAGCCATTCTTTTCCCCAAGTAGTCTAAAGCCATAGCTTGCAAGTTCTTCTGCCAATGCCTTTGCATTCTTTATCACTTGTTTGGCATACGCTTTTCCAAATTCAAGCGATTCAGCGAGCGCAATGGCCTTGCCTGCTACATGGTGCAAATGGTGACTACTGGTATTACCAGGAAATATTGCCTTCTTGATATTCTCGGCATGCTTTGCATTTGACACTATACAGCCGCCTTGGGGTCCCCAAAGTGTCTTATGCGAGCTCATAGTAATCGAATCAGCTCCCTCCCTAAGTGGGTCTTGGAACTCACCGCCAGCAATCAAACCAGCAACGTGTGCTCCATCATAGTTGATGTACATGCCATAGTCATGCATAAAATCAGCCAATTCTTTAACTGGATGCGGGAACAAAAACAAACTCCCACCAAACATTCCTATCTTGGGAGTCTTGCCATCTCGTGCCATTTCCTCTATCTTTTTCTTTGTTGCATCTACGTCTAAGGTCATCTCTTCCTTTGAAAATGGATAGTGCTCAATGTTGAGGCCATGTACCAATCCGGCAGTGCCTGAATGTTCTTTCTTTCCATGAGAAATGTGGCCCCCTGACGGTATAGATGCAGCCATCATCCAGTCTCCAGGACTTGAAAAGGCAGCATATATAGCAAGGTTTGCTACGACTCCAGATGTCGCTCTGCAGTCGGCAAATTCAGCCCTAAAGACCCTGCGGGCAAGATCGTTGCAAATCAGCTCTACCTGGTCGATGTAGATGCAGCCCGCATAGACTCGCTCACCAGGCCATCCTTCTGCGTAGCGGTTGCCAAAGTCACACATAAGAGCTTCCCTTACCGCAGGGCTTGGGATATTCTCACTTGCTATAAGCGGAATTGAAGTGTTAAACCATTCATGATGCTCACGCATCAGCTTTAAAACCTCATCATAGGACTTTTTGGCACTCATTTAAAATTGATTGATCGAATTGGCTCTTTTAAGTTATCGATCTGAAAATTTCAGGTGTCCTTTTTGTTTGCACGATCTAAAGCTAACCAGTTAAACAGTGTATAGTATATTATGGACCAGCTCGGCCCAACCCATCGCGTGATAGAGGTAACCCTCCCCCCAGTTAGCGTCACTGGAAGCTCTTATCATTACCGAGGCAGAATATTATATCATGCCATGATTTTGAAAAACTCTAAGTGAAAGTATCCTCATTTAATGAGTCAGCATAATCTCAGGCAAGCTTGCTGACTGCAAATGCCGAACCAAATGATACGATACTGCCAACAATTGTGACAAATCCGACAAGAGGCCAGTTGACTTCTGGCAGATGTAGTGCAGGCAGGTCTGCTATACTAAGAAAGTAAGTGCCAAAAGTCATCAAGAAAATCCCAACGACTATCAGCCCAATTACCTTAAACATATACCCATTGCGATATCGCAAGATAGGCATAAGACGGGGCAAGCTTAAAAGATTTGATAAAGTAAAAAATCAAACCAACCTTGTATATCAAAGCAAATGAAATGCACTCAAAGGAAAAAAGGTAAGTTCTGCAGAGCTTGATTCGGCACTTACTGACTCTTGCTTTTCGAGAAAGCTGCAACGCATGATGTATGTCTAACTAAAAGAGACATTATTTTAAGTACTTTGTGCATTGGCAGTGTTAACTTTCTATCACTCTAAATGGGTATTCCGGGAAGCAACAATAAGGTCCTAAAACCTTTTTATACCACTTATTATAAGTTATCTGTCTAATCTTTAATAGTCTGGTACGTTATAAAAGAGCGTGCGATACAGAAGCAGAACAGACATTATATCACAAATCCTTGAAGCCGCGACTGGAGGAGCAACAAAAACTAAGATAATGTATAGGGCATTCCTGTCATATGCTCAATTGAAGGAATACCTCAATGTTCTCACTATAAATGGCCTACTTGACTATAATTCTTCAGAACAGATTTTTAGAACAACCGAGAAAGGGGACAAATTTTTAAAATTATACACTCAAATCGGAGAAATTGCACCGCCAGCCTTAGATGAATCTATTCCAGCAAGAAGAAAATAGATAGATATCCTAAAAAAAGGAGATGGTTTTTTCTTGAATGTATTTGACAGCTGAGTCAGTTGAACCCAGATCCACAATACCAGTTATCGTGTATCAAGTTGTGTAAAGGCATCATTTCGCAGATGATTTACTGATTTCTTGTTGTGTTATCGTGCCAGGATTCTATAATTATTCTCTATTCTTTGATTTTGGTTCTTAGATTTAACCGAAAAGAAAGATCCCTTACCTCTGTATCAAATCTGCATCGTCAACCAGCGACCTAACTACTTCAGTCCAAGCTGCACTGATATTTGTTCTATTATAGCCGCCACCTCCAAGCGCAATTATCTTCCCTTTGCAGTGTTGGTGAGCCAACCTATGAATTGAGTCTGCAGCAAACTTGTGTACTTTTGAAGTATATTGCAAATGAGTTATTGGATCACCTGCAATTCCATCTGCACCACATTGTAGTATTATCAATTCTGGCTTTATACTATCGACAAAGTGCTCTATCTTACCAAATGCTTCTAAGAATTCGTCATCACTAGCACCTGGCCTAAGGGGGATGTTAAGTTTGGTATTTGTTGCTGCACCTTTGCCTATCTCAGTTGATGATCCTGTGCCAGGATAGAGGTAGCGGCCATCTTCGTGAATGTCTGCAAAGAATAGTAGCGGATCATCTTCGAATTCGTAAAAGACGCCATCTCCATGGTGTGCGTCGATGTCAATGTAAGCTATCCGATTTATTCTATATTTTTGACGTGCTGCAAGGATTGCAACACCTATGTCGTTGAATATACAAAAACCACCTGCAGAGTCGCGTCTTGCATGATGCAAGCCCCCAATGGGATTGAAGGCATGATGTACTTTTCTCTCATTCTTGTCTTTTCCCTTCATTACCATATCAAGCGCAGCCAACGTCGAGCCTACAACGTAGAGTGAAGCTTCAAAAGCGCCCTTGAATGCTGGTGTATCCCCTTTGTCGAGAGGCACACCGCCATGCCTTGAAGCCACTTTAACCAATTCAACATATGCAGAGTCATGAAATAATATTGCATCTTCGTAGCCTGCCAGCACCGGCTCTTCCACTACGATATTGCCTATCTTTTCGCTCTGCAATTTATTCCAGAACGCGTCAAGCCTGTCAGTTCCAAATGGATGGGACCCCCCAAACCCATATCGTGCTAACGCCTCACCATAAAACACAGCTGTCTGACACATTATTGTGCGTCCAAGACGGTAATGGAAGCGACTGCAAATAAATATTCTCAACAACCATTGGATCTTTATTAGTGCATGTTCACTGGCATTATCGAAGGTATGGGCATGGTTACATGCGTATCAAAGAGCAGGAGTGGTGCTGAGACCGTTATTCGAGTTAGGCTGGGTAAATTAGGATCAGGACTCAGAAAAGGCGACAGTGTATCCATAAATGGCGCCTGCCTCACAGCGGCAAAGTTATCAAAAGATCAAGCTGAGTTTGAGATGATATCTGAAACCATCAGGCGAACGAATCTTGGCCAACTAAAACCAGGTGAAATGGTTAACGTCGAGAGGTCGCTGAGGGTAGGTGATAGGCTTGAAGGACACTTCGTTCTAGGCCATGTCGATGGCACAGGAGACATTGAGGATATTGAAAAAGTTCGATCAGAAACAACTATTTGGATAAAGCTAGATAAGGAGTTAATAAAATCAGTGGTACCAAAGGGCTCAATCGCTGTTGACGGTATTAGTCTCACTTTGGTAGAGGTAGAGCGGAATCGTGTATCTATCTCACTTATACCCCACACATTGAAGGTAACGACACTTGGCATGAGGCACATAGGTGACCGTGTTAATATCGAGACAGATATTCTTGGTAAATACGTCTTAACCAGCTTACCAAAAACATAGAACCCAAAATAAAACATTTAATCTTCCTTTATGCATAACCTTCCTGAATATGCCTATAGTAACAGTGTCAACGTATAGCGGAAGAACTCAGACTGAAAAGGATCGATTAGCAGAGGCGATAACTGATGACATGATAAGAATATGGAAGGTGCAGAAAAAAGACGTCATTGTAGTCTTTCAAGAAGCATCTCACGGGAACTGGTATGCGTCAGGCGTTCGTTTATAGGATAGAGAAATTGATTACTGGACTAATTTTAATCACAATCGGTCACTGTACAGGGCTTTCGAACAAATTTAACTCAACACCACAAAAGCCTAGCTGCTTGACTGGCTGGTTTTCCCATTAGATATTCTAAACAGATGGTCTTTCCGTCCCGCAATTACGGCATGAACCCATTACGTATTCAATTTGTTTCCCGCAATTTGGACAATTTTGAGCTTTTTCCCGTGTTCTTATCACGTCGTCATAGTACCCTACTGGTATATAGGTGTCTGCATGTCAGATTAGCTAACAATTAACCAGGTAATCGAACAACCAAAGTGCAACGGCCGTTATTACAACACTACCAAAAGTTTGGTAACAACCAGGATTTTAGTAATCTTTTAATTAGACTAAACTACAAATCTACTAATTGTCTCTTGCCGAAGCAATAGCAGCTCTCAAGACAGGCAGGTTTGTGCTTGTTCATGACGATAAAGCACGTGAGAATGAGATCGACATGGTAATCGCTGCAGAGCATATCAAGCCGTACCATATTGCAACAATGAGAAAAGATGCAGGGGGGCTTGTGTGCCTTGCAGTGTCAAACGAGATTACGAGCAAGCTGGGGCTAGTATATATGCACGACATCATAGCAGATATGGGCAAAGTAAACCCTATTTTTTCGAAATTGACAGAGGGCAGAGCTACCTACGGAGATAAGCCATCATTTTCAATAGCAGTAAATCATCGCTCGACTTATACTGGTATCACAGATCAGGATAGGGCGCTTACCATATCGAAGATCGCTGAAGTGTGCAAGAACATTGACAACGGTGGCATAGAACAATTCGGCAGAGAGTTTCGTGCACCTGGTCATGTTCCCATACTCATAGCATCAAAGCACCTACTAGACGAGAGAATGGGTCACACTGAGCTATGCGTTTATCTAACACAGCTTGCAGGAGTTACACCAGCAGTAGCCATTTGTGAAATGCTGGACTCAATGACACATAAGGCTCTCTCAATTGAAGCAGGCCAAAAATATGCCGCAAGATTTGGCGTTCCGTTAATTGAGGCAAGTGAGCTCAAAGCTAATGCCAGGGTGGCATAATCAATAGTTGATTTATCTTGCAATAGTAGTTTCTGAGTTTAACAGTGAGATAACCTTCATGATGCTAGAAGGTGCAAGAGATCATGCAGCCAATGTGAGCGCTGAGATAAGTCACATCTTCTATGTACCTGGCACCTTTGATATGCCCCTTGTAGTTGAGCGATTGTTGAAAAAGAAAAACGTGGATGCCGTAGTCACTCTAGGTGCTGTGATAAAAGGAGATACACGGCACGATGACATTGTAGCTGAAAATGCTGCAAGGCTGATAGCTGATCTATCGCTAAAGTATGGCAAGCCAGTTACCCTTGGCGTAGCCGGGCCGGGTATGACGATTGAGCAAGCAAGAGCACGAGCAAAACTTGTCCCCATCAGAGCGGTCAATGCGGCCGTAAACATGGTTTTACGCTTGAGAAAGCTACAAAAGACAGTCGGCGGAGGAATTGTAATAATTAATGATACAGTTAACAATAATTAGGATTGAAGGATACGGGCACTGGACTCTCACTCTTGGTAGTGACAGAGAAGCAGAGCTTCAGATGCTGCAAGCAAGGATCTATCACGATGTACAAAGGCTGTTCTCACAAAGGAACAGCATCGTTTTCTTCAATAGGTTCGATGAATATTTTGCAATAACAAATGGCCTAGATGTTGATGATCATCTACAGATACAACGAGAGCTCACAAAGCTATACGACAACATGTCGATGTCAATGACAATTGGTGCGGGCACTACTGCATTTGAAGCAAACCTGAATGCTTACCGCACAAGAAAAGAGGCGAAGATGCTTGACAGCAATTGCAGGATACTTGGCAGCGTAAACCCTCATGCAGACGTCGCACAGATAATGCATATTGATATTGATAGCTCCGCAAAGGTTGGCAATTTGCTGTCACCTTATGAGTTGACAGCACTCATAATGAAGATCTATAGTAGGCTTGCAGAAGAGTTCCTCAAGTATAACTCTCTTGCGTTCTTTCTTGGCGGCGACAATATCATGGTAATTTCTAATGGCATGGCAAAAGAGCAGGCAGACGAGGTGCTAAAGAAGGTGACTGCTGGCGATGGTATCAAGCTCAACTGTGGTATAGGGATTGGCAAGACTGGGAGAAAGGCAGCAGAAGCTGCCACTAAGGCGCTTGACACAATTAGAGATCTGCGAGGGATAGGTAAAATCCAAACGATATATGAGATACAATGTCCCTAGCAATAACAAATGCAAGCTTGCTTTTGGGCAGAGATCTGAAATATGTTGAGCAGGGTTACATTGAGATTGAAGATGGCAAGATAACGAGTACCGCTGCTGGAAGTTACACAGGTTCTGGCAAGGAGATGGATGCAAACGGATTCATAATCATACCAGGATTTATCAATGCACATACGCATATTGCCGATTCAATTGGAAAGGATCTTGCTGCAGAGCAGAGGCTCGATGCACGAGTACATCCTGTATTCGGTATTAAGAAGCAGATTCTGCAAAAGAGCCTGCCAGAGCATCTAAAATCGTTTATCAGAAATTCTGCAGTTTTAATGATGAAAAAGGGAATAGTGGCATTTGCAGACTTTCGGGAAAATGAAACTGAGGGGATAAAGCTCCTAAAAGATGCAATTGAGGGTCTACCGATAAAGTGCGTAATACTGGGGAGGGTAGATTATTACAGTAGCCCAACGGAAGTAGCCGGCCTGCCGCCTGAGAAAGAAAAGCAAGCTATACAGGTGATTAAGCTGGCAGATGGTCTTGGAATAAGTGGTGCAAATGAAACTACGGATGCCGCCCTCGGACAATACAGACAACTGGCAGGAGAAAAATTGCTTGCGATACACGCAGCTGAGTCAAAAGAGACAGTCGAATTTGCCAAGGTGCACACAGGCAGGAGCGAAATAGACAGGATAATGGAACATCTAAAGCCTGACTTTATTGTACATATGACAAAAGCAACTGAGGATGAAATATCACAAGTTGCAAAGAGTGGGACTGGTATTGTAATTTGTCCTAGGGCAAATGGTGTCCTCGGAGCAGGTATCCCAAACGTTGGGCATATGCTCAAGCAAGACTGCCCTATAGCCATCGGAACTGACAACGTGATGTTAAACTCTCCAGATATTCTCAGAGAACTGGATTATACCTGGAAGGTATCGAGGGCAATTGGGGAGGAGATGCTAAGAGCACAAGAATTATTGAAGATGGTAACTATAAATGCAGCTGAAATTTTGAGACTCAATACCGGGTGCATAGAGGCAGGCAGGGCTGCAGATCTGATATTCATCGACAGAAAACATGCTGACCTCTATCCGATGCATGATCCATATGCCGCAATCGTTCACAGACTTAGTCAAAGCTCCATCAGTGCGGTTATGATCGATGGTCGATTTGTGGATTGAAGGTAATAATCAACAGTGCGATGACAATTGATGGTAAAATCGCCACATCAAGTGGAGATTCAAAAATTTCTTCAAGAGAAGATCTTGTAAGAGTTCACAAACTGCGAGCTTCTGTCGATGCCATAGTAGTAGGGATCTCTACAATTTTGGTAGACAATCCAAGACTCACAGTAAGACTAGCGAAGGGAAAGAACCCCGCTAGGGTAATAGTTGATAGCAGAGGCAGGATCCCCCTTGACTCCCAAATAATGCGCACTGCAACTAGGGTCAGGACTATTGTAGCTGTCACTGATCAGGCACCTGAGGAAAAGATAATGAGATTAAGGGATATGCGCGCAGAGGTACTGGTCATCAACGAAGGGAAGAAGGGACAAAGCGCCGCTGTGCCCCACGGAGTCGATCTTAAACTGTTATTTCGCAAACTAGAAAAAATGGGGTTGAAAAAAATATTGGTAGAAGGTGGAGGCGAGCTTAACTGGTCTCTTTTACATCTTTGGCTCGTCGATGAGCTGATAATAACAATCGCTCCAAAAATAGCAGGCGGAAGGCTGGCTACTACGCTTGTAGAGGGAGATGGATTTGATGAAATGACCCAAAGCATTAGGCTGCAGCTCAAGAAAATAGAGAGAAAAAAGGGCGGCGAACTTGTACTTCATTATCGTATCTGACTTTACAGAAATTTTGGTTCTACAATTCAATTCATCATGTACTTTGAGTCGTTGTGATCCGTGTTGAAATATGCTAATTGTGCCTTATCCGTGCCAAGTTGTTTTATACAAGGTGGATTCAAAAGTTGTAAGAATGCCAAACCCGGAGGATTCAAATATCATAATTTTTAAAGTCTTTATACTATAGTATTGCAGATGTTCTCAAACGAGCATACTCTGCAGAAATTCATGAGTGAAAAGGCGGAAGGGCAATTTCATGACAAGTACGAGAAAGCGGTTGAGAAGATTAGAACAGAGTTTGGAAGAAGCTACACAATGATAATCGATGGAAGCAAGGTAGCGACTAGAGATACGGTAGTGCATACATCACCTATCGATACGAGGATAGTGCTTGGGCATATCCCAATAGGACGTGCAAGCCATGTTAAGAGGGCCATTGCAGCTGCGAGGAAGGCATTTGAGCGCTGGGGTAGGATAAACTACACGGAGCGCGTACATGTATGCAGAGTTGCAGCGGATATTATTGCCGAACGCAAGTTTGAGCTGGCTGCATGGGTCTCATATGAAAACGGTAAGAATCGCTACGAGGCCGTAGCAGACATCGATGAGGCCATTGACTTTTTGCGCTATTATTCTGAAGAAATGGAAACAAATATGGGATTTGAAACAATAATGAAAAGCGCTTATCCAAACGAGAAGAGCAGGAGCGTCATGAAACCCTGTGGAATATGGGGAGTAATAGCTCCGTTTAACTTTCCGGCTGCCATTTTTGCTGGCATGAGCACCGGGGCAATAATCACAGGGAATACGGTGGTAGCCAAGCCGTCAAGCAATACTCCAATTATTGCATGTAAGTTTGCAGAAATATTCAAGCAGGCAGGACTGCCTGGCGGTGTGTTCAACCTAGTCATAGGGCAAGGTGACAAGGTAGGCAATGAGCTTGTCATCAACAAAGATGTTGCAGGCATTGTATTCACAGGTTCTCGGGATATTGGCCTTAACATGGCAAAGGAGTTTAGCAAGACAAGGCCTAAATTGCTAATCGCCGAGCTTGGAGGCAAGAACCCAGTGATAGTGACTGAAACGGCTGATATTGATAAAGCAGTTGACGGAGTTCTCAAAGCAACGTTTGGTTACTCGGGGCAAAAATGCAGTGCATGCTCTCGGGTATACATCCACAAGAACGTGAGAGATGAATTTCTCAGGCGGCTTGTTGAAAAAACAAAGAACCTACCGATAGGAAATCCGCTTGACTCTAATAATTTTGTTGGTCCACTTGCCAACGAGCAAGCCTACCGCAGATATCAAAGATACATAAAGGCAGCGAAGAAGGATGGTAAGGTGCTTGCTGGAGGCAGTATCAAAAAAGAAGACGAACTAAAATATGGCTATTATGTCGAGCCCACGGTTATTGTCGATCTGCCAAAAGAGCACCGTCTCTTTAAGGAAGAAATGTTTGTTCCAATTCTGTGTGCTGCAGATTATGAGAAGTTTGAAGATGCCATCAAACTTGCAAACCATAGTCAATACGGCTTGACAGCGGGAATATTTACTAAAAAGCAAGAAGAGGTCAAAAAGTTCCTTGACTACGTTGAGGCAGGGGTTGTTTATGTTAACAGGTATGCAAGCGCAACAACTGGAGCAATGGTCGGATGCCAACCTTTTGGAGGATGGAAGGACTCAGGTACCTCGGGTAGAGGAACAGGAGGACCACATTATCTCACAGAGTTCATGCGAGAGCAGGGCCAGACCATTGTTGGTGACTAGCTCAATAAGCATAGTAAATGAAATAGAACCCACGTTGATATTCCAGGAAGATAACAGAAATGGCGTTCAAAAAAAGACAGGAATGATATAACTCTCATATGAAGTGTTACCGAATGCAGAATTCGAAGTCATTAAACACTAGCTTCGGCTATCTACGCCAATTGAATAGCCTCGCCACAGGTGTTGAATGCGCTATATTCTTATTCTTACTCTTATTCTGTTGCTATTTGCACCAATTCAGAAATTTCCTTACCTTTATCTTGGGAAAGTGCTGAAATTCCCCCCGTCAAGCTTTCAGCAGCAATGCCTTTTTCTGACAATACTTCAGCAACTCTGAGCGAAGTATTACCCATCATACAGACGAGCAATGTTTTCCCATTATCTCCACTACCGCCACCACCCAATGCATTATCTAATTCCTCTGGAATCTTTTGGGTTGCCAAAAGCTGCTCCACCTCGCTGGCTTTTGGGACAGAGATCTTGCTTTCGTCAACACCCAGCGAGTTCGCAATTAACTGTATTCCTTCTTTGCGAGGAGTATACATTGTATGAATCCAAATCACTCTGTTATAGTTTTGAATGTTCGATACAGCTTCCTCTAGAGGAACCTCTAGACGATCCTCTTGTGTCTCTTGCGGCATTTCAATGCTCTTTCTGTATTTTTGTATCCCATCTGCAATTATTACTACAAACTTCCTTCCTGCATCTCCACCAAAATTGGTCATCTGCATCACTGCATAAAGCGCAAGGGCACTGCTTTCCCCTATGTCATAGCCCTTTCGAACAAAAAACTTAAGCAGACGTTTTGCCTGTTCAAAATCCACCTCATACTCTCCGGCGTATCGTTCTGGTTCATAGAACTTCAAACCGGCTGCCTTCCCCTTCGTCCTTATCCCTGCAACGTCTTGGGTACTCAGTGGAAAAACTACATGTAGTGACTTCCTTCCGTACTTCTCCATCAAGTATCTACTCAAGCCTCCAGAGGTGCCACCTGTACCAAAAGTGCATACAACTTTGAAGGCATCTAGCGAATGACCTTGTTCAACCAATTGCTGGTCTATCTCAGGACCCGTGACAGTTCTGTGTACCTCTATGTTCCCCTCATTGTCGTATTGTTCTGGGCAAAAGCAACCATAGATCCTCGCAAGAAGCTTTGCCAAGTTTATTATGTCCTGCTTCGATAGAATTTCTTCTATCTCAGAGCGTGATTTATCAAAAATGGTAGGGTCTAACCCAATTTCATTAAGCTGTGAGCGAATGTTTGATGCAGTTGCTTTAGCAGCTAAAAGATTCGGATTGAGCTTCATGCCAGGAGCAGGGCAGATGTCCATATCTAGGTTTATGATACGGGTTTTCTCGTTTCTTAACTCCTCAAATACCCCTTCCTGAAGCTTTCTCGATACTAAGGTAATGACGTCTAGGCCGAGCCTAGCGATCTGCCCCAAAGCGATTCCAAAATTACCAGACGTCGCTTCAATTATTATTTGTCCACGCTTCAGTCTGCCTGATAAAATGGCATCATGAATTATGCGTATTGCAGGTCTCACTTTGATTGAGCCTGCAAGTAAATTTGAATCGAATTTACCGAATACCTGCATGTCTTTACCGGCTAGATCCAAGCCATACTCCATTCTGGCACACTCCTTCAGATCTTCAGTAATGTCCATCAGAGGCGTTGGGTTAACAACCTTGGCGTCGCCTGATCCTTCTTCTACATGAGGAACCTTATTCCATATCTCTTGCTCAAAATGCTCAAGCAAAGACACGTCGACGTCATTTCCCCTATTCAGTCCCCGCAAATTTCTCCACTATGCTATAATGTACGAATAGGTTTTATAAAATGTATGCGTGGAGTTCAGCTACTCTTAGGCATAAGTTGCTTATTTTTGACATGCGAAAGTGTGCCTTTTTATACTCGCTCCCCATAAGTCTTCGGATTAGAGAATATTGAGCTTCTCAGTACACAACTATTGTTTAGAGATTTGAAGTAAAAACAAGAATTGGATCACGCTAATATTATTTTACGAGTGTCTTTTATCATTCGTATGCGCCTCCAAAAAAGTAAATAATAGAAGCATTTCTTCTTATTTCTCGGCCACAGCGAAACACCACTATTCTAGATTCAAATTACTACCCGAGTTTCAATCTGATCAAGTCATATGCTTTTGCTGCATCCTTATCACTCAATATCAGCACCATTTCATTTGTAGTAAAGAAAGCACTATGGATTGGAATTTGATGATTGTATAATATATTTGAAACAAGCGACAATATATGATATCGGCTTGGATCACCAGCGGTCAAGGACACAGTTATCTTGGAAAGGCCTTCTCTTATCTTGCCGTCGAATTTTTCTAGAGCATCAGCAACCATCCTTCTGATTTTGTCTGCATCTTCTGTAAGAAGTGAAAAGTGACTATCAGTTTGAAACAGATTATATCTGCTGTCCTGGTCAAAGAACTCATCTAGAATGCTGGCCAAGACATCATTGTCGTCGTCATTATTTTCTTTTTGAAAGTCAATGTCTATGATGCTATCGGTCAATGACATCTTTGCTTTTGCTGCAGAAAAATGTGTACTGCCATTCTGGTGTTGCTGATTCTTCTTTTCCAATGCATCTGCAAATCTCTTGATAGCAACTACAATTGTATTCAGGTTTACTTTTGAACCAATTAATTTTTCAATTTCAGGTCTGATCCTTTCAGCCAGCGCAGTATAGTTTGCTATCCCCAACGTTAATGCTTGCATGTAGACATGGTCATTTGTAAGAACTCTGCGTATGGCCTCTGGAACTGATATCGCCTCATAGTACATTGCTTTATTACAAGTAATAAACCCTCATGTTAGTAATAAAAACATTGCTGTGATACGAAAAAATTATATATTGTAATGCCTATTACATAGACAGGTGAATAATAAAATGTCAAAAGAGTGGGATATCGGCTTCGGAAGGAGAATGTTTGAAAGCATCGACAGAGAGTTTGCTGAAGCGGAAGAAATGTTGAATAGAATGTTCAGAACTATCAGAGAAACGACCCCCTCTGACATGGTCGTTCAAGGCCCTTACTATTACGGATACCAGATAACCGTCGGTCCAGACGGCAAGCCTCATGTAAGGGAATTTGGAAACGTTAAACCATCGTCACGAGGACTGGTTGAACAAAGTGGTGTAAGAGAACCTCTAGTGGACACAGTGGTAGACGAGAAAGAGAATACGCTGACTATTACTGCGGAGATGCCTGGAGTAACAAAGCAAGACATTAAGGTCAATGTTGGAGGAGAGTATGTCACTTTACATGCAGAGAAGGGAGAGAAGAAATATCATACGGACATTCCGATAAATGTCGCACTAGATGAAACCTCTGCAAGAGCTATCTACGCGAACGGCATTCTGGAACTGAAGATTAAGCTGAAGGCTCCTCTAAAGCCAAAGGCAAGAGAAGTTAAAGTGGAGTAAAATCCAAAAGATCCACTCCATTTTATTGAGAGGTGAAAAGAAAATGAAAAATTCCAATAACAATAATAATGATAATAATAAAGTATCATTAAGAGTAGCGGAAACTAATCCAAAATTTGTGGGTAGGGGAATGGCGTTAGTAGATCCAAAAGTAATGGAGGAATTGGATCTATCAACAGGGGATGTAATAGAAATATCAGGCAAAAAGAAAAGCTATGTGTTGTTGTGGTCGAGTCAGCGTGAAGATAATGGGAAAAAACTTATTAGAATTGATGGGTACACCCGCAACAATATTGGCGTTGGCATTGACGACAGCGTTAGTGTTCGTAAAGTCAATGTGAAAAAAGCCGAGCAGGTAATTTTGGCACCTACTGAGGAGCTAAACATCGTAGGGCTTGAAGACTATCTTCCAGAACTGCTCGAAGGACGAGTCGTTACCCGCGGAGATGTAATTCCTCTAAATATTATGGGTAGAAGAATAGGTTTCGCTGTTACAAGCACTTCACCGACTGAGGCAGCATCATTGATTGACAACAATACTGAATTCGTTATCGGCTCAGTTCCCAAGGCGACAGGTAAGGGCGTTCCTCGAGTGTCCTATGAGGACATTGGAGGGTTGAAGAATGAAGTTCAAAAAGTCAGAGAGATGATTGAACTTCCCCTCAGGCATCCGGAAATATTTGACCGAATCGGAATTGAGGCTCCAAAAGGTGTGTTGCTTCATGGTCCTCCAGGAACGGGGAAAACGCTTCTTGCAAAGGCGGTAGCCAATGAAACAAATGCCAATTTTTACTCCATCAGCGGGCCAGAAATTATGAGCAAATTCTATGGGGAAAGTGAAGAACGACTAAGGGAAATCTTCAAAGAAGCTGAAGAAAATGCGCCCTCAATTATCTTCATTGACGAAATCGACTCGATTGCTCCAAAGAGAGAAGAAGTTTCAGGAGATGTAGAAAAGCGTGTTGTTTCACAGCTTCTAACATTGATGGATGGCATAAAGTCAAGAGGCAAACTTGTAGTCATAGGTGCAACGAATAGACCAAATGCCATCGACCCTGCACTTAGGCGCCCTGGCAGGTTTGATAGAGAAATAGATATAGGAATACCAGACGAACAGGGTCGATTGGACATCTTGTTGATTCACAGCCGCGGCATGCCACTGACTGAAGATGTCAACCTGGAATCTATTGCAAAGGTCACGCATGGATTTGTAGGTGCAGACCTTGAAGCGTTGAGCAAAGAGGCAGCTATGCGCTCACTAAGAAGGATACTGCCTGAAATCAACTTAGAACAGCCCAAGATCCCAGCAGAGATACTAAATAAAATCAAAATCACAAAACAAGACTTTGACGAAGCATTGAGGGACGTGCAGCCTTCTGCTATGCGAGAAGTGCTAGTACAGAGGCCAAATGTAGGATGGGAGGACATTGGTGGGCTTCAGCAGGTGAAGGAAGAATTGGCAGAGGCGATAGAATGGCCTCTCAAACATGCAGATCTATTTACTGAGGCCAACGTAGAACCACCAAAAGGGATTCTCTTGTATGGGCCTCCTGGAACGGGTAAGACAATGATAGCGAAAGCAGTAGCAGCCACATCTGAAGCTAACTTCATCAGTATCAAAGGTCCTGAGCTGATAAGCAAATGGGTCGGCGAATCGGAAAAGGGTGTCAGAGAAGTCTTCAGAAAAGCCCGCCAGGCTGCGCCCTGCGTTATATTCTTTGACGAGCTCGATGCCATAGCGCCGAGGAGAGGAGGCTCTGAAGGTGATTCTCATGTTACAGAGCGCGTCATCAGTCAAATGCTGACAGAGATCGATGGATTAGAGGACCTAAAGGGTGTTGTAGTTATTGGTGCGACAAACAGGCCCGACATCATTGATGAAGCACTCTTGCGTCCGGGAAGGTTTGACAGGATACTTGAAGTGCCAGCTCCTGACAATGACTCAAGGAAGCAGATATTTCGCATACATACAAAGAAGAAGCCGCTTGAACCGGATGTGAACCTTGACAAACTGGTAGAAATGACAGAAGGCATGACTGGAGCAGACATTGCAGCGTTAGTAAATGCAGCTGCCATGAGTGCAATAAAGGAGCACGTCAGACAGAAAAGTGGTAGTAAACTAAGGATCTCAATGAAACACTTCGAAACTGCATTGAATAAGATCAAGAAAAAGTCGGGTAACAGAATAGCAAACTCTCCAGACCTTCTAGGAGGTGACACTCTTCCTACTCCTCCTTCTTCTTCAACATATCTTCAACACATCAGCTGATTCCATAGAGTTCAGGAGAAATATCGAGTGCACAAGAGGGGCAAAGCAGGATAAATTTTATGGATCTTAATTGTTAAGGACCACCGGTAGTACCAATGATGAATTAAGGTCATCCGTTCAATCCCACCACTATTCTGTCTATTACATCCTCAAAAATAATAGCCATGATTAATCCATGACACACATAGAGAAAGGAATGAAGGCTATAGACGTCAGAAAAGAGCTGCAGAGTAGGGCAGACCCAGACAAAGTAGAGATATTGCAGAGGTTCTTCAAAACAGGGCCGGGCCAGTATGGCGAGGCTGATATCTTCATTGGTGTCATGGTCCCTCAGTCAAGGAAGGTAGCCAAAAAGTTCAGCCAGCTTCCACTTGCAGAGGTCAGAACGCTGCTTTACTCTCGCATTCACGAGGAACGACTTGTGGCACTATTGATCCTTGCCTGGCGGTATAGGTACAGCTCATCAAGCACTAGTGAAAAGGAGGAGATCGTGAAGTTCTACCTAGACAACATAAATCAAGTGAACAACTGGGACCTCGTGGACTTGTCTGCGCCAAATATACTTGGGGCACACCTGCTGGCTGACAATAGAGGTACGAGGGAGTTGCTGTACAAGCTTGCCGAATCGGACAATGTATGGGAAAGGAGGATAGCCATCGTGGCGACGCATTACTTTATCAGGAATGGCGACTTTTCCGACACACTAAAGATTGTGGAGATACTGCTTCAGGACAGGCACGATCTTATCCACAAGGCCGCTGGCTGGATGCTGCGCGAAGTGGGTAAGAGGGATGCTGCCGCTGAAGAGGCATTTCTTGAAAAGTACTATAACGTCATGCCCCGAACGATGCTCCGCTATGCGATTGAAAGGCTGCCGGAGAGCAAGAGGCGCCGCTACAAGAAAAAGCCTATTGATATGGCCTAAATACACTCGGAAATATCTCCACCATCTCCACTTCTGAAAATTTGAATATGGGCTTGGGCTGCTGCCTACAGCATTTCGAAGAAGATAGGCTATTGCTGCCTAAAAATGATGTTTAAGCATTAAGAATTGACGCTCTTAAATCATCTCACAAATTCATAACAATAATCGGAATACTGTAAGCCAATTAGTTAAGTGCCATGGTTGTATACACATATTACACATATCTCATGACGCAAATAACATACAACAATGCAAATGCTGAAGAAAGGACAAAACACTTACAGAATGCAAAAGTCGAAGAATCAAAGATTCAAGAGTGAATCCTCTAGTAGGGTCTTGATCATATCATTGCAGGAATAGCCTATTTTGAATGCAGTTATTAGAATTAGTCATATGAATTCAGAGTGTCTGAGGCGGTTAATTAAGTTCCTCTTGGTCCGCTTACTGATATTATAACACATTTATGACATTTACCAGCTGTCTGTCCTATGATTTTTGGAGCAAACTATTTGTTATTAATGACACTATTAGTAATCATCGTTGAAGAGCGGCAAAAAATATGCATGAGTTCTTGAGGGATAACCTAACACTCAAGTACGGAGAATGCGAATCATGCGGGAAGAGAAGTCAGTTTGCTTGCGTGATGTGTCGCTTTTGCTGGAGCTGTCACTGGAAGCAAGAGCCTTATGCTGAGAATATTCCGCGATATTTGTTGAAAGCCGGTAAGTGACTAAGCAGAAATCCTGCTCATTTATTTTGAGCCAAGTAATTATTACTGCATTAACCAATACATCCTCCTAAGCAGTAGGAGCGAAAGCAGAGATTGTTTTATTTTTCCAAGCGCAATACTAAATAAGCGACCTTGCTAGTAGCAGCAAGTTACGCTTTCGCTCAGTTATTCTTCGCACTGAATATGGAAGCCATTGGCTACCATAAGGGATGTATTCAACCACAGTAAACCCCTTTGTAACAAGCTCGTGCTTAAGGTCATCTCGAATACCCTTCAGCATCTGGATTTCAAACCTGCCATTCTTCCCTATAGTGATTGCCTCATGGATTAGAGCTGAGTCATGAGTCGCAATCGCAAAATAGCTACTGTGGTCAAAGAGCATCTTCATCAACTTCAAATAATTGGCATTAACTTCTTCATTTGTAACGAAGATATGCTCCTCGGATTCTCGGTATGCTCCCTTGACGAGCCTTACCTTACCACCACATTCAATAATGTGTAAAAGGTCGCTTGCACTCCGGCGCAGATAAGATTGTATTGCTATACCGATCATGTCATATTGCTTGTAGAGGTCTAGATAGATGGCAATTGTGTCCTCTGTACACCTAACTGACTCCATGTCTAGCCATATGAACAGCCCAAGTTCTCTAGCTCTTACAGCAAGCTTGCGAAAATTCTGTAAACATACATCATAGTCAATTGTAAGGCCAAGCTGAGTAGGTTTGACGGAAACACATCCATGCACCTTTTTTGCTTTAATCAAGTCCATTAAGAAGAGGTATTCTCTAAGTGTAATGTCAACCAGTTTGAAATCTATGATGTCCTCTCCAAGAAAGTTTAGGATTGCAGACATTCCGCGACGGTTTGTGTCAAGTGCTGTCTCTATTGCCTCAGTAGTACTGTAGCCTGCAACCCACCTTTTTGCCACCCTGTATAACATTCGCTCTATCAAACTGACATCGTTGTTGTGAGAATGGGGGGCAGGAGGAGCTAGCATCTCCACATATAGTTGTCGATTCTGTGATATAACCTTAGACATTAGACGAATCGGTTTTCTCAAATTACTCCGATATACGCAAGAGCTGGCCTGAACAAGTGCGAGATGAAGTCAGACCCTTTTAGGATATTCTATCGATTAACCTTTTTTACGTGTATAGGCCTCGGTTAGGTCAATTGAGGAAGAGATGTGTCTTTAGTGTTCAAGAATAAGATTTCGATGTACGTCATCCTGCAGGTTAGGTATCCCTCTTAGGGCGAAGACATAATTTTTTATTGAGTCTGACTTAAGGATGCTGCAATGATGATAGTAGATGTTCTTAAGGAGGCATGCCAGCAGGTCCATGAGAAGACAAAGGGTCTTGCTGGATCTACCATGGGTAGCAGGCAGATGGGTAGAGGTGCAGGAGGCGACATATCGCGCAGAATCGATTTGATAGCTGAGGATGCAGTGATCGATGTTATAAGAAAGCGAGGAGTTGAAGCCACAATAATCGGCGAAGAGTGTGGACGAATTGAGGGCAAAGAGGGCTACGTCATCATAGACGCAATTGATGGAACAACAAATGCCATCTCCGGGATACCTTTCTTCTGTTGCTCGGTTGCCTATGCAACTGACTTTTGCCTGAGTGCAGTGACTGATGCAGCCATTATTGATCTTGCAAGAGGTGACCTTTATTATGCTTCGAAAAATAAAGGTGCATTTTTGAATGGTGAGATGATCTCCGTCAAACGAGAATCCACTTTGGATTCTACTATTGGCATAAATGTATCGGGAGTCAAACCAGAAACGGTTGAACGCCTTGCACCAATCATTACAGAGGCTACGCACATTCGACAATTTGGAGCAAACGCACTGGAAATGTGCTTTGTTGCACGAGGATTCTTAGACGCCTATATTGATCTACGAGACAAGATCAGGCCTACAGATGTTGCAGCCGGCTATCTAATAGCAAAAGAGGCTGGTGCCCAGATATATGCAGACGACGGCTCAAGCCTTGAATCTAACCTAGACGTCGAGACAAGATTCTCCTATGCAGCAATGGCAAATGAAAAGATACATCAGCAGCTAGTAACTCTTTTTTTGTATAACAAAACGTAGAGAAACATATTGGATGATTTTGTTATAATTACAAAAAATGGTAGATCACGATCACTTATACCATAGTCTCCGTAGGTTGCTGCCTGATACCCACTATCATCCGCTGATTCTTTCTCAATGTCACTTCTGACACACCCGCTGCCTCTGCTATCGTTGCCTGGCTCTTTGGCTCACTACTGCCAACGCAAGCGAGATACAATACTGACGCAGCAAGCCCCATGGGATCCTTGCCTGCTGCCTGTCCACTCTTTATGACGCCTTGAATCATATCAATTGCCCGACGTTTTGTGCGCTCGCTGATGTTTGCCTTATTCGCTACGCGGGAAATACACTTGATGGGGTCAAGCATCGGAACCTTGAGATCAAGCTCGCGCAACAATATCCTGTAGGCTCTTGCCAAGTCTTTTTCTTTTGTATTTGTAGCTTTGATGATATCATCCATAGTGCCTGAAATGCCCATCTCCCTCTGGACTATATAGATGGCTGCGCCCAGCATTGCCCTCATTGTTCTGCCGCGAATAAGCCCTCGCTCTTGTGCTCGTCTATATATATATGCTGTCTTTTCAACTATTGCATCGGATAACTGGATTATGCTGCGCAGTCGGTCCAGCTCGACAAATGCACGTCGGAGACTTCGCTCATCTTGGCCCTTTACCCTAAAATCCCACGCTCGCAGCCTATCGAACGTTGAACGCATGGCTGCATTGAGCCCACTGCCAGCACTTTTGTCAGGCCTGCCAATAATAGTTGAGAGACCCATACCAGAACGGGCCAAGGAAGTAGGACTTGTCCTCAGTTTGCTGCTGGGTTCCGTGGCTAGCATGCTCCAATCTTCATGCACATCACCCACCCTATCATGGATGACAAAACCACATTTAGTGCAGATTAGCTCACCGGACTCGACATCAATTATCTTCTGACCGTCGCCGCAGTTGGGACATATTATTACATTATCAGCAGGCTTCATCAATGATGAAGCCTTATCCCATATTAGATATAACATAAGCAGAGGAATGTTTTAGAAGTTGTTAGTCTAAATACTAAAAAGACAACAATTGCCAATAATATTTTATCAGCTGAACGTGTATGGGATATAGAGTAATTTGTGAACGCCATAGTCTAAAGCAATTCTGTAGTACACTGAGTGAAGCCAAAGCGATTCAGATCCAACATAGGCGCCAGGGCGGATGCCTAGAAGCTGAAATCAAGAAGCCAAGAAGACAATAAACCCAGGTTTTGACGAGTTCTTATCGTAATTTGTCGGATACATTATTCGATCGTTGGTTATTTTCAAACACCTTCTCTAACATCTATTGCAATGATAATAATTTTATCCACACTAGCTCAGAATCTGTATCGAAAATATAGAAATTAGTTAAATAGCTATTAAATTAAATCAGATACATAGAGGTTGTTACAATGGATAAGACTTCTAGTGCCTCGGAAATATTCGAAGAGGAGCATACAGACGACAAAGAATATTTAAAAAATGAACTAAAATCGCTTGGGGTTGAGCCTAGAAGAAAGAATCAGCTAAATGACAAAGAAGAACTCCAAAACCTTTCTGATAATATCAAACAGGCTATGTTCCAAGATTATAAAGTAGCCTATAGTGAACAAGGTGATGCACATCAGGAAGAAGCGAAATCAACGCTTACTGTTGGATGACGACTATAGACTAGGATATCGCCCACATTTAGGCTATCTCATGCCAGAATTGAATGATTTTGGTCCGACTTGATGTCTCCCCACGTTTTCACATACATCAAAAAAATCTTTGCAAAATAGACTTAATTTTAGTCATTAGCTGCGTGGATCTTCTTTGTTTAGAATTCACTTATCATCATCATCATCATGACCTAATGCGAACCATTGGCAGTATTGTTAACATTCATCTGATAAACTGCCATTATGGTTCTCCTTTTGTCAGGCTCTTGGTCTAGCACAAATTTGTAAAATAGCTCATTTATTACTGTCGATTCATTTTCTAAATTAAGACACTCTACAAGTGTAATGAGCTTACTTTCTGCTTCTTTTGTTAATTCTATCAATGGCAAGGTCTAGTATCTTCACCGCCCAAATTATCTACTTCCCTCTTTCAACCTTCTTTTCTGTTTGTTCTTATTATTATTCAGGCCTGATAAATTGCACCTTCTGCGTAATAATCGTAGAAGGCTACCTAGAGCTATTCTGATTGGCAGCTACAAAAGACTACGCTGGCGCACAGATGTAAAAAAGCGAATCAGGGGTGGATTACATTTTGATATATTACGAGATAACCAGAAATCATAGAAAGAGGCACAGCCAAACAACTAGACGAGCTGTACTAAGTGAAGCGAAGCATACAGTGAAAGCCAAAGGAGAAGTAGAAGGAAAACCCAAGCATTATTGTTAAGAATATCGCATCTTAAAAAAGCGTCACAGAACATGTAAATGCTTAACTATTCCACGAGCAATATTTTGCCTTTGGAAGGAGAGCGGAAGGAAACAGTAGACAATCAACAGGGATGGTCGGAGGATATATTGTGGGACAGTGGTAAAGGGAGGATATGTGATTACTGCGGTATAAACATAGACATTCCTTGGCTAGATATTCTAAAGTTCTTTCATGAAGAATGCTGGAAAAAGTACAGGAAAGCTGATAAGCTCTATCCAATGCCAAAATATGCTTAGCCATATATGGGTAGGGTATGGCTTTGCAGGAGCATTATTTGATGCCCCCCATGGCCCATATATTTTACAGAATTGATCCTAATTAATTTTTTTAGCCTTCTGTAAATTCGTCACAGAGGAAGCATATCGCCAGTGCCCCAAGTGAATCTACCCACAAGTCTATAACCATATCCCACGGCTCAGTTTGAATAAACCCACTTGGCCCATTATAAGTTGCGTAAATCCATTCATAAACCTCCCAGAGAACGAACGCAACCCAAGATGCAGCAATACTGACATTATAATAGTATTTTCTATTTCTTGTCAGGTAAAGATTTAGAACAATTGCAGTCAGCGCCATACCGGAAAGTCCATGTGTAAATCTATCAATCGGTGTTATATCATATAGATGAAAAGTGTATTCTGCAAGGAAGTGGGATCCAAGTGCGACTAGCCCCAGAAAAGATGTAAAATATAGCCACCCTCTGCTTGTATCGATTATCTTATGCCCAAAAAGCCTTTTTTCTATACTGTAAGTACTATTGTTATGTTGAGGCTCACGATGATACTTCTCAGTAATCAATGCTCGATAGAGCAGGTAAAATGCTATAGCTAATAGAATGAGGGAGATTATGGGATTTTCAAGCCATATGGGACCATGCATTGATGCAAAAACACCGAGTCCGGTTGTTAGTTAAAAAGCTTGCACTGTATGCAACATTTGATGGACGTTTTTGATACCTGTATAAATACGTGAGAAAATATCTAACTATGAATTATTGGGCGGGTCTTATTGTGTTTTTTATGCGGAAGTGAGGGATTTCAGTTAATTAGAACTCGATGCAAATTACTCTCTACTATAGGTGCGGCATTTGTGGTTTTTTATAGGACATCTGTTCACTATTCACAAGCGGAATACTGCGACAGAACCCCAAGGAATTTGAGTTCAGTTCAGACCTTAACAACATCTTCGCCATGTAGACTAGTGAGGTAGAGAGATAGTAGAGTAGTGGTATTGAATACTACCTGTCTTCTGTAATGGTCATTCATAATTCTAAAATTACTTATGAGCGAAGAGCAATACAATGGCAGAAGGTAAACAACCACCGCCAGTAATAGACTGGGACAGAGTGATAAACAAGAATGTTAGGTCCAAAGAAGGTGAAAATATAGGCACCATAGTTGCTCACATGAAAGATTCACTCCATATAGAAACTACAGGTTCAAGAGGGCAGTATATGATACCAAAAGAGCATGTAGCTGGATTTGACGGAGCAGAAGTTACTATGAACCTGACCATTAATGAATTAGCGAAGTTCGTAATTGGCGGTGGACCCTAAATTTGCTTTCTAAATTTTTATACAAGTTTGTTTTTGAGGATCGCTTCAAGTAACAATTACGGATCAGAATTCTGATCCTTCTTTGAAGGCTGCAAAAGTTGTGTTCCTTCCTATTACTCTCAGCCTGCCATATTGTCCAAAGTTACGATTGTGTATAGAGGTATTTAGTTTGTCTGTCGAATATTATGCAGACTGAAAGAGTATATGAATACTAAAAATGAGCACTTGAAAAGTAGAGGACTTTCTGACAATTATACTAATGGATAAAGCCCAAGCAGGCAACAAGAGGAAAAGGGGCTTTTCATGCAAATATGTGTATTTTTCAATGTTTCAAAAAAAGGAGTCTAATTTTTGGTATTTGTCCTATATTATCAGGGCGATAAACGATAGAACCTCCAGAGAGGATTATCTATTGGAAGTATGTCTACTCTTGAAAAACCTGCTTTCTTAGCATAGCCTTTCAATTTTGATGCAGGCATCACCGCGCCGGTTGCAGCTGAATCTGGGTATACCATTGCCTGAGGCAAGCAATGCAGTACGCTGAAGTTATAGTAAAGTTGACCTAGGAAGTTATTATTGTTCTCTTCTACGGTTTCGCCGACTAGTTCATCTGCAACTAACACTGCACCATCTGGAGCAACCATCTCATGAATTTTTTCAAGTGCCTTTACAGGATATGGCATATCATGGATACATTCAAACGCTGTGATCAAATCATATTTCTTGTCTGCTCCGTTTTTCACATTAAAGTCTTCGATCGGGGAAAGATGAAATGCAATTTGCGCTGAGACTCCTACGTCATTGGCGTTTCTCCGAGCCACCTCAATTGATGCAGGGTCTACATCAATTGCATCAATTCTTGTTTTTGAAAAGCCCTGAGCAATTGCAATACTTGACCATCCTGTCCCGCATCCTATGTCTGCTACCAACCCTCCATGATGCTTTAGACGCCTTTCGATATCAGGCATTGCAGGGATCCATTTCTGCACATACCAATTAACAAACATTGGTCGGTTCCCTACGCCAATGGCCTCAACAGTATCTCTGCCATATGATTCAAATGGAACACCACCACCACTTCGGAATGCTACAATTAGCTTATCAATGATAGACGCAAAAGATGGGACATAATAAACAAATGGGATTGTATAAGACAGATTGTCTTGGTCTAGGAAGACTACAGCATGCTCTTCTGGGAGAATGAAACGTCCTGTTTTTGAGTCATATTCAAGATATTTGCCTACCGCCATGGATTCAAGCCATTCTCTAATATAGCGCTCAGAGCAGCCAGTCTTCTTGGCAAGCTCAGTTGGGGTAATTGAACCTCCTGCTGCCTCAGATATGGTTTTGAAGAGGTTGAGTTTGTGGCCGAGATATAGATTGAGGCAACTAAATGCAGCATTGGTTTCTTTCATTATACGCTCGGACAGACTGTTTATCCTATTCTGATCAACCATGGGTTACCTATTAACACGTTCAAGATATTTTTTACTTATCTAGAATAGAGCATTCAGCACCATGGAAGTTAGGGCATGTTCCTGGTTATAGAGCATGAATATAAATTAAATATTAGATCCGTTGTCGGTGGAAAACTCTCGATGAGGAAATTACAAGTCAGTTGTGTTCTTGATATCCTAGGCGACATTCATACCCAATTCTCATTTCGTCATAACACTCTCTAGAGTTTAATTTGATAACTATCATGAGAAATAGATGAGACTCAAGTACTCAATCAGTCATTAAATGCCGATGCTATATATACATCATCAAACTCCACATGTGCGTCCTCTGTATACAATCCAATGTTACCGGGACCTACCATCGGGCTGTTATCGCGGTAATCAATAACTTGTTGCCATGATTCGTCTGCCATTTTCAACCATATTTCTATATGGTTACCAGACATCTTGATATGCCAAGTGTTCCACTCATCTATCTTCAGCTTAGGCTCATTCGCAGTATGCAAGAATATCTGCTCTTCTGCCCGATTTTCGTTTTGCTTCTTGCCAAGTTCAACTCCATTGGGTTTTAAAATAAAATAATAATGATGCCAATCATCTTGATAGCGCAATATAATCCAAGCCACCTCCCACGGATTTGGTGCAGAGTTTTGCCTCAATTGCTTGTGTGTCTTGACTTTCAGACTCATTTCTACGTCTTGATAGGTTTGAGTTGTTAGTGTTAATGCACCATGAGTTTCATTGAGGCTTGTGGAAGTTTTTGGCTCCTGATAAAGCACTGTATTGTTCCTATCCGATGGCGATAAGGATTTTATAGTAACAGTACCAGATGAACCAAAGCCACTGTATTTGTTAAGCCACTTACCATTTGGAGATGTTTGATTATCTGTTATTTTGTATGTAGGACCTTCAAAATCATCATATAGATCCAGAGCAAGTGCTGATTGTCGCAAAAATAATACTGTTGCGACTGAGGATGCAAGAAGAACTAAAACGGTGGATATTGCTAGTATTATGAGTACATGCAGAACCAATGAGTATGAAAAATCCCCTTTGATGATTTGGTCTAGCTTGAAATATTAGTCTTTAGGTAACCTATCCAGGTTCTACAAACGATTACGCTTAGGTCAATTTGGGATGATATGAAGCACCAAATATTGAATCGTTAAAACGAGCATGATTAGAAGCCTTGATTCTATTATAAAGCAGTAAGTATTGTAGGATTCTTATTTTTTAAATCCTTAATATATATGTGCGACTGCATCTGCTTTTGGTTAAGGAAATAAGCTAGGCAGTAGAAATAGATTTATGATAGTCAAAGATGGCGAGAATAATAATAATAATATCAGTAATGAAGTGAAAAAGAAGAAAACTGAGTCCTCCTCACTGCCATTTGAAATTAGGGAGCAAGCAACAAGGTCGTCCTCATCTTCAGCCACTGAAAGGGAAGAAGGCCAAAGACATGTGACATCTCGCAAGAAAAGGATCGAAGCAATTATCAGCTCAGAAAAACTTGACGCCGTGCTAAGTGCAATAGGATCATTAAAGTTGGCAGCAACATACTATGATTCAAAAGGTAAGGGCAAGGGTCAAAAGTATACAATTTCCTATGGACGAGGCGTTGGGAGCTCAAAAATGGCATATTCTGATAGGAAGACGATTGTTACAATAGTAGACGAACACAGAGTAGAAGATGTAGTGACTACTATTAGATCAGCTGCAGCAGAAAGTGGCTCATCAAGTGCTGGAATAGTAATTATCTCGTCTGTGGACGATATTTTGCAGATTTAAAATGATAGCTGACAATAAAGATTATCTTCTTATTACTCCATTTGTATAGATTTTCGCCTATAGCAAGGAAAAAATACAAAAAGAGGAGTTATGAAAAGAGTCTTTCGAAACGCTTAGGATCGTCTTCTTGCCACTATTGTATGAGTTTGGTCTACATACCATCTGATCTTGTCTTTAAAGCTAGACCACCAGTCCAGAAATGAATTGGTGTTGTCTGCTTCAAAAAGCAAAAATCCATTGTATTCAGTACCCCATGCATGGTTGTATTCTCCAGTCAATCGCACATCAGATGGAAGGCTCTTTTTTAGATCATTCCATTCGGCACTAGATTTCTTTGCTTCTTGATCACTCATTGCCTTGAATCTGTAAAATACTAAGAACGCGGTTGGTGTTGCTGCCGACATATTAGCAGAGTACTCATTCGCCCTATTAATTAAGCTCTTCGCCTTAGCGGCAGCAACTTTCCATTTTCTTCACATATTATCCCACCGCATTATGCTTCATTTATCCCAAATTCCACGAAAAACCTACTTCAATGAATTCCTCTGTCTCACGTGAAGCATTGCAATCTGTCTATGAATTCTTGAATATTTGTCTTTGAAACGTAGAGAGCAGATATTTTTTCAACATCCTGTATCCTTTTCGCCATTAATGCAAGGGCTATCTTTACCCCGTCTGTCTTTCTGGATCGGTTGTAGGATCCAGCCTAATGGTAATCTTATTTTTCCTATTCGTTACCATGATATAGAATGATTGCATTTTTTGTCAATTGCAATGGCTTTACAAAGTATAAAGTCGCAGGGATGGTTGATAAAGAAATTCTCTATTCGTACAATTACATTAGATTTCTGATCCTTGAAGAGGATCTTATTCATTTGCTTGAAGGTATTACTGAAAAGATGCTACCACACAAAAAAACTATATGCGGCAATGCAATTCATTCCTGAGAAATAATTTGCTGCTGTCCCAGCAGTAGTCTTAATGTGTCTTCCAAATCTGGATTTATGAATCTGTAACCCGCGAAAGACAACTTTTTAGGTATGACCAAAGTACTTGGTACTATCAAAGAATCTGCAAGCTCTCCAAGCATCATTCTAGCAAGTTTCTGGCTTAGGGGGAGCATAATCTTGCTCTTTAAGATCCTTGCAAGTATCCTTGAAAACTCAAGGTTTGTGACGGGGTTTGCAGATACTACGTTAATAGGTCCTCTAATTGAAGAATCGATAATAGAATAAAAGATGCTTCCTATCACATCCTCTATTGATACCCAGCTAATATACTGATTTTCATGTCCGAATTGCAAACCCAGGCCAAGTTTTGATAGTGCAAGTAGTTTCTGTAACATACCCCCCTTTGGAGTCAAAACCACTCCAAGCCGGGTATTTACGACCCTTATCCCAACATCCTTTGCAATTTGTGTTGATTCTTCCCACGCCTTGCACACCTGTGAAAGAAAGCCGAAACCTGGTTTGCTCTCTTCAGTGAGAGCTTCACTTCCTTGGTTTCCGTAAAACCCAGTGGCAGAAGCGCAAATGAGGGTCGAAGGCGGATTTGCAAGTCTAATTAAGGAATTGCAGAGTAATTGTGTACTCTTTACACGACTCTCCAGTATCCTCTGTTTTTTTGAGTCTGTCCATCTGCCAAAAATATTCTCCCCAGCCAGATGAACTACTGTATCGAATCCCTCGAGATCTTTAAGATTTACTTTGTCGCGGGCAGGATCCCACAATAATGAATGAGAACGTATATCATTATGTCTAGAGGAAGGCCTTTCCAATCGAGTTATCCTGTGTTCTCCTGCTGCAGTAAGCATCGGAATTAATGAAGATCCTATCAAACCACTTGAGCCTGTTATCAGAATCTTTTGACCCTTGGTCCTTCCAGCTAATTTCCAAAGACTAATGTCATTACTCAGTATTCTATGTCGATACTGAAATAATTGCTTTAGATTATTTTGAATAATGTTATTCAGCAGCATAGCACCTATTTTTCCAAATGGTGGCGAGTATGCGATCTTGTCCTCCATTTTACATCCACCTGTTTTGTCTGGTTTGAAAGAGTGAGTATGGGTCCAGCTTTGAAATGGACCTTCTACCATCTTATCCTGAAACTGCAAATCATGCACGTAGCCGAAATGTACAGCCTTCCAAGGGAATCGAATAAACCCCAATCTTATCTTGAAGGTGGACATGGCACCATCTTTTATATTCCCTTCATGACTTGTGACTGTTAAAATGCTCCACGGAGGTACTAATCGTTCTAGTGCACCTTCCCTTGCATGATAGTCAAAAGTGTCTTGGTTAGTTGCTGGAATTTCAGTACTTTTAGTAAAAGTATACCTCGTCTTTGCCTCAGATTGGGATATGACCTGCATTGCATGCGAAGATATGATAATTCAATTAATTTAATATTGCCTCTATAATTATTATTAGTTAGCACTAGTGCTTTTAAATGCCCGTGCTTGCTTGTAATTATGAGGCAAATTCTTGCTGCAATTACCGATGATTCTGTCGGATGTTGAGGTCTTGCTTATGAAACCGACGTTGCACTATAATCATTACTGTTAGGGGCCCTTATCACGCTGCGGAAAAGGTTTGGATTTGATACTCGCACAATGTAGAGGATAATAGCGCTAGAACATATGGTTAATCATTATCCGTAGACGAGAACATGTAAAGTATTAACCATAGAAGGAATTGAAAGTTAGCACCTGTAGTAAACTCATGGAACTATAGCCCTTTTTCTTTATAGAGTTTATGAGTTGTCATCGATCGTTTTTGCTCCAAAATATGCAGAAGTATGACAGCTAATCCAAATAGAGGATAGTAACTGGCTAAAAGTGAAATATAAAGAGAGAGGCTTGAGAAGAAACCCATCATCTCATCTGTTCAAGCATCTTCTCGCTGATTCTTTGTCTCGTGAGTTGGATTCGCGTATGCAATGCCGTGACGAGTGCTGCGCCTCCTAAAACTACGCTTCCTACTGCCATTGCTGGTTCTGGTACAAATGCCCCTACAGCAGTTACTGCTGCTGTGCCAGTTATTAACGTCCACGCAAGTGGTTGTATTTTCATGCAGTTACTCCTAGTTCTTAATATATAAACTAGGGGTAACTTGTTCGCATGGTGCTAACTGCGTGCACCTCCATATTTTAATAATCTCTTTAGACATTTGCTACCCAAATGAATGTAAATGAGTTTCTAACCAGAACACGCATTCCAATTAGACTTGCCTGTATAACGCCAACTAATTGGCCAATAACTATATCAGAATTGTACTTACAACTGAAAAAGCGGAATGGAAAACTTTCTGTAACGCCTTAGACAAGTCAGAAAAGAAGGACTTCGATGAGATGTGGGACATTGCCAAAAATTACATGTCAGCCTGCTCTAATGCTGTTCAGTTAGTGCCGCTTCACCCTATCGTCATATCGATTTTGTTCCACCATTACAAAGAGCTGAAACAATGCATTATGGAGGTTGAGCAAATGGCGCTAGCACCTAGCTACAGAAGCGAACAGCGAATAGACTTAAAGGAAGAAGAACCAGTTAGTTTTGATAATTATATTGTCAGCAACAGCTAAAGCGAGAGCATATTATTAGGAATGACTTTTTTCTACTAAAGCTGGGCGCGTATGCGATTGAGCTTCCTTCATTATATTCCAAGCTATTTTTCTTAAACTCTGTCTAGTCTTCTCGGAGCCATAGTTAAGTGTGTTATAGTTTGTCCAATCAAACATCCCCGGGAAATCATGCTCTACACACTGTTTTGTGTCATCATTGAGTTGATGATGGCTTAGCACATCTCTTAGACAGTCGTATTTCCTTGCTTCCTGTCTATCTCCTAGAGCAAGATAAAACTGTTTTATCATTACTTGATACAAGTCATTAGCGTGAGCTCCCAAGCCCTCATTAGCATATGATAAGCTTTCAAGAAAAGTCAGGTCTTTATTTGGAGGGTTACGCGTGTTTATAGCTTGGACAATATTGCCTTTGTTTAGGTCTAGTGGTTTTCCAGAATCCTTGTCATATTTACCTATGAACGTATTAGATACCTTGCCTTTTCTGTCAGTAACTGGTGTTGTTGTTGCTGCTGTCGCCTTTTGGGTGGTCTGGCCGCCTGTAAGGAAATATCCAAGATGTTTTCCGGAGTAGACAGCCAAAATGTCCACAAGCCTCTTTGCTCGAGTCCTTGCTATATTCAGAGCTTCTTCTTCCGTACCTGCGTTTTTGACCTTGACCTTAAAGGTAACAACGCTCTTAGTTCCGTCCTCCTCATCCTTTATGTCTAATTCAATGTTCGGCTGCTGTCGGATGTCAAAGACGTTGCATTTTTCGCTCAATTTAAAATGAAAAACGCCCTCATAACTGCCGCCTGCAGCAGGAGGAGGAGTACCAGACATTTTATTATACTCTAACGGAAATCCTCAGAGATCTATAATAACCGTTACATCGGCCAGAATTACATCAAGCCGCTCTATACTAATGTCAAATCTTACCCCATATTATATAGAAATATTGTCAAATCACATTTTACCTTATTGGGCGGCGAATAGCATGTTAGCATGCAATGGTGGTTGTGGAGAAAGGGGAAGGAGGGGAAAATAGAGGTCAATGCTGTCCTCCTTTCCGCCCAGTTTACATCTATCTCAATAATATGAATGATAAAACAACTTTAAAAGAGTCAAATAGATGTAAATTCAAGGTAATTCTATTATGTCTGCGGATAATGCTGAGAAAATTAACAAGGTTATACTATCATGTTTGATTGAAAATGCCAGGATGTCTTCGCAAGAGATTCACAAGAGGCTCAAATCGCATGGTATCAATAGAACACCGAGGGCAATTCTGGAACGTATCAACAAACTTGAAAAAGAAGGCAGAATACCAGGTTACACACTGAAGAGCAAGCCAAAGAACTTTGAAGGTTTTGTCATTAGGATGATTTTAATCTCTTTCAAGACCTCCCCGATATTTAATGACAGGGTAGCGATGTTTACAAATTATCTGCAGAATGCACCATTTGCTGCGTTTGCTGGTAGAACAAGGGGAGAATACGACTGGGTAAACATCAAGATATTTCCAAATACAAAGATAGCAAATCAAGAGAGTGACATGTATAGGACTGTTTTTGGAGATATTATTAACAAGTATACAGCATTTGATGTCACTGTGGTTAAGGCACCGCAGTTTATTCAGGCAACAAACTATTCATTAGAAGACTTTAACAAATTCTGTCAAGATTGGTCAACTAATGAGCTTCCTTCCTTTAAGGAAGTGGTATAAGAGCTAGGAATGCTGAAACAGAAATTTAACCTTCTGAAAAAGTAAAACCCTAAATATTATACTTCCAAGACGTTTGTATTGGCATTTGTCAGTTTTAGCGCTGCAGCAAGAATAGTAGATGAAATTCTATCCATCAGTGATGGGATTTTGGCTGTGTCAATAATAGATGAGAGGAGAAGTGGAGAAGTCCTTGCGTCTAAATCTAAAGAATCTTTTGATAAAGAGTTTGGGGTATATCGAGAGGGGCCTAAATATGGTGGAACTCTTGCCATCGCAATGCTTAGTATAGCAAATGAAGTAAGAGAAATTGCTGGGGAAGCCAAAGCAATAATGACTACCTATGACAGATGTAAAATGATGCTGCTACGGATGAAATCACATGGGATAATGGTCGGACTTGTGCTTCAGAGTTCAGTCAATGCAGAAGATTATAATAATGATATAGGTAACAAGATTGAAGGATTATTGGCAGGAGACATTCGTTAAATCACAATAATTGACCATGTCACAATCAACCAGATATGAGAAGAAGAGAAAAATAGTTGTATAAATGTAAAATGACAACCATTCTGTCAAGATGCAATATCTGTGGTTCATTGTTTAATTCCAAGAAAGAACTAAAGCACTATAAGGACAAGAACCATAGAATAAGAAATGCAAAATTAGCGTCGGCTACACTATCAAATGGAACAAGCAATCAGGCACCGGCTGCCGCCGATTCTGACAAAGGGCATAATCAAGAAGAGATTGACTGAGTGATTATAGTTATACGTTATTAATAAAGGTCAAAACTGATTCTTATCCTTCTTGATAAAG
>DATFCN010000052.1:0-2303 GCA_035253045.1 Nitrososphaera sp.
ATGGTCCACAGGACTTTACAGGGAGTGAGATAGGGAACGTAAAATTATCAAGCAGGCTGCGGATGATGGCGCGTGACTTGGTGATATATGGCAGGCTCATCAGGGGTCAATTCATACGCGATTTTGGTTCTAACGAATCGGATACATTTGCAGCGTATTATAGACCCTAAAAAAGGAAAAACAGAGGCTAAGACGAGAAGACATCGCTGCGACATAGAAAGCTTTACGAAGACTAACCAAAAATTTATCCTACATTAACAATTTCTAGAGCAACAATGAGGAAACATATCACAATTGGCCTATTCACAATATTTCTATCCTATTGATAAGAACTCTTTCAATCAGACGTTTGGATTCATTCTATCATAAACGCTTAAGAATTACAGTACTGATAGACGTGGATTAAATGAATTGGGTACGTCTTCAGACATCTTACTCTTTTCCATTTATCTCTGTATATTTTCGACATGTGTCATAACCATGTCAAGATTTGATGGCGTGCAAAGTTCATCTGGACATAAGTGTCTGGGATAAGAAATTATGACACCATCCACTGTTTCTAATTGCGCCACAGCATTAAGATTTTCTTTCATGACTCGCATAGTTTCATTTACATCGACTTCGCATGTTTTATCAACATGAAGACTGCTGCCTTCTGAGTCATAGCAGTTGCTTGCATGTCGAAATGAAAGTTGAACAAAAACCTCTATATCTGGATTTTTTGACTTTACAAAGGCGCTAATTTCGGCAGCCCACTGCAATAGCAACTCGTAGTTATTAGTGAATCGCTGGATTTGGATTCCCAAAAAATCCACATTTTCCCATTCTATTTCTTTATAGCATGCAGTTGTCTTGCTTGAAGTATTATCCCGCTATTCGATTGGTAAATATGATCTTGAATTTGGTAGTCAAACCACATGTGCTAGCCATCATGCTTTCTTGGTCTTCAAACTGGAAGAGTTATACTACTCAATCATTTAAAGACCTAAGAAAAACAGTAAATACTAGCGTTGACCCCCTGTATCCAAGCGGCATACTAGAAAACAAGCCGGAACCAGTTGCAATTAGTATCTTAGCCAAAACATGATTTCTTGATTAAATGGGAATTTTTTCCCAATGCTCGGTTTTAATACCTTGTTTCTCCTGTCCAACTGCTGTGACTGGATTCTAGAATAGCCGGTCAATTTACTTGCTACTCTCCAATATAATAGCACATGATACCTGTTCCTGAAGATGTACTCGTCAGCGCAGTTGAGAAAGTAAGCAAGAGCGTTGTCAACATCGCAAGTGTGAGGATGCTACACGACCAAATGTTCAGGATATTTCCAGTAGAAGGGGTGGGTTCAGGCGTAATCATAGATGAAAAGGGCTATATCCTTACAAACAACCACGTAATCGATGATGCCGAGAGACTCAAGGTCACACTACCCGACGGTAAGGTGCTCAGAGGAAAGGTCGTCGGAAGTGATGAGACGACTGACCTTGCAGTGCTCAAGGTAGAATCAGAACAGTCACTTCCCGCAACAGAGCTTGGTAACTCAGACAACCTAAAGACAGGTCAGATAGTGGTTGCAATTGGCAATCCCTTCGGGCTCACTGGGGGACCTGCCGTAACCGCCGGCATAGTCAGCTCATTGAATAGAAGCATACAGACAAGAAGTGGTGTGCTAGAACTCATACAGACCGATGCTGCAATTAATCCAGGCAACTCAGGTGGACCGCTTGTCAATACAAAGGGAGAAGTGATTGCTATTAACACTGCCAATATGCCTTACGCACAAGGCATAGGATTTGCAGTTCCCATTAACACTGCCAAGTCGATATTGAAAGAATTGATAGAAAAAGGTAAGGTAGCGCGGCCTTGGATTGGCGTTGCGTCAATAAAAGTTACCCCTCAGCTTGCACGATACTATGGTCTCCCTGCGAGCGATGGAGCACTTATTGCAAGAGTCGAACCTTATAGCCCCGCGGACGATGCAGGGCTAAGGAAAGGAGATATCATTGAGGAAATAGATGGCACTATGATAAAAGACCCATCACAGATAGCTACATACGTGCGCAAAAAGCAAGTAAATGACCAACTAAGCGTGACTATCAATCGCTATGGGCGCCAGATTCAACTCCCAGTTCCAATAGACGAGCGTCCATAATATTTTTTATGAAAACACTTTTGAGCGTGAGTGGTAATAATCATGTCAGTGTCTGACTACGATTCAATGGACGAGCTGATTAAGGAGATCGAAAAGGAAGAGGCAGCCATAGTGATTACCAAAGACATAAGGAAGTATAGGAAGCCTGTCACT
>DATFCN010000053.1:0-8913 GCA_035253045.1 Nitrososphaera sp.
GGGAGAGAACATAAAAAATGACATCATCTACTGATGAACAACAACCAGCACCACCATCATCCTTCTACTCCATCACAGACTGGGTTACCATCGTTGGCAAAAATGTCAAGACTGTGGACTATCAGGATGCAGGTAAAGTAATTTACGCTGTCGAAAACGAGGACACAATAATAATTTCGTACGAGAGTCCTCACAGCAATTACAAGTATAGAGTGCCCAAGCGATGCGTACAGGGATTCAATGACCCCGATGTGCTGCTTTCAATAACCCGAGCTGAATTGGCAGATTATGAAATCAGCGATATCCAAGACTATGCCGCACAGCTAAGAAGTGTCAAAACAGAACAAAAAGGCGGAGGGGAAGAAGAAGAGATAACTGTACCAGTCATTGAAGAAAAGCTAAATGTATCAAAGAATATCGTAACTGACGAAGCCATTATTATAAAAGAACCCATCACTGAAACAAAGATTATACAAATCTCCCTTATGCATGAAGAGGTAGTTTTAGAGAAGAGACCCCCGGGAGAAGGAGAAGGAGGAGATACCAATAGATTTGAGGACCCACCTCCTCGCAACACAAGGACTCAGATACGTGTTCCGCTAATCCATGAGATAGTTAAAGTAAAAAAAGAACCATATGTTAAGGAAGAGATAATAATAAAGAAAGAGCCAAGAACTGAAACAAAGACTGTCAGTGAGTTTGTGACTAAAGAGAAAGTAGATACAGGCAATAATAATACAATTGCTCAAGCATCCTGAATTCATAAAAAGACTTGCTACAGGTATGCAAGGCTATCGTTTGTTTCGGTGAGGATATGGATGCTTCCATGTCCTATACCATCTAAGCTATCACAATCATAGTTATTTCCCTTTTTGCAAGACATCTGTGAGGCTGAACATATTCTTTACTTTCCTCAACACACAGCTTATCTCAGATTCATCTAGCTTATTGTTTGTTACCATATGTAGAAATGGTTAAGTTTCTTACTCTCTCATTCGTATTAATGAATATACATAATGGACGAGACAAGAATAACAGCAAAAGTACAGCCAAAGCAACAGCTGCTATACCTATAGCAGGGATATTAGTTGCTACAGCGCTCCTTTCAGGATTAATATCCATCTTCAGCAGCGAGACAGCCATGGCACAGCAGAACATGACAGCTATGAATGCAACAGGAATGAATGCAACAGGAATGAATGCAACAGGAATGAATGCAACAGGAATGAATGCAACAGGAATGAATGCAACAGGAATGAATGCAACAGGAATGAATGCAACAGGTACTAGTGCAATAGAGACACTAGGCGGTTAATAGAGAATCTCGACAACAACAACTGCCAGAGAGCCTCTCAAGCTATATATTCTTCGAATTTTTTGCTCTGTGGATATATTAGTTGACTGTACATCCTCTTTCTATCGCCTATTTTTTGAAAGAATCAAAAAAAGGACCCTTATGACCGATGTGGTGAAAAAAATCACATAACGTCAAGCTCTAATACTTGTGCAAATCACAGACCTGCCGACTCATTTTAAAATGTGATGAATCCTGACGAGAATTCATTCTGTGAATAAGATTTATGAACTAACCGTCATTAGTATTTTCTAATCATTGACGTTAAGATCTTTTTGGATTCTAACGCGCTATTCCGTGTACTGTCCTCTATTACGATTGTATTTGTCAATTTTTTTTGGATGATGTGCGATATACTATCCTCGAAACTTACCTTGCCCTTGCCTAATGTCCTATGGTCGTCTATTATGCCGTTTGTATCGACTGCATGAAAGTGAATTGGCTCGCTAATCTGAGATAAGTCTGTATTTTGTCCAGTTCTTATTAGCTGGTGCGCTGTATCAATGCCTCTGATCACATTGACAAGGTTTCCTTTTCCATATGGAATGCTGTCGTAATCGATAGCATCTGAATAATGCTCTTCGAATACAATTTCGATGGGCTTGCCATCTACCTTCTTGTCTGCAGCATACTTTGCAATTTCTGCAAGCGACCGCATGAAGTATGCCTCTATCTTTTCTTTTCTCATCTGTCGGTAAGCTTTTAGTGCCGGAGCTAAAATTCCGTAGACCTGCACTACACTGGAGCCAAGAAAATAACCTACTTTATTAGCTCGTTCTGCCTTAGTATTGAAGAAAGCAGGCAAATCGCTGAAACTGTGCATGACCATTCTCAAAATTCCCACATCTTCCATGTAGTCGAGCGTTTTACATGCATATTCTATTGCGCATTTTCTTTCAGACTGGTTTTCTGAATCAATGCTTGGTCGGAAGAGAGTCTTGTGAAGAGAGTTGAGCATGTGCTTGTTTGCACTATATTCATGCATAAGTTCTAAGCATTTTGGTTTGACTCGAACAAGACAATGAAGATGATCTTCGCTGAGCTCTATTCCAGAAAAACCGTCGTCATGGGCAAGCTGAATTGCTTGCAGCGCATTGGCGATAGTTACATAGGGAGCCACTGAAGTGATGATCTTAGGATGTTCCTGCATATTTTGTGCTCAACTATACATCTCGAATAAATTAGATGAAAATGAGAATATATACACATAATCTGTGAATAGCATACTCTGAATAAATGTATTCGCAAATCAATCTATAAAAAGGTAAGTCAAAAGTTGTCATGGCATTCTGGAGGGTGAGTAAACGAGCTGTGGATGATGAATCGAGATTATCAACTATGGTAGTACAAGACATTTTTACGCTAATCGTATAAGGGCTGAACCTAAATCCTCTGTCTTTGAGTATGGGTTAGTTTTTCCCATGACTAAGTCAATCTGTCTATCCTAGTAGTAGTAGTATTATTTCCACTGCCTGTCCACAATGGTGCAATAGTCGATATTGACATAGACCACGTACTGCATGTGTGTGCTTTTTTTAGCTTGCTCTGCTTCTGAAGATGGCATAAAGACGCGCAGCTTTTGTTCTAAAGCCCTCTTCTGTGATACGACTTGCGTCAACGATATTTCTTTGCTCAATGTCATCATCACTAATTTTTGAGACTGAACTCGAACGATTTGATTGATTCATTAAAGGAGTGCTAATACCCTGTTTTTTTCTTCTATGTGCTGATTCCCTTAGAATCCATAAGAGTGTAGAGATCGTATAAGCTGGTACCATATCTCCAATAAATGGTATGAATTCTATAGAGTTGATTGCTGTTGAAATCTTACTGCCTGTTAGACGGTACAGTATAGCCATAACCGTTGCGTCGACAAGGTCGCCAACAACTGGAAGGGCAAAGATTGGAGCGCCAATATAATCAAGTGCATCTACTACTATTGAAATACCCAAGGCAGCAGTCGCTCTAACTTCAAAAGTTGGGTCTGACCGATTCAACTCCTTTTGGTTAATTAATTTCATAGATAATATTGGCCATAATGACTTATAAATATCACTAGCGATATAGTGCAATGTGTATCCGCATAGAACCGATGGGACTCACACGACTTTCTTGGCCGGCGCTAGCATGTAGAAGTAAGGTCATGCGAATTTTGCCACCCTATTTCGTACTTGTTTCAGAATATTCAATGGATTTAGAACTTTTACTGAGATAACTTCCCGCTATCGCGCTTTTGGTCTGCAATAAATTTTTGTTAAATTTGGGCGCGTTTTTGAGTAGTATACCTATCTAAACCATATCTCACTATTTGTTGTCATCAGAGATTAAATTATTAATTTTTTCACCCAATTTGTTTTGAATAGTCTTAATAGGAGAATTCATCATCCTATTTCTATACATTGTCAAACCAATCCTTTTGGCATAAGGCTGTCCCTTGGCAAATGATTCGGCCATATTCTGCACAAATTCTGGCTCTATTTTAGGTGGCATTGGTGGTTCAAAAGGATCAACATATGCTTCTATAATGGTGGGCTTTCTTGTTGTATTATCGCTCATGGCCTTTTTCATGATTGGCTTTATCTCATCATACTCCTTTATTGTAAAACCTATCCCACCACAGGCTTCGGCAATTTTGGCAAAATCTATTGGACTAAATTCAACACCAAATTCTGGATTTCCAAGAAAGGCCATTTGTTCCCACCGAATCATTCCAAGTGTATTATTTTTTAGAATTATAACCTTGATTGGCAAGTTATACTGTACCGCTGTAGCAAATTCACTCATTAACATTGCAAATCCTCCATCACCTACAAACGCTACACATTGATTCTTTGGATATGCGAGTTGAGCTGCTACTGCATATGGCAAGCCACATGCCATAGACGCCAAAGTTCCAGATAAGGAGAATTTCATTCCCTCTCTAATATTTAGAAAACGTGCAGCCCAGATAGTGTTAGTGCCGCTATCCACCGAAATTATAGCATTATCTTGTAATTCTTCAGAAACAGCTCGAGCTATGGCCTGTGGTTTGATTGGCTTATTTTTATCTGCCTGTTTACTTTGTCTGTCAAGTAACTCAATCCATTGTTTCATTGATTGCTGTTTTGACCTTAGAAATTTGTATTGTTGTTCTTCCTCCTCTCGTCGATATTGCTGATGGTTTCTATTGTCGCTCGCTTCTGTTGTTCTGTCTCGAAGTAAAGGAAGCAAAGCAGATAATACTTTTTTTGAATCTCCGATCAAACCCACTTCAACTGGATAGCGTAATCCTATTCTTTCAGCCTTGATATCAATTTGAATACCTCTTGCTTGTCCTGGTTTAGGAAGATACTCGATATACGGAAATGATGTTCCGATCATCAATAATGTATCAGCTTCACTCATAGCATCAGTAGCAGGTTCAGTTCCTAACATGCCAATACCTCCTATGCTATTAGGATGGTTATCTGGAATCACAGCTTTGCCTAAAAGGGCCTTGACAACTGGAGCCCCAATCCTCTCTGCTATTGATGCTACTTCTTGTCGTGCATTTAACGCTCCCTGGCCAACAAGAATAACTATCTTATTTCCTGAGTTGATAATCTCTGCTGCCTGCTCTAATAAACGTCTGTCTGATAGCGCATTACCTGCAGCAACAAAAGTATCGGATGTATGACCAGGGACCTTATGTCGGGAGTATTTACCCTGCAGTTTTTTTTCTTGCACATCTATTGGAATTGTCAAATGGCTAACTCCTCTTTGTGCAAATGCTGTTCTACAAGCTATGTCAACAGCCATTTCTGCTTGTTCTGGTGCAGTTATTATATTATTATAAACAGAGACATCTGAAAATAGTTGTAATAAATTCACATCCTGCTGATAAGATGACCCCATCAAATCAGAATAAGTGCTGCCTGTAATTGCAACTACAGGAGTATTGTCTAATTTGGCATCATATAACCCATTTAAAAGGTGTATTGCACCAGGACCCGAGGTGGCAACACAAGCTCCTAGCTTACCTGTATATTTTGAATAAGCGCAGGCCATAAATGCAGCAGATTCTTCATGTCTAACAAGTACAAACCTGATTTTATCTTGCCTTGTTCTCAAGGCTTCCATAAATCCATTAATACCATCGCCAGGTAAACCGAAGATGACATCAACATTCCAATCAAGTAACGCATCTGCAATAATATCTGCAGTGCGCATGTTATCATATTCGCTCATTTTTGTATATTCAAGCAGGTATTGCACCATATGCGATAAGAATGGTGGTTAACAATATACCTTATCTAGTGGTGTGTTCCTTCCAGAACGAGAAACGATGCTGAGGTTAATATCAAAATCGACAAAATCGTGCATCCCTCATGAGGAGGTCGCAAATTTTAAGCAGGAGAAGAACTTTCATCTCATATGGCGGACTACGACGTAGCCCAAATTTGCCTGAATGGTCATGTAACGAATGATAGTATAGTGCTCAGACCACTCTATAATCTACAGCTAAAAGAACATGAGCAACAGCAAGTATGCTTTTTTAGTCTTCTGTGTTGTTTTTAACTGAAACATTGCATGAGTGACCTTTCGATTCATTGTCATCACCTCTTGCAACATATTCTTGCTAGTGCCTTGGTCGTGCGGACCTTCGGCCTTATTTCTCCATAACGAGCAACATCTGTGATTATTTTGAGTTTTCAAAAGATAAAGGCATACAATCTAGCTGCCTTTCTGCGTTAGTATAGAACCACAGGTATGAGATGATTTTTTTTATGTAATGTCTTGTTGATGCGTACATTAAAGACATTGTTATAATAGACATTACATCCAAAGGGGAGGCTTATTAAATTAGAAGCAAATATTGATGATACTTGCCGAAACCGAAGCGAAATAAGATGGAGATATACAACGATATCCTCAGCGCAATCGAGCGAGAATTAACAAACGGTGAAGCAAAACCCACAAGGGTGCAGTCTCTTAGCAACCTTGCATACGATAAATTTGCAAGATATCTAAATGAATTGGAAGGCAAGAAATTGATCGAGCAATATCCCCTTCAAATAACCGAGAGGGGTCGAGATTTTTTGCAGGATTATGATCGGATCAAGGGCTTTATCCTCGATATGGGTGTAAAGTATTTGGACATCTCGGAGAGGGAGATTTATGAACGCTGAAAAATCAAATTATCGCCCTGTGAAGTTCCTTGATCGAATTGAAGGAAATAATCATATAGTTGTATTATATGAAAGCCATGAATATGCTTATTTGATAATAGCTCGGTACCTCTTAAACGGACTGAAAAAAGGAGAGTCATGCATTTTCTTCACTTCTGATGATCCAGAAGTGATTAAAGAAAGGCTGTGTGCTGAAGGCATTGATGTCGACTGGTACGAGCAGAGAAACTCTCTGCGCATCTACCGTATTGGTAGGCCTTACGCTGATAAACTTGATGCACTTAGTTATCTGAAACGTGTGAGAGAAGAATCCACCATAGGTATGAGGCCACCCTATAGATTAGTCGGCAGAACGATAGCTGACACAGGATCAAAAGAAGGAATGAAATTGGGATTGGTTGTGGAAAAAACAGGGCATGAGCATTTTGCTGATTTTAACTGCTCGCAGTTGTGTTATTATGATATTTCAGGAATTGAGCAATCGCAGAGAGATGAATGGATTAGAGGACTTTTGAAAAATCATCATCACGTAATCTATGCATCGAGACCAGATCGAGCTGTAGCATTTGAAACCATGCTACTTGAAGACGGGGAATAGTAACAATTCGGTGCACTTTCGGTTTATATCTTGAGAATGGAGATACGCACCGCTGTGGTTTAATAAGTAATTTCATTTGAATCTAAAGATCGAGGCTTGTTTCTATTTGTATACTGGGTGTAGTAAGTATTGCAGCTCAAGTAGAATGCCGAGAATATGAATATACATGCATTTCCACTCAGAATGCCCCGTGCGCTTGCTACCTTAATACCAAAGTGCCGTGATGTAGCTAGGTGTCACCTCATCTATGGCCCTCTGGTTAAAGCATAGGTAAAATATATCTGCTATTGTCTTTGCTCTTTATTTCCTTCGTCTTTGTCACTATCATAGTCCAGCTTTTCATCGATCTTTCTCTGGAGGTCTTTGTACTGCTTGTATTTTTTGGTCCATTTTGAAAATACGAACCACTGTCTAATGCCTATCCCTAACCAGAAGAGAATAGTACCAATTACAACAGCCTGCACTATTCTAAATGCAGGATTATTTGGAGGGCCGCCACCGTCACCTGACCTGTCGAACCATGGTGGCTGACCTTCACTACTGCCATCAAATGCTCTGTCTCCAATCAATGTAAAAGTGATGATATGTGTTGCTGGCAGTACGATGACAATAGAAATTATCATCAGGATGACCATTTTTTTGGTCTTATTTAGCTGGTGGACGATTTCATCTGTTATCCTAAAGATATTCTCTACAGGCTTGTCCTTGATTGGATCTACTGCCACTACCTATGAAACCCCCTACCGCTTATTATAAGGAATGCAGTAACTATGTTACCTGTAGTAGTAGTTGTTGTTGCTGTTGAGACTATTCTTACCATCATCAAGTTTTGTTTTCTCCCTCACTTCTTGGGAACAATACTTCGTATGGCTCAAGTATCGCCTGAAGAATTGCTCTTCCCTTTTCTGAGACCTTGTACTTAATTATCGTCTTATTACCCCATGGCTCTTCAAATCTTTCTATCAGGCCCTTATCCACCATATCATCGATTATACCCCGATGCTTTACATTGTTGAGGCCACAGTAACTCATAAGCTTGGTCTGGTTAAGCTCTCCATACTCTGACAGCTTCAATATCACATCCTTCCTAATGTAGACTCTGTCGCGGTATTCATGAACCATTTTAACCAGATTTGTCAGGTTTGTATGCTGCAGGAATGATTGATGATGATGAATATAAATAGCAACAGCCATTAAAGCGCAGCATGTCTGTCACCAGCAACTATTGTACAACCCCCCTTCCTAAAAGGGCTTCTTGGCTGAGCTACATTAAGGATGTGGTAACTATGTTACGTGTCATGGGTCAACAATGGTTAAAATAATTCTTCACAAAGCCTAGGTATGTCAACAATAAAGAACTCTCTCACCAAGAAAGTAATTGTAGTGGTGGCAGTTCTGGCCGTAGGCGCACTATCTGCCGTTTTGGTGGCGTCGTCTTTAGTACAGGCAACTGCACAGGAGCAGCAACAGAGAATGATGATGATGAGATTCGGCGAAGGAATACCTCAAATAAATGGCTCAGTGAGCGTTGCAAATGAAACAAGCAATTTTATCAACGAAAATGTAAAGCTATCATTTGTCGAAGCGGCACAAACCGCACAAGGACAAGTAACGAACGGGACTGTGCTTGGCGGACATCTGGGAGTACTGCAGGGATACCTCGTATACACATTCTTTGTGGCAGACACCGAGAACCAGATGGGGCACTTGGTAGTAGTCGACACTGGAAATGGTAACGTGCTCTACACCTCTGAAGGTCAGTCATTTGGCTCCTTTGACCATCTGATGCCATTTGGGCCCCTAGGCGGATATGG
>DATFCN010000054.1:0-15386 GCA_035253045.1 Nitrososphaera sp.
ATCCTGCAGATGGAGGAAATGACCAGCCTTGACAGCTTGTATATTCCTCTCCAAGTTTTGACAACCAAGAGGGGATTATGTTTGGAATATTCATTTACAAAGTGAACCATGACTATGCCTCGGGACAATAAATGAAGGAAGAGCTCCTCTGTATGTTCTATTGAATCAACAAACACCATTACATTATGCGATTTATGCCTCATAATGAAAGGCCAAACCTAACTGATAAAATTACTTGTGAATCGCCCAAATGAAAGTGAAATGGATGTTTTACCCCTAAAGCTGGTTGTTGAGAATCTATGATTATTGTTAGCATATGCTCTTTGAAGGAATTAAGAGCAGACCAGTCAAGTGAAAGTAGAAAAGAAAAAGGAAAGGAAGTCTAGAAGGAGTATCTGTGGTCTTTTATTTACCTCACATGTCCATGCCGCCCATGCCGCCCATGCCGCCCATGCCGCCCATGCCGCCACCAGGCGGAGGGCCACTCTCTTTCGACTTAGATGCAGCAATAACATCATCTATCCTCAAGATCATAGATGATACCTCCGTTGCCGCATTAATTACCTGTTCTTTGACTTTCAGCGGCTCATAAATGTCCTTAGCAGCCATGTCTGCGACCTTGCCGTTAACTACATCTACGCCGTATTTGGGCTTCGCTGATGCTGACTTAGCTCTGAGTTGTGTTTGAGTATCTAGAGGATCCATTCCTGCGTTTTCTGCTAGGGCAATTGCGATTTCTTCTATGCTATCCGCAAATCTTTCTACTGCTAGCTGAGGTCTTCCTGAAAGAGAAGCTGACCACTCTCTGACCTTTTGGGATATGTAAACTTCTGGTGCTCCTGCACCTACTGTGATGTAGGGGTACTCTACTACGTCTTTAACAGCCATTATGGCATCATGTACTGACCTTTCGGCCTCATCGACAACACGTTGAGATCCGCCCCTGACTAGGATAGAGACAGCTTTGGGATTCTTGCATCCTTCAACAAAAACCCATTTGTCAGTCTCCACTTTGCGCTCCTCGACAAGTTTGGCATAACCAAGATCCGATGCTGAAAGTTCGTCTATATTGGATAGCACTCTGCCTTCGATTGCCTTTGCAAGGTTGTTCATATCGCTTTCTTTAACTCTTCTCACAGCCATTATGCCCTCTTTTGCAAGATAGTGCTGGGCCAGATCATCAATTCCTTTCTGACATAGAAGTACATTTGCACCTGAAGCGGTTATTTTATCCACCATAGATTTGAGCATGCGATTCTCTTCTTCTAAAAACATCTGCATCTGCTGTGGATCGGAGATGCGGATCTCTGCACTCATTTCTGTCTTTTCGATTTCTAATGCCGCATTGAGTAAAGCTATTTTTGCATCCTGAATACGCTTCGGCATGGCTCCATGCACAATTTCTTTGTCAAGCACAATACCCTCGATCAGTTTGGTGTCCTCCACTGACCCCCCAGCCTTCTTTTCTACTTTAATGCTGTCAACATCTACTCTGAGGCCATTATTGTCCCTCGCCTTCTCTGCTATAGCACTGACTGCGTCCACAACTATTTTAGACAAAGGCTCTGAATTCACGGAAACAAGCTTGGAAGCCATGCTTGTACGCGCTATCTTAGCCAGTATCTGCCTGTCTGTAGGATCAACTTTCGTGGACCCATTCTTTAGCACTTCAATAGCTTTTTCCGATGCCATTCTGTAACCGTCTACTATCACGGTAGGATGAACGTCCTTTGCTATCAGTTCTTCAGCCTTTGACAAGAGAGAACCCGCAAGAACCACCGTTGATGTAGTACCGTCTCCCACCTCATTGTCGGTAGCCTTGCTAATTTCCACCATCATCTTGGCTGCTGGATGCTGAACGTCTATCTCTTTGAGAATTGTAGCACCGTCATTTGTTATCGTTACATCGCCAAGGTTGTTTACGAGCATCTTGTCCATTCCTCTTGGACCAAGGCTTGAGCGCACAATTTCAGCGATTGTCTTTGCTGCTTGTATGTTGTTTCTCTGGGCCTGATTGCCCTTTGTTTCAGTAGCCCCTTCTCTCAAAAGAAAGATAGGCATAGGTTGTTGCTGTTGTTGTATTGACATAGATCATATCTCACCTTAAATTGGTAATCAGAGATCATCAATAGGAGTAATTTAAGATATTCTACTGATGTCTTTGATAGAGGCGACTGCTGATCGTATAGTTACTTAGTTACTATATAATTTAAAACAAAACAACTGAGTAGTTAGACGTTATATGTTATCACGTATCTCTTGAAGGTGGTCACCGCCTAACAAACATGTCTAAAGATAATGCGTCCCCCGCCAGTATTACATCCTCTGTCCATTCTTCAGCATGTCCATGCGAGAGTATAATCCTTTGCCTCATACAACTCCTTCTTATTTGAATCTCGTGGTCACGCAAACATCAATTTTGGAATGCAAAGCCGGCAAAATAAAATTATTCAATAAAGCTCAGTTACTACCATGCTCAAATTGGCAATGATTTCACTTATCAATCTGTCGCCTTTTGAAGCGTTAGCCTTGGTTGGATCTCCCCAAACACCATTGCCGGTGATTTTGGGAAAAGATCCGGGTGCATTGGTAAGGCTGTTATAAGCTGCCTTTGACTTGGATAGATTTTTAGAGTTTGGCGTAGCTCGGTCCATATGCACAAGTTCAGGCGAAATTGCCAAGACAAGCGACGTTTCAACTTCTCCTGCATGGTCAAACTCTGATGTCATCATCTGCCAATAATGTAGCGTTTGAATTTCGACAGGTATGGCAGGTATTTTGCTCTGCAACTCCTGTGGAATGTACTGGAGTGCTCCTGTATTACCGTGATGACCATTTAGGATTATTATTTCCCTTATGTGGTTTTCTGCAAGTGAAACGCACGCATCGCATAACATCGAAGATAAAGTTGAGTTGCGCAGTGACACATTGAACATTGGTTTGTGCTCAAATGAGACACCATATGAAATCACAGGCAGGACGAAAGCACCAACCTTCCCTGCTAAGAGTCTTGCAATATACTCGACAATAACTGAATCTGTCGATACCGGCAAATGTGCGCCATGCTGCTCGAGGGAGCCCACAGGTATTATAGCTCTCTTGATTTTCTTGAGCATGATTTTAAAATCATAGTCAGTCATGCCAAATATCGGTGCTGACATTACTCGATAAGCAGGTTTGTGCCCATTAACTACTTTTTGTTCTTGTGCATAATCAAATATTTTTTCCTTCTTTGACGTAGACTTTCCCCCAGTATACCTCAAGTTTGTTTTCCAAGTAGAGCCTGACCCCCTCAAGAAGGGTGGCCGCTTCAAGTTCTTGACCTTTTTTCTTGATCGTCTCAAGCGTATCAGAGGTCGATACCTTGAAAGATTCTTGGTGGATTATTGGACCTTGATCAAGGTCTTCGGTTACAAAGTGCGCTGTGCAGCCTATTATCTTAGCACCGCGCTCATATGCTTGAACATACGCATATGCCCCTGGAAATGCGGGTAAAAGAGATGGATGGATGTTAATTATCCTGTTGGGATAACGCCAAACAAAGTTTGGCGTAAGTATGCGCATATACCTTGCAAGGACTATTAGATCAATATTGTACTGCTCTATTAATTGCAGGATTTTATTTTCAGCTTCTGTCTGATCTGAGTGAACTACTGCATGAAATGGTATTCCGACATCATCAGCAATTGACTTGAGCGTGGCATCGCTTCCAAGGATAACCGAGACATTAGCCCTTATTTGGCCTTGTTTCCTAGCCTGCAGCAGCCCCCTAAGGCAGTGAGGTTCTCTACTTACAAAGATTGCAACATTTTGCAATCGGTCAGGCTCTTGGTAATGAACCTTGATTTCCATCGACAGCTTTTCAGCAAGTTGCTCTAGGCCAGTGTCGAGCTGCTCCCTGTCTATCCCCTCTGCAAATGATGCCTCAAACTGCATTCCAAAGAGGCCCCTGAGCACGTTTTGGTTTATCTTTTCAATATTGCCTCCGCTTTTGAAGATAAAGTTCGTAATATCGGCAACGACCCCTTTCCGATCAGGCCCAACTACAGTTACCTCGATCAGAGTCTCGTCTTCTGAGGCAGGCATGAGAATTTCATAGCATTTCTGGCTCATAAATAGAAATGTTCAGATGACCCGTCAATGCTTAAATAATAGATCCGTTAATTGAAAATGTTGGGTTACAGCGTTAACTATGGCTATAATTTTTGAGGACTGTGGAAGATGTACTTGTGTGCTATTTCTTTAGCCCCCTGAGGCATATGACATATGAAGACACAGCAAAATCAACAAAAAACACCTTCTACAAAACAAAGAAAAAACTACGACTACAACAAGCCGATAGGTAAGTGTATAGTATGTTATACTATATCAGGTTGGCATTGCTATGACTGCGATAACGACTTTTGCCAAATGCATTTTCAAGACCATAAGGAAAAGAAACTCTGCACTACCCGATGAAAACTTAGTTAAAGAATAATCAGTTTTCTCTAGGCCAAAATAGAACACACCGGGAGCAGTAGAGACCTGTGCTTGTTATATTACCATGTGTTCTTTGCGAGCACTAAATCATGTATGTCATTTAGCCCTGATTTTTTGCAATTAGCCTTATCTCCTGCAAATAGTTGACGACTGTAAAAGAGGAAAAGAATAACCTGAGATTACCAGATAATTCCTGAATGGTGTCAAGGTAAATAGGAGAGACTGGCTCTTCTCGAAAGTAGAACAAGAATAATGTACATATTCTGTGAAGCACATACAATGCATAACCTAGTAATATTCTTCTATCCGTGATAAGAGCCTGATAGGAATGCGATATACGACGAGTGTCCGAGGATTATTGCATCTTATCCAGAAGACTTGAGTAAAAGATAAGTAGTAAGATATCTCTCGTGCTAACCGAAGTGGATAGCCATAATCAAAAGCCTAAGCAGAATCGTTGCATTCATTTAGCTCAAGCACCGGAGAACACGCCAACCACCCTTAGCGAATGGCAAGAACGCAGGATAGAGGGGGCCAGTTGGCTTGCTCTACCCCTGCGTGGGTCATGTGGCCATGTTGGTTGTTGTGATTCATCACCTGGAAAACATGCTACTCGCCATTTTATGGAGACAGACCATCTCGTGATGATGGCCTTGCCGGATAAGGCCCAGAGATGGTACCACATTCACAAAGCCTATGGATAAGGAAGAGATTGCAAAATGACAATTCAACAAAATAGAGAGCTCGAAGAGTTTGCAAATGATGTTGCAATATGCCTTTCAAACAAAAGCAAGTACCTTAATCCCAAATATTTGTACGACCGTGTAGGCTCTCAGCTCTTCGAGCAGATATGCCTTCAGCCTGAGTATTATCCTACTCGGATGGAGGCATCATTGTTAAAAAAACACGTACCTGTAATTTCAAAATTGGCAGGTAGCAACATCAAGATAATAGAGCTTGGAAGTGGAAGCAGCTCCAAAACATCTATTTTGCTCAGTTACTTATCGTCACAAAGAAAGAGAATATACTACTTTCCAATCGATATATCCGGTAACATATTGACTGAGAGCATCAGGAGATTGAAGTCACAATTTCCAGATGCTAATATCACTGGAATTAGGTCGGATTATGACACTGGCATGGACAGAGCAGCTGCTGAATGCTTGGCTACTGATAAAAAGAATAATAGCAATAACCACTCTCCTACAAAGCTAGTACTTTTTTTAGGCTCAAGCATTGGCAACTTTGAGGTTAGGGAGGCAAGAGGTTTTCTTCGTTCAATAAGGCAAAAACTCCATGCAAATGATTTTCTGCTTGTTGGCTTTGACTTACAAAAGGAGGAGTCGGTGTTGAACGCAGCATATAATGACAAGGCTGGAAAAACAGCCAAATTCAATCTGAACTTATTGGCTAGGATAAATAGGGAACTTGGTGGAAACTTCGAGCTTGGAAAATTTGAACATTGTGCATTCTATAATCGTCACCAAAATAGAATAGAAATGCATCTTATTTCAAAGACCGACCAGCATTTGTACATAAGAGCATTAGGCAAAACTTTTTTCATTAGGAAAGGAGAGGGCATCCACACAGAAAATTCGTACAAATACAGTTTGAGTCAAATATCTAAGCTAGCTGAGGAGTCTGGCTTTAGGATAGGGAAAAGCTTTATAGACAAAAAAGGATGGTTCAATCTGGCTCTCCTTTCGCCATCTTAATCGAGGTCTTTGGCACAGCGGAAACCTGCGAACAGTATCCTTTCATGTGGTTTAAAATAGTTTCTGTAACTGTTGCGTATTTGCGCAGTCATTGTTGCGAAGCAGCCTCCACGCAGTACTTTTTGGTTTATCGTCCACTTGTCGGTATATTCAGAAAATTTTGACTTAAAGCCTGGATACAACACGTATTCTGATGATGTCCATTCCCAAACGTCACCTATCATCTGATGGCATCCATAATAGCTTTTGCCGGCGGGGTAGGCACCAACCTTGGATGTACTCCACAGATAGGATTCAAAGAGGTTAGCATGTTTAGGCGTTGGCTTCTGATCGCCCCATGGGTAGAGCATTTTTCTCTGCAGCTCATCGTTCCAGCTTGCAGCCTTTTCCCATTCTGCTTCGGTTGGAAGCCTCTTACCTGCCCAGCGCGAATATGCATCTGCTTCAAAATAACTTACATTGACGACTGGCTCATCAGGGTCAATCTTGTTTAGGCCACGAAAATCTTTCTTTTTCCATACACCATCCTTTTCTTGGTCTGCCCAGTACAGCGGCGCGTTCCATTCATGCTCTTTCACCAGCTCCCATCCATCTGCTAGCCAGTATCTATAATCCTCGTAGCCCCCTTCCTCTATGAACTTCATATACTGGCGATTAGTCACAGGTGCCACGTCTATTTTGAAGGGTTGCAAGTATACTTTATGCTCTGGAAGTTCGTTATCGTAGCAGAAAGTGCTGCCGCTATATCCAACTTCAAAAATCCCTCCTTGGATATCAACCATCTTTGAAGATAGTCCCGTTATTATTTGTGATGCATTTGGAGGCTCATTTATGATTAGTGGCCGGTAGTTGTCAGAGGGATCTGGGAAGCGCTCGAAAAGGTGCTGAAAATCATATATCATTAACTCTTGGTGTTGCATCTCGTGTTGCATTCCAAGCATGATGTCGTACTGCAGCTCATGCGTTAGTGCATTTACGTTTTCAGAAGATTTTGTTGTAGTTGTTGTCAATACCTTCTCCTTCAAAAATTTAGCTACTTCTCGATCAATGAATGATCTATAATCTAGAGTCTGCTTTACCGTAGGTCGTGGGAACTTGCCTCTCTCTTGCTTGGGTAAAATTTTACCAAACTGCTGATAGTAAGAATTAAGGTATTCTAAATTGAAACTACCTCCTCCCTCACCATTACTACTATTGTTGTCCGATTCAAGCCTGGCTCCGTGTTTTTCCAAGACCTTTTGAAAGAACCAAGTGACATGTGCGATATGCCAATTAGGAGGGCTGCCAAAAGGGTCAGATTGTGTGACCGCATCCTCTACTTTTAATGGTTTGAAAAGTTGCATAGTCTTCTTTCTGACCTGTATAAATTCTGATAATAAGAGATCAACAGAATCCTGATACAGCAGTTTTGACATACTAGAAGAAAGATTTTGATACTTATAAGTTGTCGCCTTTGAGGTTCCAGTTTAATTACACAGTTGAGTAGGAGGAGGGCATGATGCGGGGGGTGGGATTTGAACCCACGGACCCCTGAGGGACGGGATAACCCATTTTATGAGATCTTAAGTCCCGCGTCTCCAATAGTTTTAGCCTATTTGGCCAGGCTCTACAACCCCCGCAGCCTTAGCTTGACTTAATGGTCATGCATAATTAAATCTTGATCTTGTGGTTCTCTCCCAATAATTATTATAGGGTTTATTGGTTCGATTGTTCGTTTAACTGCCTTGGTAGCTCAGCCTGGTAGAGCGTTACCTTGGTAAGGTGTCGGGATGACTTAAGCAGTCGACAACCCTCCAAAAAGGTAGAGGTCCGGGGTCCAAATCCCCGCCAAGGCTTCTCTTTACTTTATGATCTAACTCTTCTCAATATGAGGTAATGCCCTAATATCTTGAGCTAAAAAGGCTAATCACATCAACATAAACATCATATTTATTGTCATCCAACCGTTGCAACGAAGCTGCAACACTGCAGCCTTATGCATTTAGAATGCTAAGTTCCTGCTTAAGATAGGGCCAACCTTTAACAGCAGCAAGAGTTCAAAATTCATGACCTCAAACTTGCACAGGAAGTTTATCATATTTTTGGCTCTATCATCCAACTGATTAGGCGTATTGTTAACTATTCCTTCACCATAGTCTGATAAGAATCTATTATTCAATGATGTCTATGGGGTTCTGCATCAATTTTCAGTCTAGTCGTCCGGCACCTCATAAGCCATAGTTGTAACAACGACCCCCTTAGTTGCCGAACTAGTCAGCGATAATAATCTATGTGTTCCTAGGACTGTTTGCAATTGATTTGTTAAGTCTTGAGTACTTGCGTTATTTAACTCGTTGTCGTGAGCCACGTAAACCCAATAAGTATAAAACTTTGTTGCCATTTGTGTTTTATCTTTCCTCCTCCACTTCCTTCTCCTCCTCTTACTTCTCCCTATAATGAACTGATCAACAACTCTTATCTTTTTCGTTCGGCTGTCAAAATTAAAAAAGTAAAACTTGTAAAAAAGAACAAGTCACTCTCTAACTTCTTCCTTCTCTTAAAACTAACATTCAATGCGTCAAACCCGTCAAACAGAACTAGTAACTTATCTTGTCACGCATACGCCCCTATCTTTTTTTCGCAAGCTTTTCTCCATTCTATTGTAGCTCCATGTTTTTCTTTTTAACATTTTCATAGAGATATTCAGAAGATTAAACCGAGACTAATGAATGACAATTTTGACTTTAATTAAAAAACACAGACAATTTTAATCAGAATATCACTCAATCAGTTATTGTTAATATCATCAGCTCTGCAGTATATGGAGGATACAAGGATGCAATCTTGATCTACTGATATGGATCGCAAATATGAAAACACACCTCTTTGGAGATATTGCCAAAGCATTTACTGTGGCTTAAGAGTATGTGCAATCAACCTTTCAATTTCCTTAGGAAGCTTTTCAGCGTCCGCATCGGCTGACCGCTCGAGTACAAGTCCTATAAGGACGTCATAAGATGGCATAGGCAGCAACATCAATTTACAACTTTTATGAATGGTAATTATGGCTTCTGGCTCTCCAAAAGTAGCTTCTACTTCATTTACGACACTAAGAGTTGCAATAGCAAGGGGTCCACTATGCCTGCTCTCATCTAGACTGCCTGGTTCAAATCGCTTTTTAAAAGACTCTCTAGATTCGCCAGCAAGGACACCTCCATCCCTATCAATTACAGCTACCGACAGAACTTCGTCACTGTATGATAAAATGTCCTGTGCTATTCTTTGCGCCTCGCCAGAACTGGCCGTCATATGATTCGATATCCTATGACTCCTGTCTATGTGCTCCTTCAAATCCCTCTTTGAATCAAAGAATTTTCCGCACATATCACATTTCGAAATCCTATTCACAGATCATCGCCATTATGCAATTCCGTAGTTATTATCGTATGGTTTTATTTTTAGATATATAGGTATACAAGGGGATCAAGCAGTTGGCGATGAGATAATACATGTGAATCTTTGACAAACCAATTAAACCGGCAGCTTACGAACTCCTTTAGATCCTTTTGTTTGGGCTAATCACGTTACATGTTTGGAGGAGAACAAGAGTCCCGCAAAACAATATTTTGGGTAACTAACTTCCCCTCTGTGCAACAAATAGTATCCCGTGTTAGTCATGCGCTAGGGATTGATCTTGATTACGGTAGTTACTCTGATTCAAAATAAAATAGTCAATAAAGTTTAATAGAATAATACAAGTTCTGGCTGATAAAACTGTGGAGCATTGATGCAAGATGAAAAAATATTATAAAGAACCAAAAGAATCCTCAATAATTTCAACGATAATGAAGAATAAAGCACTACTAGGTCAATATATTGCCCATTTCAATGAGCACAATTTGGAAAAGATGGAAGAACTAATTTCTCCAAGGCATAGGTTTTACCTACACAACAGGCAGCCACTGGATTGGATTGGACATAAGGAGTTGTTGTCTTCGGTTTACTATGCAGCCTTTCCTGATTTCTATATTGAAATGAAAGAAGCGGGCATGATAGCAGGATACAACCTGATATCGGTTCCTTTGAAATGCGCTGGTACGTTCGAAGGCGATTTTCAAGGTATTCCACCCACGGGAGAGAAGGTGCAGTTCAGCGCGCTATGGATTCAGGATTTCGATACAAATGATGGGGAGAAAGGTAATGAACATTCCAAGTTGGCAGAAGAGTGGATATTTTTTAATCGGGTTGAATTATTGGACAATTTGAAACCCGTGCGCACCTCGAGACAGGCTTAATGAAAGATGTATCATGTTCTTCTTAGATTATTGCTAGTGCTATTCTAAAATTGGTTTTCCCATATGGTCCTCTAGTGAAACGGATATTGAAGCACGAAAATATCTTCACGTGGCTATCCCCAGAATCAGCACAGATGCTCCTCATTAGAACCAAAAGAAGCAAAAACACCACTTCTGTTCCCAGATACCTAAAAGTCCTAGTTGAGCGCTTCAGTATAGCGCGGTTATCGTGAAGAACATCGTGAAGGTTTGGATGGTCGATGGAGTTGAGGCTTTAAGTCAGACTTTCAAGAGGTGTGGAGACAATTCAAAGAAACATGAGCAGCAGCACTGTTAAAAACAATGGTCATGATGACAGTAGCACTGGCAAGGCATTACTAGAAGAAGCTAACGAGTTGGCAGAAAGCAGGAAATGGACTAGAGACTTTGCACTGTACATAATGTTTTGTAGAGCAATGGCTGAAGGGGACAAGATGAGAGCTGAGAGATGTATGAATCTGTTGGAGCGAGATGTTATGAACTCCTTAACAAAAACCGACGATGACAAGCTTTTTTGAAGGATAAAAAAAGGAAAACGTAAGGATAATAAGCCAAAATACTGCATATGCTCATCATACCTTTTCGACGTGCTTGCTTTATGAAAGCATCAGCGGTGTCTCAACTTCTGCCCTTGAGATAGTTTTCTATTTATCAAAAAGGATACTCATCTGCATCGTGACGCCAGCTCTCTTCTATATTAAGGCTCAAAGCCTGATGAAACTATCGCTATTCAAACGACATAACTTGGATCTGGCATTTTGATGTGGCTCATGTGGTGCTTGGCTTCCATCCACTCACTCATCTTCTCCATCATCCCCCTCTTCTCCATCATCCCCCTCTTCTCCAGGTTCATCTGTTTGTAGGTCTTGTTGAGCTATTGTCGGATGTTCTTCAGGTGCTTCTACTAGCTCAAATGAGTCGAATACCTGCTTGACTGCCGGTGGCAATGACGATAAGCTACTAAATCCTATTGTAAGCTCCGTCGCAGAAACAGAACCACCTTCATAAAAAACTGTATATCCCTTCGCCATGCCTAAATTGGGTGCTGTTGCGTTCGTAGCAGTTGAAATGAGATACCCAATTCTTGTTTCACTGGGAGCAATAGCAGTCGTGTATACTATCTGCACAATCTTTGCTGGCTCTGTTGCTATTGTCTGGTTTGTCTGAAGACTTGTAAGGTTGACGATGGTATCTGCACTATTTACAATGTGTAGATCTCTGTAACCAACCTCCTCGAGCTTTTGTAGGTGGTATGATAGAATATTGTCATTTGTCAATATGTAGTTGTTGGTAGTAAGATCATTGACCCCTTGGAGTCTATTGTCTAAGTCATTATATCTAACAATATGTATGACATCTGTTTCGGACCCTTTACAACCAAACGTATCGCTTCCGCTTCCTGCAATACTGGAAGGTATTGATTGATTTTGCCTCTCCTCACTTGGACACAGTTGTGCTAGTATAGTATATCCTTGTATTTCCTCTTCCGATAAGGCAGAACCTGTATTATTCACGTCGCGAATTATCCAGCCTTGCGGCACCTGTACGCTGAAACTGTCAATTGTGCTTTGAAACAAACTCGTGCTAGGAATAGCTATAGATTGACTACCTGTTGTTAGGCCTCCCCCAAGGGAAAGAAGATCCTTTGTGTCACTAATAACATTAAACTCAAAAGTAAGCTCTGCCTCTTCCGTGCCAAGCGGGTCGCCTGGTGGAAAATACGTGAGTACCATCCAGTAATTGCCACTTGTCACGATTGGCTCCTTATTGTCAATTTCCATATGTTCCCCAGCTACAAAGCTGTAGGTGAATGTGTTATCTGCCCTCAGTCCAGACACTATGCGATCTGCTATCTTACCTTGAGGATCTATTACCTCTATCACCACAACGGAACTCGGTTCCGTTTCTTGAACAAGACCACTAACTGTAATTGTATCTCCCGTTCTGAAACGGTTACCATTTAGAGTAGCTGTTAGCCCCCCATCAGTTTCTATTTGTTGCTGCAGTTGTTGCTGTGCATTAATTATAGTAAAATCGGAAGCCAGGAGAATAATCACAATAGCTACTGCTGTCAATACTATCGCCATCGTGGATGAAACCAGGGATGGTGAAGTTCTTATCATGATGCCTGCACAAAGATATGATCTCGCAAAATAAGGCTAGTTGTCGTACATCTCTAACTCCGAGATTAGAAGTGTTGTCGTTCTTCTCATATAGACACATTGTTAATTATATGACTGAAACAAGCTCTATCAGCCTGATATGGGTTCAACAATGAGATGTAACCTGTTAACGATCGTCAGTTAATCGTTCACGCCGTAGGGAGAGTAGAAAGGCATCTATCCTCATCGGCAAGTCGAGACGTTAACACTTCTTCCCAGAGCATCCAATGTTTTGGTCTGCCAGATGTCGGTTGCTTTTTCTGCTAGTCGTATTGGGCACCGTCTTTCAATCCATAGATTTGAGCAAGGTTGGAAATTATGTAAATAGCATTTGTTCATCTAAAGCCCAGGTCCTATAAACTCACACCAGCTAAATCCGCTACACCTATCCTGACATTCGGGGAGATTTGTCTTTAAGGTCGATTCCTGATCGTCCGTCTGTCTGTGCTGCTGTGTGGTATATCAAAACGGTTCTGGTTGACTATTAATTATTCTAACAACTGTAATTTTTATCACCGTAATTTATCATAAATGATGACTCAGTCATTTACAGTTGGTAGCGATTCCAGCCTCCATAGTGGTTCTTCTTTCTAGTCAAGTTCAAACTTTAATATTCTATTTCTAATTCTAAGGACGTCCTTAAAGGATGTCGGTTCTTCATGATCCTTCTGATTCTTAACGGCTCGTCATTATCGAGCCCTGTACTTGCTTGTATTATTTTTGATGCTAGCCCCGTGGGATTATCAGATTGTTTGAAGGGAATCATTGCTCATTATAATGGTAAATGTGAGAATGTCAACACACTTAGCAGTCCGAAAAGGAAAAGGGCAAGAATAATCTTCCATCCGCAGCCTAATGCAATCGGTCATTTAGAGAATGACAATAATGGCTGTATCTGGGAATCGAGTAGGTGTTGTGTCAAATCTGTGTCACACATGCAGATGTAAAACGTGAAACGCATAATAGTGACAGGATCGAACGTTACCAAAACCCGCCAGCTGATCCCAAAGCAGACCAGCTGACGAGGATGCGATCACGTGGGTCTCCATAATTTCAGAGGCTCACGTAATTGTTTAACTGCGCTTTTGATATGTTAAGTTTTTAGAGAATTTTTATCTTTATTTGATTTTGCACTATTGTACTAGAGAGTCTTTAGGCGATCCACAAGAAAATAATGCTATAAATGAAAACGTCAATATGAAAAATTCAACTGTAGCAGGTCCTCCTCACGACGTTTAATACAAATGCAGTATAACCGATTACTTCGACATCTATAATTCTCAAAGTCATCCGAGCGCAAAACCGAAAGCCAGCACAAGGAGCGAAATGGACCTTCTGTCTTAGCGCTAAACTTTTACTTTAACTTATGAAGAACGAACTCTCTCTTTTCCGCTGATAATGATAAAGAATCAGGCTTGGTATGAGCGACAACACCTGACGCTACATCAGGCTACAAGATCGTGATAAGGTAAATACGGGTACGGGATCAGAACCCGCGTAAATCTCCTTTTCCTGTGATAGACAATTCTACCAAATTACCTCCGTAGATGAATTTAGTATATTAGTACGCGTTCCTGCAGCTCTAAAATAAAACTCCTCTAAGGGAATGATTAAAGACTTTAAAATGCGACCCGGCCAAGATTGAGACGACGACTTGCATGACACTGATAACGGCGAACCAAGGAAAACGTTATTCCTGCAAAGTGCTCATGGCTGAAGCTAGCGGTCTCAAGAGGATTCTGGTGCTTTTCTGCTTTCCATGCGGTGTAGTATATCCTCTTGTTACCATAATCAGGGGAAGAATATGTATCCTTGATATCCCTCGCTTAGTATAAGAAAAGTTCGATTTACTATCGCTTTGATTGATAAATCTCCGGTTGAATCTCAAGCTTAGTTCAGAATTCTATCAGTGCATTCGAACTATCTACCATTAACTATGATGTTCCTGTTGATATGAACAAACCCGAATATATTATTGCTCTTGAGGCATGATTCTGAATACACTACCCATTGTTGGATGAAATGTTAGAATATACAGATATCCATCAGGACCAGTCTCTAGATCTGTAATGCTACTGGAAAAGCGAGTACCAAATATCACTGAATCCCTCTCTCTTTCATCGCTTGCCACCAAGTCATCAGCTATTCTTGGGTCTTCAAACTGCAAACCCGATCGATCTTCATTTACTTCAAAATAGTAGAGATCTCCATTGTTAGCGTCCGCAACGAATATGTTGTTCCTATACTCATCACCTAGATTCTCAGAATCATAAAATTCGATGTCTGTTACGCCCACAGTCCTTCCCCAGCTAAATACAGGGTCTGCATAAGAAGAGGAAGAAGCAGAGCCCTCAAAGTTAACCAAGTCACTCTCAGCAGTTACGTTAGTCATGTCAATTGGACCCATCACTTTTTCCCATCCACTATTAAAACCTGGTCTAACAATGTTGATTTCGTCAAATCCATCGGGGCCATTTTCCGTGTCCCACAAGATTCCAGTTACTGGATCTATTGCTAACCCAAAGCTATTTCTGATGCCATAAGCAAAGTACTTACTTAAATTAGCATAGCTGCTACTACTACTACTACTGTTCGTTCTGCTAACATCTAAGAAAGGGTTGTCTTGGGCTGGTGAACCATCAGGATTTATTCTCAGAATAACTGACGTATCATCGGGTAGAGAACCGTTCTTGAAATTCTGAAGCATACCATTTCTA
>DATFCN010000055.1:0-9524 GCA_035253045.1 Nitrososphaera sp.
CCGCTGATAGGAGCATAAATATCGGAAGAAGCCTTTACGGAATCGACTATGGCAATGGTCTGTCCTTGTTTGAAGATGCCACCGGCTTTTGGTAACTCTATTGAAACTATGTCGCCAAGTTGTTCTTGAGCAAAGTTCGAAATTCCAATTGTTGCGAGGTTATCCTCTATCTTAATCCATTCATGTTCCTTTGTAAATTTTAGCTCTAACATAATCCGTTTCTTTGGGGCAAACATAAAACCTTATCCCTTTTATTTTCGGAAAGGTCTCAAACATTCTTGCTCATCTGCAAGGATCGCCATTGCAATTTTACTTGCGCTTATAGAACCTTGTGCTAGTTATTTTCGCTTCATAGTATTTGCCTCCAATGTCAATCTGAACTAATTGATTTGGTAAAAATTCTACAGGCACAAAGCAAAACCCAATAGATTTTCTAAGCGTAGGTGAAAAACTGCCGCTTGTTACAACGCCCACTTCCATTCCATTCATCAAAACTGTATTGCCCTGTCTTGCTATTCTCTTTTCTACAATTTCAAAACCAACGAGCTTTCTTGATGGATGGCCATTGCTCAACGCTTTTTTACCTATGAATTCTTGCTTCTTATCAAAGCTGACAGTCCACTTTAACGGTACCTCCAGTGGGGTGGTATTTTCATCCATGTCATTTCCATAAAGCATTAAGCCTGCTTCAAGCCGTAGCGTATCTCGTGCGCCCAGTCCCGTGGGCTTGACTCCGTATGTTTGAGCATACTGCATGAGTTTTGCCCAGATTTCTGTTCTTGAGGAATCAAAGAAAATTTCAAACCCATCTTCTCCTGTATAACCCGTCCTCGACAGCATGCATTCTATCCCACTAATATTAGAGCCAACAAGATGAAATGGTTTGAGAGACTGCAGGTCTGTTTCTACCAATTTGTGTAGCACATGATAAGCCCGTGGACCTTGAATTGCCAGCAGCCCAGTTCTTTCGCTTATGTCCTCGACCTGTGCTAATTTTGAATGATCCAAGATCCAGTGAAAATCTTTATGCCTGTTCGAGGCATTTACTACGACTAAGAAGTGATCTTGTGCAAGCCTGTAGGCAATTATGTCGTCAACTATTCCACCACTTTCGTAGCACATTGGAGAATAAATTGCTTGATGATTGGTAAGCTTTTCAAGGTCGTTTGTTATAACCTCTTGCAGGCAGGCCTGGGAGTGCTGACCTCTAATTTCAAATCTGCCCATGTGGGAGACGTCAAATAACCCTGCATTGGTCCTGACATTTACGTGCTCGTCCATTATCCCAGAGTATTGGAGGGGCATTTCCCAACCATGAAAATTCACGATCTTTGCACCAAGCGACTTATGAATATCATAGAAAGGGGTCCGCACTATATCCATCTAAGATGAACCCTTATTATTGAGCATATTGTTCAATTAGAGGCCAACAAAGAAATTGAACGAAAAGATTGTGACTAAATATGAAAAAAAGCCAGATTGGCTTCGCATTAAATTGCCGTCTGGAGACAATTACGTAAACGTTAGGCAGACCGTTGCTTCGCTTGGGCTTCATACAGTTTGCGAAGAAGCACGATGTCCCAACTTAGGTGAATGCTGGGGAGGGGGAACTGCTACAATTATGATTATGGGCAATATATGCACAAGGGGCTGTAGGTTCTGCTCAGTAGCCAGTGGTAGACCCTTTTACCTTGACCCCGACGAGCCTGATAGAGTTGCTAGAGCGATCAAAAATTGGGGTTTAAGATATGTTGTAATCACTTCGGTATGCAGAGACGATCTGCCCGATGAAGGGGCGAATCATATCGCAAAAACAATAAAGGCAGTCAAGGTGCAGTGTCCTCATACAATAATTGAGCCGCTTATCCCGGACTTCCATGGCAATCGTCAATCCATAGAAAGGGTGATAGATGCGGGACCTGAAGTTATCAGCCACAATATCGAAACTGTAGCCAGACTTTCACCTTTAATTAGAGACCCCAGGGCAACATACGAGCAATCATTGCGGGTCCTGGAAATGATAAAAGCTATCGACTGCAAAGTCTATACGAAGTCTTCTTTAATGCTTGGGCTTGGGGAGACTGAAGAGGAAGTTATGAAGGCAGCCAAGGATCTAAGGTCTGCAGGAGTCGATATAGTTTCGATGGGACAGTACATGCAGCCAACCATCAGACATCTCCCAGTTAAAGAGTATATTTCTCCAGAAAAATTCGATTCATACAAGAAAAGCATTGAAAAGATGGGTTTCGCATACACAGTGGCAGGCCCATTTGTCCGAAGCTCCTATAAGGCGGGAGAAATGTTCATCAAAAACATCATTTATAGACGACAACAACAACAGCCAGAGCAACAGCATCCCGAACAGTACGATAAATCTCGTTCAAAACGATAGCTAGAGGATGATTAAGACTTGCAGCACATTAACCCCTCATGCCAGAAGCAAGTTCAGTTATCTTTTTTTCCCATGAACTAGCCTTAATCACTCCGCTTGCAACAAGTATTCCCTTTGAACCAAGCTCTATGGCCTTAGAGACGTCATCCTTATCGGAGATTCCTGCTCCGCAGATGATGCTTGAATGTGAGCCCGCCCCCTCTATTGATTTGGTTATTATTGCAGGGTTTTCCTTTGACACCGCTCTTCCACTGCCTATAAGCTCGGGCGGTTCTATAGCTATAAAATCCGGGTTAAGACTCGATAGATACACGACTTCCTGTGGTTCCTGTGCACAAACAATTGATATCATGCTAAGCTTCCTCAAGCGTTCAACCAGGCGTGCGATTGAGCTCATTTCCATTCGATGCTCACTGTGATTTATCAGTGATCCAATCGCACCGTATGACTTGGCGATCTCAGGTACAATAAAACCGGTGCTGGGTCCTATCTTTTCGTCGTCGACATGTTGACAAATTACTGGTATCTCTATATTCTTTGCAATCAAAGCCAGCACTGGATGGGGCGGCGCAAGTACTATCTCTATCTGCAGCTTTTCAGCAACTTGTCGTGCTGTTTCAGCTAATTCAATAGCTCTGTCTGCAGACACCTCTTCATAGTTTTTGAAATTGATGATTAGTGGATGGTTCAATGGTTCCTACTGCCGGTTTTGGTCTGCTTCGCAGCAGCAGTCTTTGTTGCAGTTGTTGTTGTTGTTGCTGCTGCTGTAGCCTTACTCTTGCCATTCATTATGTCCTCTAAATCTTTGAATTTGCTTTGCAGCTTTGACATTCTAGCTTCGTAGCCTTTGTTGTATTCTAATTCGTCTGGAACAAGTGTGGCTGGATGGATAAATCCTTGGTTACGCATTATCATAGCACGCTCAGCTGCTCTCATTCTCTGTAGATCCCAGTCAGCAGTGCCAAACCCGTCATGCGGACCGGTGAGTTTGCCATTGCGCATGCTAAAAAGCAGACATGATACTACTGGTATAGAATAGTTTAGTGATGCCGCAGAGTTGAGTTTGACAGGCATTAGAGGCATATGATGGCTTCCTCGTGTATTGCCTGCTACAAAATGAGGTTCATTAAAGGCGCTGCCCGCCTCTTCGGTGGCTGGAAAGTTCTTTTGGGTTCTGACTATTGCTATTGGATCATCTTTGCCTACATACGTGCCAGCAATGTTGTGAAGCCTGTCCGTTGAAGCTGACACGATATGATCACTGCCATCAGATGACACGACAGAGTGGACAACGTAGCGGCCTGGATACATTAATGCAGCCTCTAATTCTGCTTTGTCTTCCCATAATTTCAGCTCTGCAACCTTGCCGCTCATAACATCCATTATCCTAAAAATCACGCCTTCTGCAAGCCGCTCATTGATCAGAATCCCCGTGTTGCTGCCCGCGTCGACAAACATGCGCCACAGCGGTAGGTTGAATGCCCCTGGTTCAGTCTTGTCTGCTGCAAATATACAGAATACCTCACTTGGCCGCTCTTCCATTTCAATTTCTGCGACACCCGGTCCCATTCCTTTAACGTTACCAGAGAACGAATCCTTGAGTAGGTCTTGTCCTGCGCCATACAAACCTTGATCCTTTGCCAGTTTCGTTCCTTCAGTAAAGGCATCCCAAGCAAGCTTGTGAATTTTATCGTCGTCCACTCCACGATTATGGGTCATTACTATGTGGATGTCATCACCAGTATAACCTACGTACTGATCTATGAGAAGCCCTTTTGCATTTTTGACAACAAAGTTTCTGACTGTATCCAAAAGTTCTGTGCTTGGACAGGTATGGCCTCCTATCCCGCCGATATCGGCCTTAATAGCACTAACTGTAACTCGCATAATAGGACAAAGTCATGACCTATCATTTAAAACCCTTCCGATAACTCACAGGTTACCTCCTAACTGAACGTTCCAATAAGCAAATGATGGCTTACTCACACGAACTTGCGTTTAGTCATGGGCGAAATACAAATAAAGCCCATGGGGCGTTCCTGCTCTATGAGCGCTAGCAAAAAGCCACACATGAATCTAGTTGTTACAGGTCACGTCGATAACGGTAAATCAACTACTGTAGGTCATTTGTTGGTTGATCTGGGTGCCATTGACCAGAGAACCATCGAGCAATATGCCAAAGAATCTGAAGCAACGGGCAAAGGTGATACCTTCAAGTATGCCTGGGTTCTTGATAGTATCAAAGATGAGCGTGAGAGAGGTATTACTATCGATCTTGCTTTCCAAAAGTTTGAAACATCAAAATATTTCTTCACTTTGATTGACGCTCCTGGTCATAGGGACTTTATCAAAAATATGATCACCGGCGCTTCAGAGGCTGATGCGTCAATTTTGGTGATCTCTGTAAAGCCTGGTGAAATGGAAGCAGCAATTGAGCCAGGTGGACAGGGAAGAGAACATGCGTTCCTTGCAAGGACACTTGGTGTAAACCAAATCATAGTGGCCCTAAATAAGATGGACGATGCTGGATTCCAAGAATCACGATACAAGGAGGCTAAAGAAGCTGTTGAGAAGATGCTCAAGCTCGTCGGATACAATACCGCCAAGATCAACTTTATTCCGATATCTGGATGGAAGGGCGACAACTTGGTCAAGAAATCGGAGAATATGCCATGGTACAAGGGTCCTACTCTTGCTGAGTCACTTGACAATTTAGATCCGCCTGAGAAGCCAGTGGGCAAGCCACTGAGAATCCCTATACAGGATGTGTACTCTATTACAGGTGTAGGAACCGTTCCAGTAGGCAGGGTCGAGACAGGCAAGATGAAGCCTGGTGAGAAAGTCATTGTAATGCCGTCAGGTGCAGCAGGTGAAATCAAATCGATAGAGACTCATCACACTCAGCTAGAGTCTGCCGAAGCAGGTGACAATGTTGGCTTTAACCTAAGAGGTGTAGATAAGAAACAGATCAAAAGGGGTGATATGATTGGCGCTGCAGATAATCCACCGACTGTCGCTCGGGAGCTGGAAGCCCGTTTGATCGTAATTCACCATCCAACAGCAATCGCTCCTGGGTATACCCCAGTCTTGCATACGCATACGGCACAAGTGGCCGCCACAATCTCACATTTCGTCTCGAAAATTGATCCTAGAACAGGCGCAACAACCGAGCAGAACCCGAAATTCCTCAAGACAGGTGATGCTGCCATCGTTAAGATCAAACCAGTGAGACCCTTGCCAATTGAGACCTTCAAGGACTTTCCTGAAATTGGGAGGTTTGCTCTGCGAGATATGGGCACGACAATAGGCGCGGGAGTTGTTCTGAACGTTACTGACCGATACGATCCGAACAAAAAGTAAAGTGGAATATAGAAATGCCACAGGCAGCAAGAATTAAGCTAACCAGCACCAACCTTACAACACTAGAAGGGGTATGCAATGAGATAAAAGGTATTGGGGAAAAGACAGGTATCCGATTGCGGGGTCCACATCCGCTTCCGACAAAAAAGCTTAAAGTGGTCACCAGAAAATCTCCCGCAGGCCAGGGAACTAACACCTGGGACAAGTATGAAATGCGTATCCATAGGCGGGTAATCGATGTCGGAGCAGACGACAGAGCCATTAGACAGCTGATGCGTCTGAAAATCCCCGATGATGTGTATATAGAAGTCTCTCTAACGCAGTAACTTACTAAATCTTTTTGTAAGAGCCTTTCGGGACTCTGATGTCCTGAGAAGTCTCAGGATGTATGATTTTTGCTATTATTTCAAGCCCTACTATTGCTCGCGGCCCAGGTTTGCTAAAATATGCATTTGCATCGACCGCATAAACATTTCCATTCTTGACTGCTTGAAGAGAGTTCCACTTTTCGTTGGCCGCGAGTGCTGACAGTTCTTTCGTGGTTTGCTGTATGTCAAAACCGCATGGCATAAGCACAATTGTATTAGGATCCAGCTGCACTACTTCGTCTAGGTCCATTCGACGCGACGGCTCGCCAGTAGAGCTTAGGCCATTCATACCACCTGCATATTCGACCATCTGAGGTACCCAATGCCCTGCAGTAAAGAGTGGGTCAATCCACTCAATACAAAGAACCTTAGGTTTGTGCTTTACCTTGATGCTGCGAACCCTGTCGATACGCTTTTGGAGAGAAGCTACGAGCTTTCGTCCCTCTCTAACCTTTCCTATTTTTTCAGCAACATCCATTACGCTTGCAAGTATACCCTCAAGATCATGCGGGTCGAGAACTAGCACGTCGGCGTGGCCACCAAGAATGGTCACTGCTCTGTTTATCTCTTTTGTAAACGGTGAGCAGACTTCGCAGAGTCCCTGCGCAACAATTAGATCAGGGCTCAGCCTTTTCAAGCTATTTTCATCTAGTATGTAAATGTCCCTCAGATAGCGCATTAGCTCAACTATCTTGTTATCGATATCTCTTCCTGTCATGTGAGCCGGGTCAAAAGTGGCCTGTATGACCCGGGGTTTTTTCCTCGCCTGTGCAGGGTATTTGCACTCGTGTGTTACACCTACTAGCTGGTCTCCGGCACCAAGTTCGTAGAGTGTCTCAGTTGCACTGGGAAGAAATGATACTATCCTCATGTAAGCTCTGAGAAAAATTTCATCTCTTAAAAACCTGACTGGTTGAATAGATTATTACTTTGAAAATCTCAAGCTCCCTCTCCCAACTCACTACTAAGAATAGCTATGATCTCACTAATCGTGATCAGACCTAATTCTTAATTCCTGCCAATTAAAGCGCGTGTACCATGCAATAAATAATTCACCATAGATTATTATCTGGAGTCTCATTCATAGCAAGCTCTTTGCGTCGTATTGTCTCAATTGTTTTTGTTATTGTTGTTAGTGGCATTATTATATCTCTTGTATCGTTGTCGGTGGCTCTGGCATCCACGCTTGTATATGCACAGGAGCAGACCCAGCTTGAAACAGTTACCGACAAAGGTACATTCGACATTAAAATAATTTGGACTTCAAGCTCAATTGGCAGTGAAAATATGTTTGAAATATACTTTTTCGACCCTGACACAGACAGCGAAATTGAAGACATGAAGTACGATATTTCAATTTACCGAGACAACACAGTTGATATTCAGAGGTTAGATCAAGTATCGAATTCACAGAAATTTTTCTTTGAAAATGTGGGGTCCTATGTAATAAGGATAGATGATATTGACGATTTGGGCGAGGGAGCAACAGTACCAATACAAGTTACGCCAGAGTTTGGAGCTAATGTCTTTCTACTCTCTACCCTCGCTCTTGGTATAGTGGTACTTGCTGCCCTGGCAAATGGTAACAATTTATTTAGGCCCAAAATCAATTCATCATGATGACAAGTACAAGCATGATGTTGTTCCACTTAATTGCGGTGACACTTACAACAACCTTCATCGCCACAAGCACTGGTACGAGTGCTGTCTATGCCCAAGATGCCGGCATGATGAAACCTACCGACAAGGGAACACTTGATATTCGACTAGTACCCACATGGGGTGATGGGAGCCAGGCTACCTTCGCAGTCAGCTTCCTTAACCCTGGTACGGAAACTCTTCATGAGCACCAAGATTACGATTTTAGAATATTGAAAGACGGTCAGCAGGTTTTCAGCACTGCAGATCAAACAGGACAGGCTGTTCTCCACAATGTCGAGGGCACGTTGTCAGTCCCGTATGCATTCCAAGAGAATGGGGATTATGAGGTTCAGGTGTACCTAGCCGGAATAGGTCTCCCTGCTATTCCCAGCGATGAAGAGGCTACTTTCCCTATCACAGTAGTCCCAGAATTTCCTGCTGGAGGCCTCCTCCCTGCTTTCCTCGTTGCATCCCTAACAACAACTGCAATAGTGCTTTCACAAAGATTTAGGCTAATCTAGAATATTATCACTTATTCTCTGCGAGAGAGGACAACAACTCCTATAGCAATTCCTGCGCCGCCCATTCCGACTCCAATTAAACTAAAGAGATAGGCCCTATCTACCGAAACTCTCAATTCATCAATAGAATCTCTAATATCCTGTGTTGAATTATTAGCGGCTTGAGCCGCATTGTTAGCCTCTTCAACCTCTGCAGTCAGGCCGTCTATGACAACCTGCAATTGCTCAACCAATCCCCGGGGTATCTGGTTGCCTCCAGTATTTGTTGACGGAGGAAAGGAAAAGCGTGCAGTATCTTCAACATCCTCAATTTGGATCTGCCCGTCAATTGCCTGTGCAACTATCATTCCCCGCATGACTATTGCATATTGCCCTGTCTGTGTGGGAAGTACAGTTGCAGTGTACACACCCGCCTCTTCAGTAGGTTGGAATTCAAGAGGCCTAGTCTCCGTACCCTTTTGCAAAGTTATATCGAGTTGGGCAAGAGCATTATTGACCGGCTGGCCATTTGACACTTGCCTTATTGTCAGGATAACACTATTTAGCTGGTTTACTAGAGGAGGTTCGTTCACCCACCCTCCTTCAATGCTGATATCTCCCATCACCACCTCGACATGTGCAAGCGTACGCGTCATGTTGAAAGCGAGAGATGATAAAAGTAATATAGCTGCCAAAAATAGAGCAACTCTCTCCATTCGCTGGGAATTCGTCATGCAATCTTTATAATCTTTAGGGGTGTTTCGGACTTTGTACTATAAAACAAGCAAGAGTCAAATATAGTAAATGCAATATTTTACATGTGCCGCGCAGACTCTGGCATTATGGGATTATTGGGGCTCTCTTAATGGTCGTGTTTGGATCTTTCTACATACCAGAGTCCTTTGCTCATCCTGTGTATGTTGACTCTTCACCAAAGGCCTTTCAGAGCGTGCCTTCGTCGCCTACAGAAGTTAATGTATTCTTTACTGAGCCTATAGAGCTCGATTATAGCACTATCCGGGTCATTGGCCCAGACGGCAGCACAGTCGACCTAAGCGATCCGCATAATGTCCAAGGAGATACCACTTCAATAGGTGTTACGCTGCAACCTGATCTCCCAAACGGTGAATACACGGTGACAACCGGCGTGTTGTCGGCGGTCGATGGACACGTCGTACAAGAAACCTTTACCTTTGGAGTTGGAACTGCTGTGCAGCAACAAGTTGGTGCAGGTGGCCAGCAACAACAACAACAGAAAGACAT
>DATFCN010000056.1:0-10351 GCA_035253045.1 Nitrososphaera sp.
ATATACATTTAGGAATATCATAATTCGTGACAAGAAAAGGCAGATTAGAGGAAATTTTCAGTAAAGCGCTGTATGCTGATGATGCAGCGCTGTACTCTGTTAGCTATCGCGACTTTGAGAATATTGTTGAACTACCACTGCAAGAGTTTTTGAAGATATCAGAAAACTTTACATTGATACCACAGAATAGAATTCTTGTTGTCAAAAAAAATGGGCATGTACTATATCAAAAGCATGGGTACTAGCATCCGCTTTCTCGAACCCAACCTTCCGACAGCAAGTCACCAGATTTGCCTACAGCAGTAGCATACCTCCAAATAGAAACATCATTGTCCGCAATCACACTTGCTCTGATCTCGGCAAGTGCTTCAAATTCCTGCTGCAGGCCTTCGCTGCTAGCTTTAGTCCTCGAGAACTTTTTGCAAAACTGGCAATGTGAATCGAATCGAGCAGTCTTTTGTTTTGCTTCAATGACAGGATATGCCCGACATGCTAGTGGCCTATCAGAATATATTTTGCATTTGAATCCACCGTGATCAGATCTTTCTTTGCTTTCTACGTCAAGGAATGGGCATAGATCACCGTCGTCATTCTTGCCCATCATCTGGTAGGCGATTATCTTCTCGGGTGAGCTTTTGCCAACTGCAAGGCGTGGTAATATCCTTACTCTGATGCCCATGCTTTTTGCAAGGCGCTCTATTGCAGTTTTTTCCTTAGGTAGTACAAGTACCCCTATCTTGCCATACTCGACAGAGGGGTAGTAGTCCCTGTAAATGCAGCAGTCAGAGCAGCCTTGTATGCAGTTGAACTTTTTTTTCATGTATTTTGCTGTAGGCACCGCCATTCAATGCTTTCTGGTGAAAGCTCCTCATTCTTCAAAAATGCAATATCATAGATCGATTTTGATTTCTTAAAAATTTCAAGATCATACTTCTTGTTGCTGTTATTTTTCTTCATATTTTCTTTGTATATTCCAAAACGCAAAATTGCTTTCTTTTCATACCCCACCTTAAACCGCTTGTAGTTATCTGACACTGGCACTTTTTTTACAAAGCCAGTGTTATCGCCTTTGTAAGTAGAGCCGCCGTAGATTATTACCCAGTAACTATCGCCTTGCTCCACAAACCTAAGCTTTATCTCATCATCTGGCCACCAATTGATGGTATTTTTCCACAATCGGTAAGCAGACATCTTATCCTCAAAGAGGAGGATGACGTTCATATAGACATCATGATAGCGGTAGCCTATACCGATAAACTCAGTAAACCAAGAGATAGGCTTGCTACTCACCGTATCCACAATCTCAACACAGATATAATTAAAGAAGGGAGTGAAATAAACGATTTTCTTTTTTGTAGGTATTATCCAACAAATTAAAGGAGGTATTGATTTGGTTATTTTGGTTATAAATGCTAGTACACCTACAACTATTCTCAGTTATCTGTCGATCTTCTCTTCACGGCTGAAGGTCCGACCATGTGTACATATTTGCTAAATATAACTAGTTGTTTTTTAACCACGCGGTAATATCGGTGTGGCTTGGCTTTATTAGGCAATATCAAAGAACAAAGGATGCAGCAGTCACCATAAAGCTTATGCAATTATGCCAACAACTGCTCTGCCGTAGGACTTTCGTTGCCATTTCTTTTCTTGCGAAGCTCATAACAATGCCATAATTTACAGTTCCTTTTCGACTGGCTCAATATGGCACTCATGACCCCTGTGGTCTCTGTCTAGCTTCTGAGCCTCTTCGTTAGTAATGGGAAACTTTTCTTCGCTCACTCCATGTTTTTCTAACAGGACTTTCCTGCATGTATCGCATATGAGCTGCATCAGTATGATACCCATTTGCTAAAATCAATCCAGACTCTATATTTAGACTATTCTGCTACCCTACAATGTTGCGCATTCTGGAAAATATCCCCTTTCTGTTCTTTTCCTTATTCTCAACTAACTTAAAACATTCGGGGCAAAGAGCGCGGAGGTTGACCGGTCTATTGTCCTTAAGTGAGCCGTTAATATGCTCAAAATGGGGCGGGCTGCGTGGGCTGAACTTGACGCTGCATTTCTGACAGCGATTGTGAGCGCGCTCCAGTACCGTCTGTCTGATGGCAAGTGTTAGGTGCTCGTACTTTTTTTTATCGTAACCTGCATCGCTTGGAGGGCCAAAAAATGACATAATTGAAATAGGAAGTAGGTCAAACTTATGTCTTGCTATCGAGCAAGAATTGTTATTGATTACGTTGGTGCTGCGTGCAACGGCTTTTGTTTGTTGTCGGAGCGGAATGTTAACTATTAAGATAGCTACTCCTCTATACAAAATGCAAGTGCTGCTACTATGGCATTTTCTATGGCTACCGTCATACTCATCCTAATGAGTAAATGGGCCACACCTTAGAGCTTTCTGCTAGTAGCTAGATGTTAAATGAGATATGACATTAAGAATTATGGCGAACACCATTCGCTACAATTATAGGATTTTTCTTCTTCTTGTGGAAGCGCAAATTAATACATACAATCACAGATATGCACAATCGCAAGCATGCGTTAATCCAACTATTCCCACATAGAGGCCTTTATCTTAGAGTATTTTTGCACTTCTTGCCACAGCGTAAACATGGTCTTTTAGTTCTCGCTCATATAGCGAATCCATCTTTTCAATGAGCGTCTGGCGTGTCTGAGCCCTTGATTCTTCCGTGCCAGCCGAAAGCGCCGCTGCAAATATGTCTGGCAAATTCTCTTTTATCCAACCGTCAAGCACAAGATACCTACTTTCATTTATCAGGATGACCCGCGCCATAGATTGGTCAACCTCTTCATCAAACCTACCGCTTTCAATTCGATCTATCAGCATAAAGATGCAGTTGTTTGGGTCAGGATTGCTGAGAACCTCCATTGGACGCCCTCCTGCCCTGCCAGATTCTACACGCTCTATTAATCCAACGGGGCGGACATAAGTGCCAGCGAGATGAATCTTATTTCCACTGGCCGATCGGATGCGACCGATGATTATTTTGTTGTGCTTCCCGTCTTTTTGCACCGCAAATACATATTGGCCGGACTTTATTCCACCCCTGTTCTTAAACATTATTAGAACCCCACCTTGCAAATTATATAATGCTATCTCGACTCGATCTTTGTATATATTATAGTTGATGGTATCATAAGTTTTTCATGATCCAGTATGTAGCTGCCTAAGGAATTGCGTTTTAGCGACATAATTGGTTAGAATTACATTTATTAACACTACCAAATAACGATAGACAAGCATATGCAGAGATTTGACGAGCTTGATATGAAAATATTATCAGAACTGACCAAAGACGCAAGTATTTCAGTTCCAAGATTAAGTAAAAAGCTTAACGTTAATGCTTCTGTCCTCTACAGCAGGATAAAACGTCTAGCAAAACGGAGTTTGATCAAAAATTTTACAGTCATTGTCAATGAAAACATGCTTGGGATTAATGTCAAAGCAACAGTTGGGATAAATCGAGATCCCAAGTTGAAAGACCCGATTCATGCAGAACTCATGAAAATTCCAGAAATTAGGTCGCTTTCCGAAGTCACAGGCAGGTTCGACATGATAGTGAGCATAAGCGCGCACACATTAGAGGAATTACATAATGTCGTCATCGCTCGCATAGGCAAGATAGAAGGCATACAAAACACGGAAACCTTCGTTGAGATGCAGAGGACGGATAAGGAGCCACTCTACACCGTCCATCCCTCGCTTTCAAGGTACTGACAGATATTTTATATAACGCAACTACGTTTAGAACATAGATCACTACATTGCTTGCTAAAAGATTGGATGTCCTGTCGCTTGTTCAGCACAAAGTTACAGAGATGGTTCAGACGCTTAGGCTGGCAAAAAAGACTAGCAAGGACGATTACTTTCAACACCTGCGGCTGGTCTTGCTTGGCCTCGTTACAGTAGGAGGTATTGCTTTTGTCATGAAGCTAATAGCAGAATTTGTGACGTTTGGCACGACAGGTCGGTTTGGGTAAAGTATATAGTCAGTAGGATTAAAATAACCTCAACTCCTAATTAAAAGCATGGAAAGCAGGACAGAAAATAATAACAGTGTCACCCATGTCACTACTCAACTATGGGATGCCGAAGTGCTCAAATCCGATGTACCTGTATTGGTAGATTTTTGGGCAGAATGGTGCGGCCCATGCAGAATGGTAGGGCCAGCAGTAGAACAGGTTGGAAAAATTATGGCAGGCAAAGTCAAAGTGACCAAGCTAAACGTTGACGAGAATCAGGAAATAGCAATGAAGTATAATGTCCAGTCTATTCCTTCACTTTTACTGTTCAAAGGGGGCAAGGAAATAGGAAGGACTATAGGCGCAGCACCAAAGGAGAGATATCTACAGTTCATCGAGAATTCACTGAAATCCTAATCTTCGTACCTTTCTTACACTTCCTTTTTTCATCTTTTCAACGAAAGCATTAATACGTATATTTTGATGTCTAAGAGAAGATAATAGCCATTGGGAAAGAAGGAATTGGCCGCGCTTTTTTCATCTAATCCTGACAGATACTACAAAGTATCTCTTTTTGACAAGGAAGGCTTTGTACGAAAGAAATGCGGCAGGTGCGCAAAATTCTTTTGGACGCTAGATACCGCAAGGAATTTTTGCCCGGATCATGAAAATTATAGCTTTATCGGAAAGCCACCCACAAACAAGCATCTCGACTATGTCAATGCATGGAAGGAGACTGAGAAGTTCTTTAGGACACATGGCCACGAAATAGTAAGGCGTTACCCTGTCGTATGTCGCTGGAGAGAAGACCTGTATTTCACTATAGCTTCAATCGTTGACTTTCAGAGAGTTGTTGGCAATAAAGTAGTTTTTGAATTACCAGCAAACCCGTTAGTAGTTCCGCAAATGTGTCTTAGATTCAATGACATAGAAAATGTAGGATTAAGCGGCAGACACTATACAGGCTTTTGCATGATAGGGCAGACTTGTAATGCAGATGCCCCAGGTGGCTATTGGAAAGACAAATGCATAGATCTTGACTTTGGTATGCTGACAAAGGGGCTTGGTATCGAAGCAAAAGAGATAACTTTTGTCGAAGATGTATGGATGGGAGCCGGCGCCTTTGGTTACTCACTGGAATACTTTGTAAGGGGTCTTGAACTTGGTAACGCGGTATTTACGGAATTTGAAGGTACCGAAAACGACTATCGCGTCATGCCAAATAAAATAATAGACATGGGTGCAGGGCTTGAGCGCTTTTCATGGATAACTATGGGTACACCTACAAGCTACGACTGCTGTTTCGGACCCGTAGTTGGCAAACTGGTGGACATGACTGGAACTGACGTTGATAATGGGCTGCTCAATAAATATTTTGAGTCAGTCTCATCAAAGCTTGATCATAATACAGGCAGCGGCGGTGGCAATAGCTTACGCGATTTGAAGTCGCTAATCGCAAAAGAGATGAAAATCACGGATGAACAACTGAGTGCTTTTGTTGCGCCCTATGAAGCAATATACACTGTTTCCGACCACATAAGGACCCTCATATTTGCAATTTCAGATGGGGCACTTCCCTCAAATGTAGGTGGAGGTTATAATCTAAGGGTCATCTTGCGCAGGGCCCTTTCAATACTTGAAAGACTTGGTTGGAAAAATATCATAAGAGTCGACGACATTGCTGAACTGCATATTGACTATCTCAGACAGATGTATCCTGAACTCGATGAGCACAGACAAGATGTTAAAACAATCCTACAAATCGAAGCAGGCAGGTATTCTAGCTCTCGCGACCGCATGAAGTCTGTGGCAGTGTCGCTTAAGTCGAGCAAAAAGGCCAAAGAGCTTACAGTGAGTGACCTTATCAGGCTGTATGAGTCAGATGGCATAACTCCGGACTTTTTGATGGAGCAGGGAATTGTACAGAATGTGCCTTCAACGTTTTATACAAAGCTAGCAGAATTGCACACAAGCCAGATGTCAAGCCAGGCTTCAAAATCAATCGCAGGGCTAGACGGCCTTGCTCCAACAACACTACTCTACTACCAAGATGAGTCGATACGGCATTTTGAAGCAAAGGTGCTCAAAGTGGTTGAGGGCCAGTATATCATATTGGACCAAACCGCCTTTTACCCAAGGGGTGGAGGACAGGAGCCAGATACTGGAGAAATTGATGGCATCGAGGTTGTAGAAGTTACAAAGCAAGCCGATGTTGTGGTGCATAAAATTAAGGCAGGACGCAGGCTGCCTGCAGAAGAGCAAACCGTACGTGGAATAGTAAATGGCAAGCGCCGGGATCTTATTACCAAGCATCATACGGCAACTCATGTTCTCAACTCGTCCTCCAGAAATACACTCGGTTCTTGGGTCTGGCAAAACTCTGCCTTCAAGGAAGAAAGTTATGGCAGGCTCGACATCACACACCACTCGACCCTTACAAGAGAAGAAGTAAAAAAGATTGAACGCATGGCAAACTTGATGATAAGAGAAAACCATCCAGTCGTAATCAAGACCTATGATCGCGGAGATGCTGAGCAGCATTTCTCCTTTCGCATCTATCAGGGCGGAATTGTTCCAACAAGCAACGTTAGAATAGTCAATATCAATGACTGGGATATTGAAGCCTGTGGAGGAACGCATGTAAATAGTACTGGCGAAATCGGTCTAGTTAAGATAGTCAAATCCGAGCGAATCCAAGATGGAGTCGTTAGGCTCGAGTTTGTCGCCGGCGAGGCAGCTGTTAACTACATGCAGCAACTTGATAATCAACTGGGACATATGGCTCAAGCCCTAGGCTCAAGCAGAGAGAAGGTTGTAGAGTCCTTTGACAAGGCTCTGGAAGATGCAGAAGATGCAAAGAAAAAATTACGAGCTCTCATTAGAGTTGTTTCAACATCAATGGCTAAAAGCATCTCAGAGCAAGCTAAAAAGCTTGGTACAGGCATCCACCTGTATACGACATATGATGATGAGCTGGATGACGAATATCATATTGCCATTGGAGAAAAGGCTATAGTACTTGACAATAAATTGGTCTATCTTGCTTTGGTGGCCAAAGGTCAAGGCATTAGGGTTATCGTATTTGCGGGTGAAGATGCATGCACGAAGGTCAATGCTGGTTCAATAGCAAAACAAGTGTCCATCAAGTTGGGTGGCTCAGGTGGGGGAGACAATCGCTTTGGGCAGGGCGGGGGTAGGTCAAAAGAAAAGATAAATGAAGCAATGTTGTGGGCTGAAGAGGTAACAAGGCAATCTTGAGCATTCGCATAGATTGGAATTCAATAGAGAGCAAGTGGATCGAGAGATGGGACAAGCAGCGGCTCTTTGAGTCAGACCCTGATAACAGCAGAGAAAAATACTTTGTAACAGTCGCATATCCTTACCCAAATTCACCCCAGCATATTGGCCATGGTCGGACATATACGCTTGCTGATGCCCACGCTCGCTATATGAGGATGAAGGGTTACAATGTACTTTTCCCTATGGGCTTCCACTACACCGGCACTCCTATCCTTGGCATGTCGCGAAGGGTCGCTGCCAGAGATGCTGAGCTGATGGAAACGTTTCACACAGTATACAAACTATCAGATGATATTATCGCATCGTTCGTCGAGCCAGTTAAGATAGCAAGCTACTTTCATCATGAGATCAAAAGAGGTATGAAGGAGATGGGCTACTCTATCGACTGGCGCCGCGAATTTACCACTGTTGACAAGGTTTATTCAAAGTTCATCTCATGGCAATTCAGGACTCTTAAAAAGAAAGGATTGATAGTGCAGGGGTCCCATCCAGTTGGATGGTGCCCCCGCGACCAGAATCCAGTTAGCCAGCATGATACTATAGGGGACGTAGAGCCGGATTTTATCGAATATACCATGATCAAATTTAAGAAGTCAGGTGGCGGTACTGGATCTACTGATAATAGCGATCTTGTTGTCTTGCCAGCAGCAACGCTAAGGCCAGAGACTCTTTTTGGGGTGACTAACTTATGGGTTAATCCTGAGGTTGACTATGTGCAGGCACAAGTTGATGGCCAAAAGTGGATAATAAGCAAAGGGGCCGCAAGAAAACTAGAATTTTTGAACCACAGTATCCAAATATTAAATGTAGTGAAAGGCAGTGAACTGATCGGTTGGACGGTTACCAATCCGCTGAACAAAGCTTGTATTTCAGTATATCCTGCCTCCTTTGTTGAAGAGGATAGTGGCACTGGAATCGTAATGTCAGTACCAGCACATGCGCCATATGACTACCAAGCCCTTGAAGCTTTAAAATTAGATGAAAAGAAACGGCAAACTTTTCATGTTACAGTTGATGTGCGAAATGTTGCACCAATCAAAGTAATCGAGTCTGAAATATACATTAGTAGCATCCCAGCTGCTGAAGCAATCAGAGAAGCCGGCGCTTTAGTCGAGAATAATTACGACTATGAGCGGTTGGAAAAGGCTACAAGCGATCTCTACTCTCATGAATTCTACAGAGGTAAAATGATGCAAAATACTGGCAGGTTTGCAGGCATGACCGTTGCCGTAGCAAAGAATGAGATCAAGCAGGATCTCTTGCAGTCAGGTTGGGCAGAAATAACATACGAGCTTCTAAACAAGCCAGTAAAATGCAGATGCGGGGCGGAGTGTGTAGTCAAATTGCTAACTGATCAGTGGTTCCTAAACTATAGGGACAGGGAATGGAAGAATCTAGCACATGCGTGTCTCAATGATATGGACATCCTGCCTCAGGACATCAGACTAGAATTTGATTATGTTATAGAGTGGCTCCGCGAGCGAGCCTGCGCAAGAAAATCTGGTCTTGGAACAAAATTACCATGGGACAAAGAATGGATAGTTGAGAGCCTATCGGATTCTGTTATCTACATGGCATATTATATTATTGCAAAATATGTCAACAGCAAAGCTATAAGCGATGACACTGACAATATCACAGATGCATTTTTTGACTATGTCTTACTTGGAAGAGGTAGTGCAGATCAGGTTGTCAAAGATTGCAAACTTACTGCAGATACGATAGAAAAGATAAGAAATGAATTTAACTATTTTTATCCAGTGAACTCCCGTCACTCAGGACGAGACCTTGTTCCGAATCACCTTACATTCTTCATCTTTAACCATGTAGCCATTTTTGAGAAGAAAAAGTGGCCACAGCAAATAGTAGTCAATGGCTCAGTTTTAATGGAAGGAAAGAAGATGAGCAAGTCTCTCGGCAACATCATCCCACTTCGAGCTGCAATCAGAGAGTATGGAGCAGACACAATTAGACTTGCAATGTTGGTCTCGGCTGAAATACTTCAGGATGCAGATTTTTCTTTTGATACCGTTCGAGGCATTAGATTGAAACTTGCTAGCATGTTTGAGATGGCCGAAAAGTGTAAAAGTATGCCAAAAGACTCGACTCAGCAGCAGATGGAGGATAAGTGGCTTGCCAGCCGGCTTCAGCGAACGATAGCAGAGACTTCCGCATCGATGGATAGGTTAAGGGTGAGGGAAGCAATATACCATACTCTCTACTCTCTTGATCGAGACTTGCAGTGGTATCTTAAACGAGCTGCTGCTAGGAAACGCGAAAACATAACAAGAATGCTTGCGGAGTTTCTGAATATTCAAGTGAGGATGCTTGCACCATTTGCGCCCTTTACAGCCGAAGAAGTTTGGGAACTTATGGGCAATAGACAATCTCTATCCGCAGTCGGATGGCCGGTGCTAGAGGATCAGAAGATAGACATATTGGCAGAAGAATCAGAGTTTCTCATTTCTAGTCTGCTTACAGATATTCAAAACATCGTCAAGGTCACTAAAATAGCACCAACGAAGATCGTTATCTATACTTCAGCGATCTGGAAAGCACGAGTGTACAAGGCAATACTTGCAAACATTCTTGAAGGGAGGATAAACTTTGGGCAAATAATGAGGCAACTGATATCAAACCCTGAAACTGATCATGCTAAGAGTAATCCAAAGCTGGTGCAAAAAATGATGGAAGACATTCTCTCGTCACCTCTTGAGGCAAGAAACAGACGGCTCAAGCTAACAGCGTTTTTAGATGAAGTTAGCACAGTACAGGATGCTCAATCACTGCTATCTGAAGAGATTAGTAATTCAGAGATAGTGGTCTATTCTGAGGAAGATCCTACAAAATATGATCCAAAATCAAAAGCTAATTATGCGAGGCCTTTTAAACCCGCCATCTACATTGAATGATATATCTCCTGCTCCATATTTTGCGCATAAACATCTTTGGCCCCCGAAATCTGGCTTCCATAAACGATTTTAATGAGTTCACATGTTGTTAGAAGCTCTAGGTAGCTCATAGAAAAAGTATTTTCAAGATCGAGACTCCATCTGCGATA
>DATFCN010000057.1:0-9350 GCA_035253045.1 Nitrososphaera sp.
TTATACAATGTCGCAAGTTCAAAGTCCAGCTGTAATGTTTGTTTCAACAATGGCCTATGGGATAATATATGGGTAGATGATAGTTCCGTGTTCCTACCGTGCTGAAAGTTGATTGGTTTGGTGTTACTTTGACCTTATAGCATTCTTAAGCACTGAAGAATGATGAAGAAAAAGCCCCACAGTCTTATGTTTGCTGTTCTACATTCTTTGCGCTTATGTTTTTATCCTGTGCAACGCACAACAATGGTTACTACGTGAACATACATTATTGCCTGTCATCGTTTTTGCTTCCTGCATATTTATACAGGGAATTTATTTAACCATGTTTGATGGTTTTATTAGTTTAGATATTTCCTGTTATCCTTTCAGCTAGTACTTGCCCGAAGCCAGCCATACCTGTGTCGTCAGCAGTTTCTTCTTCTCCTGCTCCTATGCCCTCTGTGTCGTCAACATCCTCATCCCCCTCTTCCGTGGCACCAATACCTGTGTCGTCAGCAGTTTCTAGGTCATCAGGAACTATCCTGAATATTGAGCCTTCACCATCTTGAAATGTTAATATATAGAGATATCCGTCAGGTCCGACTTTAACGTCTGTGATTCCACCAAATCCTGTTCCAAATAATATGTCATCTATTTCATCTCCTGGATCTAGAGCTCTATCCGTAAGACCTCCTCCCAAGACAAGCTGCGTTCTATTTTCATTCAAGTCAAAATGGTATAGATTGCCATTGTTATAATCGCCTACGAATAAATCGTTCTGATACGCCGCACCGAGTCCGCCTGAATTAAGGAAATCAAGCCCAGTTGGAGCAACTGTTTGTTGCCATGTGAATTCTGGATCGCTGTACCTGCCCTTACCGTCAAAATGTACCAAGTCGTCTTCTATATCTAAACCGTCTGCACGTTCAGCCAATCCTGATACGTCTCTCCAACCACTGTTAAAGCCTGGTTCTATGAGGTTAAGCTCATCATAATTACTCGGACCATTTTCTGTATCCCATAAGTTGCCGGTTACAGGATCAAATTCCATACCGAAGCTTTGCCTCATACCATAACCATAATATAGGTTTAGAGGGACTTCATCGCTAATTATGCCCTGAATATCTGCTACTTGGCCATCCTGTGTAATCCTAATTACTCCGCTAGTGCCATCAGGGGCTGGACCGTCCTCAAAGTTTTGAGCTTGTGTTTCATGGTGATCTACAGTACCTATGACTACGTATACATTGTTGTCTGGGCCTATGGCGACTGGTCCCCCGTGATAACGAGGACCCGGTGTAGCGGGAAGGTCCAACAACAATGTCTCATTCGTTAATTGCAGTTGAGTAGCTTCTCCTGCACTTTGTGCTATATTGTATCTGTAAAGACGGGTGCCTGTAGGTTCGATACCTTCGCTCCAGTCATCCCCGTCTTCACCTCCCCCTGACTCTGTGAAGAACAGGAAAACATACTGTTGGTTATTTGAAGTACCCGTACCATTAATATTAGAAATGTCAATCCCTAACAAACCTCTCTCATCGTTATTTGCGACTTGAACATCAATTACAGGTTCCTCCTGGAGTTCGCCGTCAAGAATTCTCTGTACTCTGCCAGAATCTTTTTCAGTTACCAAGATGTCATTCTCGCCTAAAAAGGCCATTGAGGTAGGGAGTTCTAGACCGTCAAAAACCTCTTCTACTCTTAGATTCGCATCATCTACCTGAGGTGATGGAGGAGGTCTATTGTGTGAAATATGTTCCCTGAGTTCTTGCGCTGAAGCTCCTTTCAGTGCCAAATGATCAATAAAAGTAAGAGCTTGTGGCGACAAAAATAACAACCCTGAGATCAGTAATGTAAGAGAGAAAGTAATACTCCTTGGTAAACAAGTTACTCCCAATACAAACAGTCCCTGTATGCTAACTTATTAACCCTTACGACTTCTCTCTCTGGTATAATTGATCTCATATACCTATAAAAGACAACTGCAAGTTTATAAAATGTGATTTATCCCAAACTCGCCATACAAAAGGTGTAGGATCTGTTAATATGGTACATAAATGTTCTAGAAAAGTAATTGCAATATCTTAGTAAAGTGGTTGCAATGGCTGTCAGCGACATAATCGAAGTAAAATGGAATGTATCTGCTTCATCTCTACGGGCTAGTTAATAGTTTGCAAAGTTGTTACCACAGCAACAATCACCTGCTCCCAGGGAGATTTAAGATACTGACATAGTCTTACATAAAGTCAAAGTTCGCAGAAGACAAATTAAACAAATTTTAATATATGCCTATATGATGCTCTACCCTCGGTAGAGTAATAATTGTCCGTAGATATGGCAGTGAAAGTTCTCGATGAGAGTCTTGGAAAAGTTGTTCTTATCAAGCTTAAGGGCGGCAAAGTCATCAGAGGAAACCTTCATGGTTTCGATCAGCATATGAACCTGTTGCTTGAAGATTCAGTAGAAATTCTGGAAGAAGGCAAGTCTAATGAGTTGGGTACTATCGTTGTCAGGGGGGACAATGTGGTCATTATCTCACCACCTCCAAAGTAGTCTATAAGGAGAAGCTGAGTCAGAAATGACAAAAGGCACTACATCAATGGGCAAGTTCACCCGTAAAAAGACGCATATACGATGTAGAAGGTGTGGCCACAATTCATATCATAAGCGAGGTAAGAGGTGTGCAAAGTGTGGTTACCCCGACCCACGAATTCGCAAGTATGATTGGATTAAGCGACAGGTCCTGTGATACATCAGAAAGCTTTTCTTCTAGAATGTCGGCAAACTTCGTATAATGTTCACAGAAATTATCCTTATCGCCGGCTCATCGGTCGCAGGAGTAATGTGTGCTGTATTTCTAGACAATCTTTTTAGAGTCAGAATCAACGGTAAAAAGCAGGCACGTTCATCATCCTCTCACGCCTCTGTGCGGACCGAAGTTCTATCACTCCAATTTGAAAAGAACCTAACAGCTGAATCGATTACCCGTGTATATGAAGCAGCTAAGGATGGGCGCATTGACAGACTAGAGCGTGACAAGCTGCTGCTAAAATATAAACAGCAACTCGATTCACTCAATGAAAAGATCGCTTACTTGCGACCTGTGGCAGACTTTTCGGATCTCACGGAAGTACGCAATAACCTTGTATCATTCCTTGAGGACAGGATTTCTGCACTTGATAAAAAGTTATTTGAGCTTTCTAAATCCAGTCCTCCTTTCCCTCCTCCTTCCCAAGATGATAATGACCTAAAAGTAGGAAAGATACTTACCGAAAGCTCGAAGGCACGCTCTGCTTCTCCTGTGGGACAGAAGGTGTTTGACGCTGACGAAAAAAGTATTGAGCAGCTACAGGAGGAGATAATTCAAGCACTACGACACCTTGAGCAGGTTGAGATAGACAAGCACTAATGGGTTTAGTATTTTATATAAACTCGTTAGTGAGCCTTGAAATACGGAAAAGACGCATTATTTTTAGTTCTTTTTCTGTCTCATATCTGCGACTTCGTAATGTAGTATTATATCTACACTGTATATTATGCTTCTTAAAAAAGCATCTTATATAGAAAGGCAAATAGTATAGAAAATTCCGACTTATTCAATTGGTAGCGCGCATAATCGACGGCAAGGTCGTGTCAGCAGATGTAAAATCAAGAGTTATGATGGTGGTTCAGGAATTGAGGGCAACCGGTGTTCAGCCATGTCTTGCAACTGTCCTAGTTGGAGATAATCCCGCATCTGCAACCTATATTGAGAGTAAGCATAAGGATGCAAGAGAAGTAGGTATTACCACAAGGGATCATAGGCTTGCCGCCAACTTTAAGGGGCAAGAGCTGCGCGAGCTAGTACAACTCCTAAACAATGATCCTGCAATCCACGGTGTTTTAGTACAACTACCGCTGCCATCCCATATCGATGAATTTGATATACTCAACTCACTAAGTCCACTAAAGGATGTGGATGGATTGACCCCATATAACGTTGGCATGCTACAAAGTGGTTTTGCGGCACTTAAGCCTTGTACTCCTTCTGGCATAATGGAGCTTTTAGATTATTACAAAATAGATATAGCCGGGATGGATGTAGTCATTGTAAACCGCAGCAATTTGGTAGGTAAACCACTTTTGAATTTGATGTTGGAACGAGATGCCACAGTGACAATTTGCCATTCAAAGACAAGAGGGCTGGAGGAAAAGCTACGGAGTGCAGATCTGGTCGTTACTGCAGTCGGTAACCGTCAGCGGTTTACGCTTACTGCAAATATGGTAAAGGAAGACGTAGTCGTTATTGATGTTGGGATAGCTCGATTAAATGGCCGACTGACTGGGGATCTTGACTTTGATTCTGTAAAGCAAAAAGCATCTTGGATAACGCCGGTACCTGGCGGAGTAGGCCTTATGACCCGAGCGATGCTTTTGAAAAATACTGTGACCGCAGCTTCTTTTATAACACGAGAGATGAATCTGTAACTGCTGCTAGGAAAAAAAGAAATACGGCAACAGATGCTTAAAATGCGCAATAAGCTAAACTCCCAAGATGTTGCAAAAAGGAGCAAAATCATACAAGAATTTGTAATAAACACTGAGGAGTTCCAACAGGCCGAGGTTGTTGGGACATATTTTGCATTTGGTTCCGAAGTGACCACCGAATTGATAATCGGGCGTGCAAAAACCCTGGACAAAAAGATCGCACTGCCAAGAGTCGAAGAACATAAGATTACATTTTATGAATTCTCATCAACAAAATCCTTAATCAAGGGCAAGTTCGGTATCCTAGAACCTCCGCCATATGGCCATTTGAGTGACATCGATTTATTGATCGTGCCTGGTATTGCTTTTGACAAGAAGGGCAACCGCCTTGGATATGGTAAGGGATTCTACGATCGGTTGCTGCTGTCTGGTAAACGGACGACATTTTCTATTGGGCTAGCGTACTCTTTTCAGCTAGTTGAGAATCTGCCATATGATCTGTACGACAAAAGACTGGATGCAATCGCTAGTGAAGATGGTATACATTACGTCTAGCGGCCTATCGCCCTTCTTGCAATGTCTGTTCTGTAATAATGTTCGTTTTTTCCCCATCGTATTTTCCTGACAGCGGAATACGCATGGTCTACTGCCGTCTTTGCATCCTCTCCAAGCGCAGTTACCCCTAATACTCGTCCGCCATTAGTGATAATCCTACCCTGAGAATCTCTTGCTGTACCTGCATGGAAAACCATAACATATGGCCCAAAGTCAGATTTAAGACCCTCTATGACTTTGCCTTTTTCAAAAATGCCTGGATAGCCCCTTGCGGCCATTACCACACATACGGAGGTCTGCTTATTCCATTCGATCTCCGGCATTGATTCCAGCCGCCCGTCCACTGCTGCATCGATATACTCATAAAGGTCTGGCTTCATCCTCATCATTATCGGCTGGCACTCTGGATCGCCCATTCTTACATTGAATTCAAGTACGTAGGGTTTTCTCGTGGTTTCATCAACCATTATGCCAGCATATAGGAAGCCCTTGAACGGGGAGCCGCGATTTTTTATTTCAGTCACGGCAGGCTGCATCACGTCTTTTACTAACTTTTCATGAAGGTCATTATCAACTACTGGCGCTGGAGAATAGGCTCCCATGCCGCCAGTGTTGGGCCCCTTGTCGTCATTAAATATCCTCTTGTGATCTTGGCTTGTTGCTAAAGGTGTTAATGATTTGCCGTCGCAAAGAGCAATGATTGACACCTCTTCGCCAGAAATGCGCTCTTCAATGACTATCTTAGTACCGGCAGCGCCAAACTCCTTTCTGATTATCATGCTCTCAATCGCTGCAATAGCTTGGTCGGTACTGTCACACACTACTACACCTTTGCCTGCTGCAAGGCCATCCGCCTTGATTACTACTGGTTTGCTCTGCCTGATGACATAATCTTTGGCCTTTTCCGGATCTGAAAATATCGCAAATTTAGGAGTTCTGATGCCTATATCGTGCATGAACTCTTTGGCAAAAGCCTTGCTCGTTTCAAGTCTAGCAGCCTCTTTCCTGGGCCCAAAAATGCGCAGATCCTCTTTTTCAAAGGCATCGACAATTCCAAGTGACAGAGGCTCTTCCGGACCGACAACCGTCAGCAGTTTGCTCTTATTTTTTTTTGCAAATGCCACCAATTTGTCAATGTCGTTATGCTTGATATCGATATTTTCAGATGTACCTCCGTTGCCTGGAGCAAAATAGATCTTTTCTACGTGCTTGCTCTGTGCAATCTTCCAACCAATAGCGTGCTCTCTGCTACCGAAACCAACAATAAGAACGTTGTCGGAGGCCACAAGAATGCCAAAAGATATTCGGCTAATAAATTGTTTGATTATGATTCCCTTACTTTTTTCGTTTCCCCTTTTAAGTGATATGGGTCTCTACTGTGCATGGGTCCAGAGCAGGCTGCATCTGATACAGGACGCGCTCGAAGAGGACTTGCGTCTGCCAACGAAGAAACAAGACAGCGAGTAGCGCGTAAAGGTGGCGTTGCACCACACCAGAAAAGGGGCCTTGCTGCGGCAAACTCGGAGACCAGACTAAGGGTTGCCAAGGCCGGTGGTGAAGCGCGGGCAAATGATAGAGAAGGCCTCAGTGAAGCAGGAAGGCGAGGCGGCGAAGTTGTCAAGGAGCGCTATGGAGCAGAATTTTACCGGGAAATAGGGGAGAAAGGCGGTGGAGCCGTGAAAGAGCGCTATGGCGCAGAATTTTATAGTGAGATAGGGAAGCGGGGTGGTGAGACTGTCAAGCAGGAGCGCGGAGCAGAGTACTACAGCACTATTGGAAGAAAGGGTGGCGAAGCAAGAACCACCTTGGAAAAGCCTGAAGCGCGCCAGAATCAACAACAACAACAACAACAGCCATCTGATACCACACAGCCAACTGCTACCAACACTCAAGTATCAACTACGGCCTAGGACGCTTATGTTATCATCTGCAACTGCTTGTAATAGGTCAATGTATTCTCTGTCATCAAACTCTATGGCTGTGAATGTTTTTTGCTGTATAGCTTTTATGACACTCTTTAGATGGTAGCAATCCTGTCCGCGGGACAAAGTATTAAAATAGAAATCCTTACATGAGCAAAAGCCAAGTTCCGGATCTGCCCAGTATTCATTGTCCCTCCCTATGACAACCCATAACCTTTTGCCACTTGGCAGAAACAACATCTGCTTTACATTACCCGACCTTGCTATAGAGTCCTCCTCTCTAGGCTGCACGACTAACTTATTTGCCTGCTCGGCAATATAAAAAATGTGAAGATACGGCCTATTCATCCTCATGCTGCAATTCTGCTAGAAAATGCAGGCAAAAAGTACATTGCAGTATCCGACTTGCACATTGGGCTTGAATCAGAGCTGTTGGCAAAGGGGATAACAATTACCCCAAGCCTTGTATCTGACATGATTGCTGAATTATCCGATCTTGTCCAGTCCCAGCATGCAGATAGCGTTATCCTCCTCGGCGATATCAAGCACTCAGTTGGCACAATAAGCAGACAGGAATGGGATATTGTGCCCATATTTTTAAAGCAACTATCCGCCAAGGCAGACGTATACATTGTGCCGGGTAATCATGACGGCAATATTAGACACCTAGTTCCAATGAATGTAAATATTATAACCAGTAAGGGAATGGTACTTGACGATACACTTTTGGTACATGGCCACACCATGCCTTCTGACGTTAGAGGACACATCAAACGAATAGTGATGGGGCATATGCATCCTGTATTTTTGAAAAAGGGGAGTGTGATAAACGGCGAGCGCGTATGGTTATATCTTCAGGTAAGAAAGGAAGATATTTTTGCCGAGAAGGGAATACTTGACGTTGTAGTGATGCCGACTTTTAATCCTCATCTTTTCTCCAGTGGAGAAAAGTTATATCATAAGTCTATTTCTCCAATAATCACAAGAGCGATGCAATACGGTGTGAAGAAGTGCATAGTTGTAACGCTTGATGGCTCCATTGTAGGTAATGCATCAATTCTTCCACACATTTTATAGGCATATATTCTATGTCTGACTCAATCAGGCAGGCTATTAATAGCCACAGCTGTTCGTGCCTTTTATCATGCAGTAATAATCTTCATTTGTCTGTTGCGCATATTCTTTGGATCTGGTTTAGTAGTGTACACTGTTTTAAAGCAGAGTGCATACTTCACACGGGGTACTCGTCATTGAGCACTACAAGATAATTTTTTTCTAAAACTCCTCATCAAATGATCGTTTCGATCTTGGTTATGCTTGAAAAATGTCTTCTCCGTCTTCTGTCTCTCTTTTTTAGTAAACCATCCTCTGATGAAAGGAACTAAACCCATGGCATATTGGTTCTCAACTCATGTCGGTCGAAAGATATTATGTCAATAAGGTTAGGATCGAAATTATCTGCTACTTTCTAGTTATTCCAACTTGGTGTAGCTTTTAAGTGGAGTTATAGTGGGGGTGTTATCACGCAGCCATTGGAGTGTCTTGATGAATGAACTTGCTGCTTCAAATGTTGTTAAAACAGGTATGCCCATTTCAACTGCTTTTCTTCTTATCTGATACTCGTCATATAGCATACCGACATACTTTTCAATAGTAGACGTGGATGGAATGTTTATGATGAAGTTGATCTTACGTTCGTATAGTAGATCTGCGATATTGGGTTTGCGATCAGGCTCGCTTATCTTGTAGACCAGCTCAATATCCTTAAAGTTATTATTTTCTATGAATTCTGCTGTATGCTCCGTAGCCATAATTTTGTAGTTCATGGATGTAATAAGCGATATTATGGGCAGCAATTTCTCTTTGTTCTTTTGTCCTCCCACAGTTATTAGTGCCGAGCCTGAAAGTGGTAGAGAATACCCAGCCGCCATGTATGCTTTAGATAACGCATCATAGAAACTATTGCCAAAGCATGCAACTTCACCCGTTGACTGCATCTCTACTCCAAGCACAACATCCGACCCTTCAAGCTGCATGAACGAGAATTGAGGCACCTTGATGCCAAAGCCCGTGGTCTTAAGCCACATATCCTTGGCAGTAGGTGGAAGACGTTTGCCAATCATCGCCTTTGCAGCGAGGTTGATGATATTATAACCTACGAACTTTGACACAAAAGGCATCGAGCGCGATGCCCTAACATTTGCTTCTATCACCAACACTTCCTCATCCTTAATCAGGTACTGGATGTTAAAGGGGCCTTTAACGTTGAGGGCCTGCCCTATCCTAACGCTGTAGTCTGTAATTGTGTCAATTGTCTTTCTATCGAGTCTCCAGGGGGGTATGCTCATCATTGCGTCGCCAGAGTGGACACCTGCATTGTCGATATGTTCAATAATCGAGCCTATGATAACCTCGTCACCGTCTGAC
>DATFCN010000058.1:0-2105 GCA_035253045.1 Nitrososphaera sp.
CAGGTACCCCGCTGCCGGTCATCATTAACCACATCATGGAAAATAGTAAGGAAGCGAATACCAGATAGATGTGTGCATTCGCTAGTTCCCTCGCTGTTTCTTCTTTATTTTCCTTTGAGTGTTCAGACTATAATACCAAAAATAGATTCAACAGGGGTTAAACTTCAGGCGCATCTGGCCACATCATCCTTCGCATGTCCCTCCCTACCTTCTCTATTTGGTGATTCTCTATTTCCTTCATATAGCGCGCAAACGAGTTCTTGCCCTCTTTCTTGTACTTGCTGATCCACTCCTCAGCAAACTCGCCTGACTGAATCTCCTTGAGTACATCTTTCATCTTCTTTTTGGTTCCGTTATCCATGACGTATGGCCCACGAGTAAGACCGCCATACCTTGCAGTTTCGCTCACGCGGTTGTACATACCAGCAATGCCATACTTTTGCACTAAATCAACAATTAGCTTCAGTTCGTGAAGACATTCAAAATACGCAACTTCTGGTTGGTAACCTGCCTCGACGAGAGTCTCAAAAGCGTTCATAATCATTGTATGGGCTCCGCCACACAGGTCAGCCTGTTCGCCGAACCAATCAGTCTCTACCTCTTCCTTAAACGTAGTTTGTAGGACACCGGGGCGTGTGCTGCCAATTGCCTTTGCCATAGCAAGGACCCGGTCCCATGCTTTGCCAGTATGATCTTGATAAACCGCGACAAGAGAGGGAGTCCCGAATCCATCTTGATATAACTCGCGAACACGCTGCCCTGGACCCTTAGGGGCGACCATTATTATGTCAACATTATTGGGCGGAACGATCCACTTCCAATGAATTGCGGCTCCATGGGAAAAGCTAAGGGCCTTGCCCTCCGTAATGTGCTTGGCAATTTCTCTTGTGTAGGTGTCGGCCTGTTCCATATCCGGGATAAGGACATGTATAATGTCAGCTGACTGTGCCGCTTCTGCAACTTCCATAACCTTGTGAGATTCAGCCTCTGCCTGCTTCCATGTCTTGCCGCCTCTTCTGAGGCCGACTATTACGTTGAGTCCCGAATCCCTCATGTTAGATGCCTGAGCGCGTCCTTGAATGCCGTAACCAATTACTGCGATAGTCTGATTTTTTACTGGGGCTAGCGATACGTCGTCTTCAAGCCATTTCTTGGCGGGCATGAGACTTTGTCGCTGGCATGTATTATATTATCCTACTGATGGGTCTCGTTAGCATTTCAACAAAAATAAAGCAAATATTGTTGAAGTTAATGGATAGCTACTTTAAGCTTAATTTGATAATACATTTACCATCTACGTATTTTCTACAATCATTGCCCTGAGTCGAATTAGTATCTCCGCATTTATCATTAAGAGTATAATTATGACGATGGATATGTCCATCGAAGTTCTTGCATAACTAGCCCCTGAAGAAATCGACCGTTGTTACCATCAAGATATTCGCCTTATGAATGACTCGTCCCAGGATGCGGGACAAATGAAGAGTGAGATCTATTCACAACTCTGTTTTTCTATCTTTAAAAAATAAAAATATTTTGCTCAACGCAAAAATAAATAAATATATAGAAAATGAACAGCAATTTTTCTCTATAGCTACCAATAAGCGCTCTCAGACTCGCGGGAAACAGTCTCTTTGGCCACCGACGCTAGTACTGCAATGGCATACTCTTCGACGCCACTTAGTCCTTTGAATACCCCTTCAGGGGCAAACACGGATGGGGCCTTTGTTGTGGGCAAGTCACCACAGCAGCTCTCTGCAAGCTTTCTAATGTCATATTCTACAAATTCTATGCCCTTTTCCCTTAGAAGGCTCATAGCCTTAATTGAGTCTGAACTGTCATCAATGATAAGTACTGGCTTGCGCTTTTTCACCCCAAATCTCCCTCCGCTTCGACTGAATATTCCGTCACATAAAATTCTCAGGCCCCGGGAATATATTATGATATAATCTAAGCCTCCTACTCTTGTTGAAATTGCATTCTTTGAAACCTGATTCTGTGACATCATAACCCGCAGAGTGTCTTTTTAATTCAGACATCATACAAGAAACATCTCTGCAAAGATAAGATCAGCCTCTTTGCATAACCTATTCAATTTTTAACAT
>DATFCN010000059.1:0-25795 GCA_035253045.1 Nitrososphaera sp.
AAGTAGCCATGAATACAAAATAAAATAAAATAAATGAAATATGCCCAACTTTGCTCGCAGATTTATGACAGGAAGGACCTGAAGAGATTAATAGCCCCTGTTCAAGTCCTTCCGGTTACTTGTCACTTTCTCATTTACTAGATCTACCCATGATCAATCAGTGGGACCACTCTTCCACTCGAAGACACGAATTATCGTCTCACCATTACCAGGTTCTACGATGCGGAGTTCATGATTTCCATCGGGAAGGCCTAAAATCTCAATTGGACCGCCGTTACAATGTATGGGCAGTGTATCTATTGAACAGTGTAGCTTTGCGTTGTATGTATCCTGTGAGTAGCCCGATATTGTGATCTGGTCGGAGCTCGCAACACCCTTGTTACTATCGATTACAGTTCCTCTAGCATCTATTGCTTCGAAGGAAGGTTCGAGAATAGCAGCCACTTCGATTGCAGGGCTATCAGTTTCAGTCGTGCCACTTATGCTGTGAAAAGCCGGTCCTCCAAAAGAACTCAAGTATGGCGTTAGAAAGATACTCGCCGATACAAGGATTCCTATTCCGATAGCCATGAAAAGGATTACTACTAGTCCTCTTTTCTTCTTGTTGGTTTCCCTCAGATTTGGCAGCGATTCACGTTCGAGGCCCTGATCTCTGCTCATATTTTCCGGGAGCATTTCTTTGTTCATGATGATAGGTAACAACTGGTGACAGATTAGGTACTCTTATAAAGAGAGATTCCAATGAAGGAATATTTAAAACTATAAACTCATTCAACATAACAATAATAACTAGTGGATACTTATTAGGTTCAGTTTACTGAAGATGCTGAACAATTCAGAAAAGCGATGTAATTTAACTTATAGAAGCTTTTTGTAGGCCTAAACTAAACTTAAAGTTTGGACTGTCTAATGCTGTTTCAACGGTAACTACTCAATTGACATAGAAAGGGTGACCTAACAAATCTCAGGCTGAGGCTTGTTCAAGACGAGAATATCGTTGGCGCTGAGCCTATCAATTATTCCTGATTACATACAGTTTGATGATGTTGCGCATATGATCTTTAAAAAAATCAACTTTTTCATTGCAACAAAAGATCAACAGCTCAATCTATTTAAGATGTGATCCAGTCGTCCGCAGGCCCTACTTTTATTAAACAATGATAACCTATGACAAAAATATTTCTAGTATTGTTAATGTCCCTCCTGACTGACTCTTATGTTATGAATCTTGATGAAGCTGTTATGTCAGTGGCAGTCCGCTTTTTCCACGCGCTAATTGCCTTAGAATGATACACATACTGGGTAGCACTACACGAAATGCGGAGAAAATTCGACCATAGCACGGAATAACCAGATGAAGACCGAAGACACCATTTGCATAAATATTGTTTCTCTCTCAACAGTACAACCTCTGATCGCTCTGCTCATCTTCTTTTTGCAGACAAAAAGCCTATACCATAGCCCTAGCTTGATACCTCGGAAAGAGGGCTAAAGCTAAAAATAATCGACAGCAATTGGGACTTCTACAGAATATTTTATGTTTTTATTTGACCCTTACCAGAGTCATTTAACGGAGATAATCCTTACATCTAAAAAATTCCCGAATTATTGTCAAGGCTGTCGCATTGTACTGAAATAGTTAAGTTGCATGCTACCTCACTGAGATTAATGAATTCAAATTCTAGAATAAATAAGAGGGACACTAGAACCAAAGCAACAGCTGCTATTCCTATGGCGGGGGCCGTAGTTACTGCAGCAATATTGCTGTCAGGGCTATCTCTCGTTGGTAGCTTTCAGCAGTCGGTAATGGCGCAGCAAGAAAACATGACTGGCGCAGGCAACGCAACTAATGCAACTATGACTGGCGCAGGCAACGCAACTAGTGCGGCGAATGCTGCCGGAACCACAACGGCAGGAGGAACAACAGCTGGTGAAGGTGAGGGATCAGGTGGTGGAGCCGCAGGGGCCGGAGGAACAGTAGCCACACCCGATGACGTCAGTGGAGGAACAACAACAGCCGGTGGTCCAACAGCTGGTGAAGGTGAGGGATCAGGTGGTGGAGCCGCAGGGGCCGGAGGAACAACGCCGAGCTATTAGATGACGCACTACATGACCTAATAGAAAAAAGAAGGTACGGTAGATTCACTTTCTAATTTTTTGGCTTATTTATTTGATCTTTAGAGTTGATATTGTAGCATGTGTGCTTTTCTGCTGATTCCATATTCCGAGCCGAACTAAACATTTTGAACATGACTCAGATGAAATAAGCAATAAGCCGAAAACTTATTACACTTAATCAAAGTGCAGTTCCATTAGCTGAGCATGTCACACATCTGGGCCTTTCCAATTTCAATTCTAGACGGCTTAGAAATAGTACTTCAGTTCACTCGATTAGCTTAGTGCATCAATGTATTTTCGATACTCGATATGTCTATTTCCTACTGTCAATCTGTAGTATTGGCCAACCTAGTTCTTTTTTAGCAAATTCTTAATTGGAAGAGAAAGTGCAAGATTGTCCAACTAAATTGCCTTCAAATAAATTGCATCTTTTAATGTCTTCATGTCAGATTTCGAACACCCCAATGCTGACCCAATTAACCAGTAGCTATTCGGAATTTGCAGTTCTAAATGCATCTTGCCTGTTCGGAGCGGCCATGCATGGAGCTCGAAAAAATAGTGAATATTCTCGTTGAAATTAGGAGTGTGTAAAAGTTGGTTTATCGTCATTGTTGTTATGACAACAGAAAGTATATGAACCCTTTTCTCATTGTTGTTTCATCCTCGCTAGACTCACATTTGACGCATTAGACAATAGTAAAGGTTTGAAGATAGCCATTAAATTATAATTTCCTAGCTGTCAAGAAAACTGCAGTTTGCGTTCAAACCTACGGAGCACTGAATTGAGATAGACTATACCAGTGATTAGGTCGTTTGATTATACCATAGGCTCTCCAACGATCTTGATATACTAGAAAATATACCGGCTGAAGTAGAACATTTCAAAATGGGACATCATAGAACGACTCCTTTTGATAGAACTAATATTGTTAAAGAAAGTCAAAAAAGGATAAAGAAAGCACTAGTCGAAGGTTTTGAGTATCATCATCTGGCAATTGCAAAATCAGACCATTTCTTGAGGAAGCATACCACTCAAAGACTAGACTTCTCCGTGATGTATGTGGATATGGTAGGTTCCACTAGAATGAGTACCGAGCTAGCACCTGATTTCCTTTCCAAAATAGTTATGGTATTTTCGCAGGAGGTATCATATGTTGTCGAACACTTTGGTGGCCTCCTGCTAAAGTTTGTAGGAGATGCTTCCATTGCTTACTTCCCCGCTAATCAAAACCTTGATGATGTGGTCCAGTGCGGAGAGGCAATAGTCCATGTAGTAAGAAGTGCTATAAACCCATTACTTTTGCAAATGGGATATGCAGGAATCGAAGTCAAAGTAACTTCAGACTATGGACAGCACACAATAGTCAGGTACGGATCAGACTACCAAAGATCTCATGTTGATATCATAAGCACGACAATGAACCTTACAGCGAAAATGCAATCTTTTGCAAGAGGTAGCCAGATGATCATTGGCAATTCACTTTACAAAAAACTAAGCGATGACTTGCAGCAGATATTTGAGAAGGCAAACCTAGATATTATCAAATGGCACTACCATAATTTTGCAGAGCAAGAGCCATATCAGTTGTATATTGCTACGTTCGGATAGAACAATCTAGTCTTAATCTGAGGAAAGTATCTGATAAAAGTCGGGGAGAATCAAGACTACAAAAGGACAAAAACCCAACACTATAGGAGCGACATAGTCAGAAAATGATCAATACAGAGATAACAAGTTACATTCGAATGTTGGTGTTAAAAGTGAAAATGCCTCAAAAACAATCCGAATGATATGAGGCTTCCTTTGCAGCATGGACTTCCAGTGGCAGAGATTGGGTTCTTAATATCTCCCGACATCCGCAATCCCTTATCGCTAGCCACGAGGAGGAAGAAAAACAGAACTAAACCACTTGGTAGAGTATTATGGATGTGTGAAAAGCACCGAGTCCAGGGGGTTGACGAGTTCACAACCATAACCGGACGTTATTTCTTCGCCTTCTGCTTGGATATAATCACTACCAAGTTGAAACTGATCACTTGACGGACCACCATTTACATAGTCATATCTTCTTCATCGCCAACCGACCTACCATTCGCAGGAGAGCCAGGAGGCATAACCCGCGCCAGTGGTCAAGTAAGAGGCTCTCTCATATCGGGTAGTGAATCTGTTATGACCTTCAAGACCAGAATGCAATCATCTCCAGACGCGTAAAATGATAATGTCCCCCAAGATTGAAATAATCGGGAGATATCTCATGCTGCAATCGTCTATATGCTTCTGCCCCGATATTTTAAATTGAAGGAGTTATAAAAATGACCTAGGTTGCCGTTCCGTGCTGACCCTGAAATAGAGATATTTCGAGATGCGGAGCAAATTAGGGCCGCTGTACTAATGTTTCTGACTAACGCAAAATCTGTTAGTGTATGCGCAGATTCTCAAGCGCACTATCTTGGAATGGATATTAAACGTATAAAGAAGGAATATAGCGATTTGGAGGGCCGAAATGTCAAGGTTAGATGGATAACAGAGATTACAAAAGATAACCTGTCGGACCAGAGAGATCTGATGCATTACGCTGAGCTTCGTCATTTGGATGGAATCAAAGCGACCTTTGGCGTAAGCGACAAGGCGTACATCGCCGCTACCATCACAAACTTGAACGAAGCAGAAGGGGCTCCAGAGCTGACATATAGTAGGACTAAAGCTATCATTGAACAGAACAGGAACGTCTTTGACACCTTATGGAGCAAGGCGATTCTGGCGGAGGATAGGATAAGAGAAATTGAAGAAGGAGTCGTTCGTTCCAAAGTACGAGTTGTAAAAGACACCAAAGAGATTCTTCAAGAAAATATACAGCTTATTCGACGCTCAAATCAATATTCAGTATGTTCCAAATCTGATGGGCTACTCTACGCTAACAATTACTGCCTTGGTGCTCTAAAGGAAATCATCGGTCTCCACAAAAGCGGCAAGCACGCAGGCATCAGATGGATTACGAAGATCGAGGGCAATGAAGATAGTAGAATCTTAGAGGCAATCAAAAAATTCGAGGATCTGGGGATGCAGATAAGGCATGTCATGACAATTACTCCCATGAGCATCGGTCTATCAGAAAAGGAAATGGCTGTAGGCGTTGAGAGCATGCTAGATGGATCGTTGAATGCTAGGGCACTATTTACCAGCGAGGTTGCAGTAGTTGAACAGTTTGCAGCTATTTTTGAGAAACTTTGGAGCACAGGTGTCGAGGCTAGGGACAAGATCGAGGAAATTCGAAATCAAAGGGCCACATTCATCGACATCATCCAGGATCCATCTGAAATTCAGAGGAGATACCATGCACTGGTAGAATCGGCAAAGAAAGAGGTTCTTCTTTTTCTTCCTACAACCACGGCGTATAAGAGAGAGGAAAAAATTGGTATTTTTGATTCATTAGAGGAGGCGGCTGCGCGAGGTGCAACTATTCGGATACTGTTACCCACAGACAAGGAAATAGAACAAAAAATACAGAAGATGATAGAACTGAGGAAAGGCTTCGAAATCCACAAGATCAAAGCTACTCCTGCGACCGAAGCGAGATCAAAGATACTTGTAATAGATAGGAGGGAGTATCTGATGGTTGAGCTTAAGGACAATTCAAAAGAGACTTTCATTGAAGCGGTAGGCTCTGCAATCTTTTCAAATAGCAAGCCCACAGTCTTGTCCTATGTCACAATGTTTGATAGCCTCTGGGGTCAATCTGGGCTCTATGAGAAACTTGAAGCCCATGATAGAATGCAAAAAGAATTCATTAATATTGCTGCACATGAGCTGAGAACTCCAACGCAATCCATACTTGGATACGCAGAGTTGTTACAGAGTGATCCAGGAGAACTAGCTGCTGACATGCTAAGATCTCTTAGCCGAAATGCCTATCGTCTGCAAGGGCTCATCACCGACATTCTGGATGTTGCAAGGATTGAAGTGGGAGGTTTAATCCTAGAAAAAGGTGATCTCAATTTGACCGATCTAGTGAACACGGCCATTGTTGATGCCGAAAATCAAGTGAGCCTGAGTAGAAAGAAGATCAAAATTACCCATACCGTCAAAAACTTCCGGCAATCTAGTGAAATGAGCGATCTAGTAGTCTTTGCAGACAAAGATAGGATATTGCAGGTTCTTTCAAATCTTCTTGGGAACGCACTTAAATTTACAAAGGAGGGAGAGATAAGTCTCACAACAGAGACAGTGGGTAATGAAGTTATCATCAACATTAAGGATTCGGGCACTGGGATTGATCGCGAGATTTTTTCGAGGCTATTTGAAAAGTTTGCAAGCAAATCTGATAAAGGAACAGGACTTGGCCTTTTTATTTCAAAAAGTATCATAGAAGCACATGGCGGCAGAATATGGGCCGAAAACAATCCTGATGGAAAAGGTGCGACGTTTGCGTTCACCTTACCTATGGGAGCCGGCACATGATTTACGGTAGTGGTATTATTGTGATTTGATCGAGCAGTCTGCTTTTGAAATACATGATTTCGGATATTGGGGGACTTTCAGTACTGCACTGGCGAATACGGGAGACCCTTAATAGTTCAAAAGGCCCCGGAAATCGGGTGATTTTCTAAATAAGAAACATTTCTCGTTTGAAATCAAATAGATCGGGCGTATGTGCTCAGCTCAGAAGTTCTCTGTTAAAGAAGAGATGCGTCCATGCTTATAGCAATTAACCAAATTCCTTCAAGAACGATTTTATACAGAGTAACTTGTTTTATGTACTGCTTCTCACCTTCCCGTAAACATATTACGTCCAAATTCAAAGAAAAGCCTGCACTCGGCAAGCAATGCAAGAGCACTAATGCATTATTAGGTAGCGAAACTTAATTGTGGAACGTACAAAAGAAATGGTTACTGAGGCTGGCATTGTATGAACGAACATGTTGTTGGCTTTGGGATATGATTCTTAGCTATTTTAAAAAGGACGAGCCTTCATCTTTTGCACTATCGTTTGAAGGTATGGCGGGACACTTTATTTATTAATGAGTTGAAAGAACATCTTGTTAGGGTCGTTGCAGCATCGTGGCAGAAAGTAACTTGAAGCAAGATACGCTTCAGAGGTCTGTGCACGCAAAGAAATATAGAGTGATGATTGTCGACGATGAAGAGGACATCACAACTATTTTCAAGATCGGTCTTGAAAATAACCAGTTTATTGTAACTGCCTTTAATGATCCGCTTGAGGCACTTTCTAGGTTCAGACCGGGATTATATGATCTATTAATTCTTGATGTTAGAATGCCTGCAATGAATGGTTTTCAATTATATAGAAAAATTAGAGACGTTGATAAGAACGTTAAGGTATGCTTTTTAACTGCCTTCGAAGACGCTCGTATGGAATTGAAGAATTCTTTTCCATTTTTAGAAGATGTGAAATGCTATCTCAAAAAGCCAATAACGGTGCGAGATTTGATAAAACGCCTTTCAAATCTGGCAGATTCCTAATACCGCATGCAAACAGTGTCTTGCAACTGGTCTGTTGCATTGTGCACCAGTCAGGACAACAACAACAATAACAACTGCAAAGTTGCCCATACAGCAGGTCAATTATCCTTACCCAGTCTGCATCGGTTGTCGAATTTTGGGGGTTAAAGTGCTGCTTTATCGCCTGCTTCCTTACTTCCTATATCATATGCACCAACAATATCTTTAACAAATATTTTGCCGTCACCAGAAGATCCAGTACTTATTCTATCCATTATATCGGATATGAGCACTTTTTCCATAGTGTCTGGCACTATTACTTGAATCATGGTTCTTGTTCCAAATTCTGGTACATATTTTTTGCCAGTTCGATACCCTTCAACTGTAGTTGCTTCTATCTCCTGTCTTTCAGCACGGCCACGACCTGCTATTTGAAAAAAATATACGCCACCTACTTTGTGTTTATAAAGAATTGAGTTTATTTCGCTGAGTCTCTCATGAGGTATTATGACAGATAGTTCTTTCATGGATTGCTAGCTCTGTTCCTTCTAAATAAGCATTCCCCATTTTTCCTCTTGACCCTGTGCATACGATCCAAAAATATGTGTCACGCAAAAGTATCCGATGTGGTTTATAGTGCAAAACATAATCGAACTGTTAGCAACTATTCCGGTGTCACTGCTACTGGAGTAAATTCATTCTAAAAAGAAATGACATTTAATCTCTGGCAGAACCCATGGGACCATGCTCGATATATGGGATTATCATGATAAGCAATTTGCAGGTTTTCTAACCCTAGTCAAGAGTAGACGTTTCGAATTCGAAAAATTGGTAAACAATGAGCAACTACTCCAGTTATACTAGGACTTTGCTTATTCCAAGTGAAAATATATTATCATAAAGTTGTCTACTCTGAATTCATCTACCTACAGGTGTGTGGGTACAGTTTCGAGCAAAAAGAAAAGAGAGGATGGTGGGCACTTTTTGAACACGGAACTCCTCCCACTAGCGAGAATTCTCATCGAGAGAAAAATAGCATGATGGTTCCTGGACATACATATGTGTCTCATTTTTCAGTTCTTTCCTCATTAAGTAGGGCTGCAGTCTCATCCAGTCGTGTCGCCTGCTCTCTAAGACCTTTTCTCAGCTCTCTGAGGACGCGTTTGTCATATTCAGGGTTTATTCGAAGGGTTTTATGGAACAAATACATGCTATAATAGAGGTTTTCGATCCCGAGTCTATCAGCAAGATGTGGATTATCAACTAAATCAACAATTCGGGCGAAATCCAGAACTATCTTTGTTTCTAGTTCCTCCGTTTGTTTCTTGGACTGATAAGCACTATATTTTACAATCTGCCAATTCTTGGGTGGAGGATTATCGCTATACTCACGGACAAGATTTTCTAATATGATTAGGCGTTTTGTAATTAGAAATATATTAGAACTAATACGTTCTAAGAAGTAATTCCTTTTCCATTCATCTTTATAGTTAACTTCTGTATCCGCCACTTTTCTTTTAGCAAGGACCTTCTTGATTTTGTTGAAAGGTTTAATTTGGAAGGAATAACCAGTGACCATCGCACGAGTCCTTTTGCAATTCCAATCGCATCCTGATTACAAAAATGTTTGCAATTGTAATTTGTATGGTCTGTTTGCCCTCTAGATTTGCCATCATGACAGGAGCGCTAATACCAATAGCCACAGCCATCCCCACAATAACTATCCAAAGTTGCGGGTGCGCAAAAGTGGACATTGTCTTACAACGTATACCTACGCGGATGTTAAGTTAAATGATAATCAACGCGTTAACCATCATTATTAGTTAAGGAATATGATGCTAACTCTACTTTTTGAAGAAGTGATAAATAAGTAGTGTCTCCTGCGAAATAAGGCTCTTAACATAGCCTTACCATTGCGATCCTGTCGCTGGAGACATCTACCCGTGCTTAATGCATGTAGGGATTTATTACAAATATCGAAATGTAATAGGCTGGACCGTGTTTGTGAGAAAGTAATAGACATGAGCTATTGACTCCTCATAAGATAAGGCTTATTTACAAATTATCAGTCACATAACTTATGTTGTCTTTCTTTCTCGCACCTTTCGCTTGCTATCAATGGTTCCAACCATCTCGAGCCTGAGTGCATTTGCAACACCCGTACCCGCTCTACAACAAGGACCTATAACAGCCCCTACAACAAATTCAACAATATATACTGACGACACAGGGCTTTCGGTTGGACTACCGCCAGGTTGGGTAGCAGTGGATACGAATAATACAAGTACCGAAGCTCAACAAACAGCGCCTAATCAACTGAAAGAGACGCTCGTAGAATTTTGCCCTCAGGTCCAAAGCGTACGGAATAGCAGCGATGGCATAGTAACTTGCCATGAGCATTCCGGGGCGATCCAAGTATCGCGGTATGTAAACATAGATAAAAATCCAGACTTTGCAAGCCGTGCTGCTAGCGTTGACCCGTCGTCGGGTCTCATAGTTATGAACCTGACGGCCCAAAATCTTATGGACTTTCAGGATAGGTCGTCTCCGAATATGTTATTGTCCAAACGAAATATGTGCTTGTCAATGTTAGGAGCAATGGCGATAATGGAGGAAGAGCATAATGGAGAATACTGGGTAAATTGGTCTTAGGTGCAAATCAAATTAATCAACTGGGCTGGATTCAGCTGCTTCTTGTCGATTGGACCAGTGATTATGAGGTAAGCTACATAGCTCCCGAAACGAGGGGAAAGATCAAGGCAGTCAATTTCCATCTTTGGCCCGAGTCTAGATAATCTTCCTCTAGAGTTGCAGCCTATCATTCAAATTATGACGTTCCTTAACCTCCAAAGACCACCACCCAGCAGATAGGGCGTGATGCCGTATATTTTCTCACGACTCATTTGCCAACTTCCGTATAGTAATTACCAAAAAATCTCTAGTCGTCATACCTCTCATTTTCGCCGTGCTTGATCTGCTTTCATATGCTTATCTTAATCCTAGAGTATGCTAAATCCCAACAATAGCAGGACCCTGGGATTAAGTGCACAATGCAGGATTCCTTTTAGCGACTAATCTTACTCGTTTGCTTGCTTAGCATAGATTCATTAAGTTTCAGAAGAGAGAGTTCAATTGGCCTTGCGATGCAAGGCGTCGAGACTCCGCAATACGTAGGAATTTATTATAGAGAACTGACACGCAAGGATGACGAATTACTAATTGCCCCATGCAAAGATGATAAGTGCTAGATCTTATTTTGCCAGGATGAATGAAAATAGAGGAGAGAGCGATTGGTTAACTCAAGAATCCTTGTTAAAAGGAGCTGAACAATTCTTAAAATTAAACAGTTATTCTAGTATAGAATACAGCAGAGTATTTGACCAAGGGGGAAGAGCTTTTTCCTCACCAATCGTTGCATCTCGAATAATAAACCATGATGAAACAGGAAAAGATATAGGCGAAACTATAGTTTGCATTTTGAAACCAGAGATAAAGAATTATGACCTAAGCTTTCTTGGGCATATGGAATCAGTTACATTTAACATATTAGACAACTATGAATCGACAAACCCTATGCTTGTAACTGACTCATTATCTTATTTTTACATCCTGAGGAATCAAGAGATTAGTGTTGCGATTGAAGATATGATGAGGGAAGGGCTCTTAATCTTATTTCTTAATCATCGATTTGCCTATGCATTTTTTGACAAGTTTGAGGATATGACCAAACCTGTTTCTATTTCCCAGTGAAAAGAATAGTCAGGGACGGGTACTGACGATTTGCTAATTTATGACATATGTCATACTACCTCATTTGAGGATGTCGCCGGCTAAAGAACGTAACAGCACATTAACATGAAGAACGCTATCATCAGATCTTCATTTGTCAATCCTGTAAAAAATTAATGAAATGAATTAGGAGCCCCAAACAAGCGAGGCATTGCTTCGAATCTAGGCCTGTCCTATACTAACAAGCATGCCTGCGCCCTCATTCGATGATTGAGACTGAAACAGCTATAGAACTTACATGAATTAACCATGTTAAGCTATCTTTTAAAAACTAAGAATTCTACAAGAGGACAAATGAAAATTCCTTCTTTTAGAAAAGATAATACAGGGCGAAACAATGCAAAATTTGAATGCAAGGAATGCAAAATGGTCTTCAATACCAAAGACTCCTTGGAATTGCATAAAAGGAAGTCACGACATTCCACCGGCCTGATTTACTTTGGAAAGCATGATAAGTAAAATCAGATTCGATATTCGACGCTGACTGCTCGTTGAGACCTTCGAGCGTGCGAAAATTCAAGTTTTCCATATTTTCTTATGCACGCGAGAAATTGGAGAGGACAACTTTAGAACGGACATCCAGACCGGGGCCAATAATGCAAGCATCGAACCTCGAATCGAGAGGTTGACTTAACTGAGACCGATTATTGGTAGTAGAGTATGAATTTTAGTTTTCTGATAGTCTATATACTGAGCTATAGTAATATTTAGCTAACCGGTTTTGATATTATTCGCATAGGGTATTCACTACTGGTAAAATCCATACATACCTATCTTAAAAGAAATATGAGCGCTCTCCAATTACATACGTATTATCTTATCAGCCTTACAAGTGCAAATCCTATAATAAAACCAAGAACAGCTCCAAATGTTGGCAACCATTTCCTTTCTTTGTGAGCCTTCGGGATCATGTCGTAGAAGAGCATATAAAAAATGCCGCCAGCTGAGATTGCAAGAGTCAGTGCAATGACAACCTGCAAACCTTGAATAAAAAACAATCCTATCAGCCCAAGGAAGATCGGAATCACCGATACAAACCCGATAGCACTCAAGGCTTTTCTTACGCTACCTCCAAAGGCAGTCGTCTTGTCGGAAGTCATCTCACGAAATGAGGCAATCCCTTCTGGAACATTTTGTATCCCAATAAGCAATGCAATCGCAAATCCAGCGCCACCAGCTACCGAAGCTCCTATGGCAAGCGACTCAGGAATAGAATCCAGACCTATGCCCAGTAAAATTCCAGCACCTCCACCCTTATGTTCCGCTATTACATCTGCAGCAGTAAAGATTATAGAGCCCGCCACAAAAGCAGCCAAAGTCACAATAATTCCTAAAGTTTTTTCTGCTTCGATAACCATTCCAAAAATAGCGGCAGAGATCAAGATCCCCGCGCCAAAAGCAGTAAAAAACAAGACTTGTTTATCGCCGAAGTTAATAAATCTCGCAATTAGCGCACCAGCAAATGAGGTGCCCCCTGCAAATGCACATATTGCGACAACACGTAACATGTCCACAATTTCTATGGTCGGCATTAGTATTTTGGCTGCCTGCTAGCGCGGCCTTATACATCTTTCTTTTTGAAGGATACTGATAAATGGTTTTATTCTGTAGCGCATCAGTTTAGCATACTGAAAACCAATCCAACATTCGGGAAGGCCCGGGCACGTACGTTCATAGCAAGTGTATTCTTTCTGCACACTTCTTGTGAAAATATTTGGGCCTTCTGCTTCGTGGACTACTGATTATGGTCTCTTTGTCTTTTATTGTCTCAGCACAGAAGTGACAAAGGCCCTCTTGCCTTGCGCTTATTCTGTTGAAAACAGCGTTGTAATTATGGTTATCTGCATCTATGACACATATCCTTGCCAAAAAAGATTTCAGTTAGGTAATGGGCTGTTGCAATTAAAAAAGTGACTTAACCATGTTAATCATCGCGTATATGCATCAAAGTCAAGTCAAAATCCAGCAGAGTCAAAGATATACCAAGAAATGGCGTGTAAAAATATCTGTTACAGATATCGGGCGAAGAAAGATAGGCGAAGTAGTTACTATCTTCAAGGATTCAAAAGGTGTCAAGTATGTGGCCTTTTTATCGACTGGAAAGGAGCCAGATGTCCGTGCTGTCGGAGGCCCTTGAGATCAAGGCCACACAATAAAAAAGGAGCAGAAAACCAAAGGGGGAAAGAGAATTAACTATATTAATCATGACATAAATAGTCACCTAATCGATTAAGCACTATGGCAAAGAAGCGCCGTCACCAGAATGCACGTACTGTTTCTTTCAGGCGAATGACAAGAAAGAGAATTATTACCTATGGACTAGTAGCGGCTGTGCTTTCGGGTATTGGTATTGCTGGCTACAAGTCGATGATCCCCATCAACGGGAATACGCCTGTTTTTGGTATTCCAAATAATCACTTTGTTAAAGCAAAATATTCGGCAGGGTCGGGATACGGTTGGATTAGCATGTCCCCTGGTAGTTCGAAAGGATTAAGGGGAAGCAGCGGAGGAGGGCTTACGAACCCCACATATCTCTTTAATTTGGGAGGTTTGCAATCTATCCACGTTATAAACGAGGACTATGAGAGTCATTCCAGGCATAACTTTAACATCGATGAACTGAATGTCCATTCTAAAGATTTAGCTTATTCTGAAAGCCAAACTCTAACCTTCGTTGCCGATAAAACAGGTATGTTTCACTATTATTGTAGTATCCATCCAGAGATGAAAGGAGACATCACCGTACAATAAGAAGGTGTGGGAGGAGAGTATAAGACAATGAGCACTGATAATCAGGATGGTTTAGCCTCATCAACTCGTCAGGATATTTTGACTCTCCTAGATAGCTTCATTTATCAGATGCAGCAAATACGGAAAATACTCTTAGGTATGTCACTTTCGGCTATAGTTCTAGCCCCCTTAGCAATCGCCCTTTCCATTTATCTTTTGTTCCATCCGTCATTCTTCGGCGTTTTAGAAATAGAGAATGAATTTGGGTTAGTTCTAACCGTGTTGCTTGGGTCAGTCCTTATTATTTCAGGAATATGGCTAGTTACAGGCATAAGGCAATATTATTCCATGAATCAATGGAAAAAAAGATACGAGGAATATCGACGAGAAAAGGAAGCAATAGACAGAAAGATAGCGACACAATTCGGCTTAGATCAAGACTAGCATAATTGAGTCTTTGTTAAACTTCTTTTCACCTTCTTTAGTAAAGTTGCTTTTCTCCTTCTCTTCATCTTTCCGCCTTGGAAACATTGTTTCATATGGCTCAAGAATATCCCTGCAGAACGCCATGCCTTTTTGTGTTGGCCTATACATTGTGACTGTTCTTTTGCCCAGAGCCACCTCTGTTTTCTCTATCAACTCATTGTTCTCGATGTCCTCCAAGATCGACTTGTGTTTTTTTAGATTCAAGCCGCAAAAGCTGACAAGAGCAGTTTGGTTTAGTTCGCCATATTCAACAAGTTTTAGTATAACATCTTTAACTATGTATATTCGATCTCTGTACGAGCTCGGAGAACCAGACATATTTATTGTTCGCTTATCGAGTATGCGATAACAGTTACCACAATATAACCTGTATCGGAATTCTCAAGTTAACAACGTTCAGCCATGTTTTAATAAGTTCTAGACATTGTGTTCAATGCCATTAACATATGGAGAATGAGAACGTGGCTTGGTCCTGTCCTGACCCTTTAGATCAATCTATCACCACTCCTCCCCCCAGGGCAGGGCCATTACAAAAAAACCAAGAGCTGCTCAAATAATATCTAGGCAGAACCGTTTGAGCCCAAAAATCAGGTCCAATTTTGGGTCTTAGGATTTAAGGTTATAAGAGCTCAGGTTTGAAGTCTTGCCATCAACAAGGGGACTTCAGAAAGCTACAAAAGCATAAAAACTAGGAAAAATGATGAAAGACAACCGTGTAAAAGAAGAATCCTCCCGTAAGGATGAGACTAAGCAAAAATATAAACCCACAGCCGAGGCTCACGATAAAATTGTATCGGCTGTTACAATACGTATGCAAGTTTTATCTTTATTGTTTCGAGGGGCGTCAAGATAAAATTCTGATCAATATATTAGGAACGCCATTCCCTATTCCTTAATAATATAAAATTCGGCCCCATATTGCAGGGTATGTTATAGATGAATAAGAGATGTAGGGGATTTTGGGGACTAGAACGGTATGATGTCATGGAAGATGAGGTAGTGTCGCCGCGTCTAGGAAAGGGGACAATCATTACGTAGAGATTCGATATGAGGAGAGATAGCCCAAGACTTGCTAGCATACACCACCCGTCGATCGGTCATATTGAAAGAACTCCTCATTCTTTATACCGAATATTCATGTCTCTTTGTTCTCAGACTGATGCGATCCGGAGCTTGATTATGTTATATAACATAAACGCCATTGCTTGGATTACGATTTACAGTTATTACCTGCCTACACCAGTAAAGGTGGTCTGGGTCATACTCTCTTCTTATTATGGCCGTGCCTTTACTCTAAATCATCCCTCGATTAAAATCGAGTAGGGTCATTATATGATCTGAGCGCAACAAATTAAAATCATGGGGTTTATAAAGCATCTAATTTTTCATGTTATCATTGGTCCGATGATTTTGCACCACGATTCATGCGAGCTTTTTAGTTTGTATGTCGTTATATCGGTCTGAATTAACAAGTGACAACGATATTCCTTTTCATCCTGCTCCATAATCGCATTTACCTAAAAACATCCATGATTTGCACACCCGTTTAACCGGTATCTACCCATAGCAACTAACAGTGATACCAGCAACAAGTCTAGAGAGGTACGTTTGATGCGAATTATAGTTTTTCTGGAATCATTTATTATGGCTCTAATTTAGGAACCCCTTTTCCTTTCCTCCTTGCATCGCTGGACATGCAATGCAAGGAGTATGATATAAAAAACCCCATTCCTTAAGGTCGCCTCGGTTGCATGAGCACATTTTGAAAGCGACAGTGAAACAGAAGTGGTAGGCCGTTTCGCACTCTCATGCTATTGATCATTGATTCTGTCTTAAGAAATGGATCACATTGCTATTTCACCTTAAAGCGAATTACAATTAGATGGATTCGATAGAATCGGTGGAACCTATGCCAAATAGAGCACTTTAGTTACTAACTGCCTTGTGCCATTATGGCGTTAATATTTATATAACCAGTAGCAAACTACGAGTGACAATCTCTTAAATAGGAAAAAAACCGAAAGAATATCGACTTTGGGTTATAGCTTTGGTTCTCAATTCCGCTGACGCAGAAAGAATAGCAGACGAGGTTTTATCTAATTTTGAGGGCGTGCTGGCCATATCTTTAATGGATATGCGAGGAAGTCTGCTGGCCTCTAAGTCAAGAGGGGCTTTTAGACAAGCATTCGCAGTGAGCCCAGACAGGGCTAAAAATAGCGGAACTCTTGCGCTTGCAGTGCTTCGTTTGGTGAACGAAGTAAGAACTATCTTTGGAGCAGCTAAAGCAATAATAACAATTCATGAAAACTGTAAATTAATGCTCTTGCCCTTATCTTCGTTTCAGGTTTTGATAGGACTGGTGCTTCAACGCTCAGTAAGCGTTGAAGATCCTACTTTTGCTGAACAAATCGAAATATTAATCGCAGATACCTTAGATCACAATAGTCATAGGCTCTGAGACAATCAGCACACAGTACACTCTTCTTTACATTGTCAGGGAGGAGTATGCTTATGACATTTGGACATTCTGGAAGGAGAGAGGCATTAGGCAAGTGGAAGTTCGGATTATTCTGCGGCGACTGGTTTGTGAAAAGCAAGCTAGCATTTCTATGTCTTGAACTTCTTTCAAGGTTACCAATTGCAGTACTACAACGCTAGCTATCTAGTGTATCTATAGGAACCACTTAGAATGTGCTCGCAATTTCTTCTGTTGGAGGGGTTTTGTCTTTTCGATGGCTTTGGAAAGTGCTTGCAAAAAGAGAGCATCTTATTTACCTTCATCTGTAAAGCAAAAAGGATGAGAAAAATCAAGCTCTACATAGCTTCTAGCCTTGACAGCTATATCGCAAGGGAAAATGGGAAAATAGATTGGTTGTTTAGCGACGAAGATTATGGTTATGCAGAATTTTATGATTCTATAGACACTATCCTTGTTGGAAGAAAGACATATGATCAATCGTTGAAATTTGATACCTATCCCTACCATGGAAAGACGGTGTATGTTTTTACACGCAACAATGGTGAAAAGGCGAATAAAAATTATGCACAAGATGTTAAGTATATTGATGATGAAATTACGGGCTTTGCTAGAAGTCTAACCCAACAATCATCAGATGAAAAAAAAGATATTTGGCTTGTTGGGGGTGGAGAAATAGTATCAATAATGTTAAGTGCACAGCTGGTAGACCAAATCATTCTATCTGTCCATCCAATAATTCTAGGAAAAGGGATTCCACTTTTCAACAATATAAAGGAAGGGGTAAACTTGCGGTTGCAAAAATCCATTCCATTTAGAAGTGGCTTGGTGCAATTATACTACTATGTTCTAAAAATAGGTGAATCAACCGCTTTTCTAGAAGAAAGAAGGCAATGATTTGCTGGTTGCGATCTCGGACGACAACTAGAAATTGACTTCAAATGTGGGCAGCATCTCCAATGGATGAGTAAAACTAAACAATCTAGAATGCAACTCAAATGACCTAGTGATTTCAGTTCCTTGAATAGGGAATAACCAACGGTCAAATAGGACATCTTTTAAGTTCAGCTAGTTTGTCTTCGTCCTCATATAAGTACATTTTAAGTACAAAAGGGATATGTCTGCGCCTTAACCAGATATGGCGAGACTGTTCAGATCTCCTCCAGGTATCTCATCGAGCAGTCGATCAACCATTCCCTCTATCATCCTGTCAAGATCGTGGTCTAGTCCATCAAGGTTGCTGGCGAATCCGGCGATGTCTGACTGATTAAGGAGATAAGTGCCCGAGGTTGTCGTAACGGTAGTTGTATCATTATCCTCAGAGGTTGCTACTATCGTATCATCGCCTACTATTTTACATTTCAAGTCGCCTTCACATTCCACTTGCAGCCCATCTTCTGTACTTTGGGTTACCCTTAGAGAGCTTACCTGGCTGTCACGGTTATGCTCATCACCATCTATTCGTGTGTGTACTTGGTTTGAACTGAGCACTGTCTGTTCTCCAAATACAGCATATGGGGTAACGAACATTGGTGCAGTGGCTATCAATAGGAAGGCTGCTGCTGTTGTAGTTGTTATTTTGCTCAATGTTCTCATGATAGGATACTGCAGGACAGCTGGCGGCTATCTCTTATAAAGATCTCGGTTATTCTTAGCAATCACGGAATGAAGAAATTTCTTTTGCAATCAGAATCCTTTCTTGGATTGTTATGAAACAACCATCGATCGAAGTTGTGTCAATACGAAGCAATCAGCGGGAGTGATTCAATAAATGCGTGATAGATTGGTACCGGCTGTAGAGTTGCAATATAACTTTACGGTGAGTATGTTCAGGGATTTGTTATGCGTATGATACTTTCAACCTTATGAGCTAAGAGCGATATGTTCGTTATCTATTACAAATCAAATTATATAATCCAGCAGACGCCACTGCATAAGATACCGTTTCAATGTAATGTGTCATCAGCACTATGCCTTTGCCTGCTTGATAACGCCAATAGAGCCTTCCCGTCTCGGGTGCTCCTTGGAGCGTATGTATGACGAACTAGGTAGAGAGCAAGCAGTCGGAGTAACATCACCTAATGGACAATGGAACCATACGGCTTAATAATTGTCAAGATCTTATTCCGTATTATTGATTCGGCGTCAGCTTCCTTATCAAAGGATATAATCAATATAGACTTGCCATCTTCTCCTACGGGAATAGTTGCTCGCTTTAATTTTTCATAGGTCGCAATAACATACAGAGTCTTGCCTAGCTTTTCCTCTAGCTCACGTCTACTTCCCATCCTCCAAATAGAATACTTGATAGACGACGCTGTTTCCTCTTGAGTAAGTAGGGGAGTCAAATTGGCACGATACTTCGTTCCCAAAACGGCACCAGTTAGGGTTGCAATGCCAACAAATCTAATATATTCATCCGCGCCTAGTATTAACTGACAAAATTCTTCAAAGATGGTAGACGGAGAGTCTATTCCAGACGCCATTGGTGCACGGAGCCTAGTATCATTTATAGGCAGTAAGATATTTTTATTTTACTAGTACTTGAATGATTTAAGATGATTTCTAGCTTGAGTCGAGTATTATTCGAGTATAAGATTATCTTATTTTGTTTTAAAAGTATACGGTGTTGTCAGCTTAATTGAGAACTGACAGGAAGAGAGAACAACAATAAAGTTAAGTTATAGACCAAGAATACGGGAGGGCTGAGCTTTGGGGTAAGTGCGTTAGCAATCACCCAGTCTCTGATGATAATAGCATTTCAAGTATTCCTAATAGCTAGCCAGATGTCGTATCTGGAGCAGCGTTCTTTGTCTATGGCATTAGAATGGCTGTCACCGGCATCTGTGAAACGGGGACAGGCTATGACAATCGCATCATCATAATAGAGAATATTATGACACAATGAAAGTCTCTTATATAAGATAAAACAAAATTAGCTTAGTACTAATTGCTATTTTGAAGCAGAGGCAAAACAATCCAAAGGATCATGTGTCATAAGTTTCTAATTTCAAGACGGTCTGCTCGTGCTTATCAAGGCTGAATATACCTTCTCTTTTATACGCACCTTCTCGATCACAGATCTTTGTTTTGAAAGAATCCACCAAAAAAGGAATCAAATCGAAGCGAGTTCACTGACGTCTGGAACAGTATCTCTTCTTCAAAGATCCTACCTATTTTATTAGATGTACTAATTTAGTGTTGTTATCGTCTGCTCTGCATGAACTAGAGGACAAAAGCCGAATCTCGGAGCTGGCCAGTTTTTATCCTAGCGAATTCAATTGAATTATGTACTAAATTAATGTTATCGAAAAGAGTATCTTTCGTTAGTGCATCAGAGTATATGACCTTGGAGATCTCTATGGATTTTAATTCTCGCATATTTTTCTTGAGTATAGAAGATACATTCATCTGAAGTAGTGCAAGCTCGAGTTCAGAATAAAATCTATTTTGTTCTAAAACACCATGCATTTTGGCAGCTAATGATGCATACGTTTTTTGAGTCAGGAGATCCAATATGATTAATTCTGAAATCCTCAGGCTATCGCGTCTATCTATTGGAAAAAGAACGTGAAAGGCCTTCCGCCTCTGGTTTTCTCTTTGCTCTCTTTCTTCTCCTTCATTTGATATAATAACTCCATAATAGCGTGCGTCTTTTCGCAGATGTGTTATCTCCTGTGGCTCAAGTCCTTCTTCTCTTAGCCAACCCTTTACATTGTTGATTGTATCCTGCTGGTTAGCAAGCAGCTTCTCTTTATCTGTGTTCTGGTCGTTGTTTGTCTGCACTATTATTCCTCAAAAGTAAGTACTATATTCAATCATCAATCATCAATCATCAAGATCTCAGTCATTTCCAAATACATATGTAACCTTAAATTTTCTCTGTTGTGTAAACTAGTTTTAGGGATTGTCGCAATATTATGAGCGAAAGGCCGCGATAGTATTACGCTTGTCAATCTTTTTGCACTTGCTGTTGTTTACGGCTACAAAATCCTTCATTTCGCATTTTGGCGCTCACCGCGGTTGATCTTCTAGCCTTGTAGTCTGTTCATCTTAAGCCCATACAGGGCCTTCTAATCTATATTGTAGTCCACTGTTTTTGTAGTTTTTCAATCTACCCTTCTCTTTTTTGGTTGTTTCTCTTCCTGCTTCTTTAGTTTTTCTGCTACAATACGAGCGCGTTCCTTTGCTGTTTCAGATGCTGCAGCGATTGCAGCCGATGTTTCGGGTGCAGCCTGCCTCGCCTCTTTAGATATCACATTAACAGTTTGTGCCGTTTCAATTGCAGTCCTAGCAGTCTCGTCAACAGCTGTAGCAGTGTCCCTAATAACACCACTTTCTTTCAACAGTCTTGCTGTCTCACTGATTTCTCTTGATGTGTCACGTGCAGCTATCGTAGCCTCCTTTACTGCATCCGTTAATTCTTCTATAGCACCGGTCTCGCGGATAACCTTCACAGTCTCCCTCAACCTGGTCGACTCTTCTCTTATCCTCCTCGCTATATCCTTGATATTTTGAGCAACCTGCTCTGCGTTCAGTGTTGCCATGGTTGGCGCGTTTGCAATATTGTCCGCTGAAGAGATAGTTTCCATATACTGAGAATACAAGCTTTACTTAAAAAGATATTGAAATATATTCTATTTTGAAAACCGCTTTTTGCGGAATAAAAGGGCAAAAGAAAACAAGGGTTTTGCTTTCTTAGGGCTTTAAGCGAGAGCTTTAATTTTATTAAATACTTCTGTTCATCTTCTGGGCCGAAAATGCCAATGAAAGTGCTTGAAAAGCAAATAGATACAAATGGTATCGAGTTAAGTCACATGGATCTAATTGATGAGTCTAGTGGAACGTGTATAGATATTTGTTTAATCAATGAACCCTAACTACACATCTACATAAAGTGTCTGCCAAACCATAGCTTTTTTTCTTGGTCCTAAAACAGCATTTCCATTAAATTAAGGAGAATTATGACTGGGTGCTTTTCGTTTTACTCAGATAGATAGGTCATAATTCTACCAGGCGTCATTTGCCTTCAATTCCTTATTTTCATTATTCTTGTTCTCCCGCTCTTGCCCTATAGTGCTCCTTGTTATTTCGTCATCTAGAAGAGAGTAGGCCAAGTCAGCCTCTCGATAACGTCTGTCAGCGTCTAGACGGCATTCTACTACCGCTAAAGCCAATTTGACGGACCAGTTCCGCTCATCCGCCAAGTTCTTGGCAATGTCTAGAATTTCGGTGCGTGTAAGCAGTGGTTGCGGTGGTTCCGTCCTTATCATATTCGTCATGAAGTTCAATACTCCGACTTGTCAATCGAAATTCTTGTTGTTGTTTCATTATTATTCTGGTTATTACTAATCAGTTTTGTTGCTGTTTTGACCATCAAAGTAATATGGGGCGGATAGTATGATACATCTTCAACAGGAGGGGCAAAATCTACTACTACTTCATGGCTAGGACCATGGGGAGTATCAATTGCAGCGTTGCTATCATTTATGGCAGAGACATTAGCTAAAAAGTTCTCGCAACTTTCAGTTTTAGTATCTCCTTCAGATACATTAAAGTCTGTTATAGTATCTGCTCCTGGACCACAATCAAAGGAATCTGGTTCACTTCGACCAGTTAGCATGTCATCTCTTCTATCTCCGATGAGTTCAATGTCTCCACCGTCGAATTCCTCAGCCAATTTATCACTTCCATTGGATCCATAGATGCTATCTTAGGAATCCGCCACCCGTACTAAGAGTCTAGTCATCATGCCCTCCAAAAATTAATTTGAAACTGTATTCAGCAGAATTATGAAATTTGGCCTTGCCTCTCCCACAGTACGCTTTATCAACGCCTTCGTCAACACCACTTTGCTCGCTAATTCCCGCCGACCCTTTCCTGTCGTCTCCACCTCCAGCCAGCATCGACTCAGTTCCAAACCTATCCAAAATTGTGTCATTATCAGCGTTCAATTCAACGTTATCGTCTCCACCAATAGCGTCTAGATTATCATAACCGCTACCTGCAAACATGTCGTAGGGAGATTCATTTACCACTTGTGTGTCTGACCAAGGAGCACCAAAGAAGCTATCAACCCATACGCATACGTCGATCATTATCGGAGATGGTAGTACCGACGATCTAGACATTGTTAAAAGGTTGGGTATTACTATAGATTTTTTTGTTTTGGCTATAGATTTTGTGGATTCTATTTCACGTAGGCTCGATATTTGCATAATATTGCTGATGTCGCTGATTTTCTTAAATATTATGCAAATGGGCTCTGTAGAGCCTTAGACTAATTTTTTCGCTCGAAGACCAATAGGTTAGAGGTTCATTCTGACGCGGTTCTGTAATTTACTTTCAGACGATTGTTTGGTTGCTTCTGTCATAGGCCGTGTTGTTATTTGTTGGGCAGATCGTTATCTTGAGAATGATAGTCCCTAGCTTAACCTTATCATTATTCGCTTAAAAAATGGTTCTAGAGGGAACAATTCAAAGTTCCAAGCGATCTGGGCTTGATCATAGACGTTCAAAGTCGGGGTAAGTCGATATCAAGGCAGGATTAAGGTTGGTGCAATTTTCGAGACAGGTCAGAAGTAGTAAAGTAGCGCCAATCGATGGGATGTAGCCTTGGTTTATGACGTAATCAGAAAAATCATAGAATGACCATTTGGAGTCACCTTGATTTCGGGTTTATCAGAAAAAATGACTCTGCTATCGAACTTTGAGCGTCATCGTTTCGCTGCTGCGTTGCTCAGACCCACACTACTATAGTTGTGGACTAGATGTCCTATAAACACGACGAGAATAGGAACTGATCCTTTGAAGGAATATGATCTACAGCCCAGGGATGAGGGGTCTTCGCCAGATTCTCATCCCAGCTCATCTAAGTTCATGCGGCTAGTGGGACTTTAACACTGTAACTGCATGATCTATCGCGGAGGAGGTTCGGTGAAACCCGAACGATATCATTCCATTAATAGAATACCTTAATTCAGAGAGCACCCTTCAGCCCTATTCCTGAATTAGTCATGCCATTGAATTGTTCGTTACCTGGTCACAAAAGTATACAGAAATTATTCAAATCTCATTATCAGTATGCTTTTCAATTGAAATATTGCTCATGATCATCTCCGTTGTAATAATACCAATGATGGAACCATCGTGAACAACGGGCAACCGATTAATCCTGTGCTTGTTAAGGATCCCTATTGCTTCTCTAACAGATTTATCCTCATCTATTGTAATAATTGGTGTGCTCATTATATCCTTTAATGTAACCTTGAATGGTCCTCGATTTTGAGCTACTACTCTGAAAATAATGTCTCTTTCCGTGATAATTCCGACAGGGATTCTCTGACCAGAGCTGGCATCGAGATGAGTTACCACTATAGTGCATCGTTCTTGCGCATACAATGCTTTTGCAGCTTCGGCTACAAGAGTATTTTCATCTAAAGCAATAAAAGCTGTATCGACTACATCCCTGACTCTATGATCTCTCTGTGCAACCAATACGATATGCTCAACTGAGGTAATGGCATAACCATTGGATATGAAGTTTACTTCGACTGACAGGACTTCGCGGATCAGGCCTGAGGTCCCTATTGTGACGCCTCTGCTAATGAAATTGCTTATAAAGCGTGGAAAATAGAAGCGCGAACTTAGCCTCATTCTATCGGGATGATCTCTGAATTGTCCACTTCTCTTCGTGCTATGAACAAAACCGGCTGTAATAAGAAACAACTTCATAAGCCTTCAGTGCACTCCGAATGTTCGGGGTCCTTTGGGTGGACTCTAGCATTCTTGGTCCAGCTTTTGAGCAAAATTTTTATGACTTTCTTGGTTTAGAGCATGGAAACGTGCCCTCAAATGATGAGCGCTATTGTTTGTTGAGTGCAGAATTTACCTTGTGGATAAAGTATTCTCTGTCAACAGGCTTCTTGATGATGTGTTCGTGTTTTATATCAGGCAACATGCTTGTCAGTTCTTCTGCTATATCAAGTGCAGAACAAAACATTATCTTAATTTTGGGACTCAACATTTTCATTTTATAAAATAGCTGAAGCCCATTTAGTTTTGGCATCCTTATATCCAAAAGCGCAAGATTGTAATAACAAGAGGGATCTGGTAGTTGGACAAAGTGCTTTAGTGCTTCTATTGGATCGATAAACGTCTTTACATTATATCCCTCACCAGATAAAAAGGACTCATAGGTAAACAGTGTATCTGTTTCGTCGTCAACCACTAAGATGTTGATAGAACATTTCTGTGGCAAATGCTGTTCCTCGGGGCTCTGCAATAGATGCGATGATTGTTGGTTGGTTTCAAAGTCCTTTATTTGTGATCTTAGCTTTGAAGTAGATAAGTAATTGATCGCAATGGAATTTGTTCGAGATTTGTTGTTGTTGTTATTATCAGACATACGATATGTTTGATTCATGTGATACCGCATGATGCCTACAGCCCTTCGATAAAAGACGTAATCGTTATTAATAAGAGTTTACAGCGATTCTTATATCTCTAAGTATCTGCGTCGTTGAGCTGACGTATGAATCGAAACATTAGTCAACGGCTGAGGTTCTTCTTCCTGCCCTTTAGGATGCGCCTCTACCACTATGTGCTTACATAATTGTTTCGAAATAAAGTCCTAAAGCTGTGCCTTTCCGCTATTGGGTGGGAAATCCGGATCTTTCAAACACTTTGGCATTAGCAATAGGACATGTTCAGACTGTATTTGCCAAGTAGAAGCA